>CAZGQL010000048.1:0-17474 GCA_964527905.1 uncultured Syntrophobacteraceae bacterium
TCCTCGATCGGAGAGTCGAGGTCCATGAGGATGTTGTAATGGGTCGAATGAGGCAGGCACTCGATGTTCACCAGCTTGAACCGGTATCCCGACCTCTCGAAAACGGGCGTCTCCATCCAGTGGGCTCCTCGGGGCGAAAGATTGTGCCGCACGTTTCCAAAACGACAGTGGGGATGGGGCCATGCAGCCCTGCCTTATGATACTAGCTCACAACCGGAAAAATTTGAAGGGAATGAGTGGCGGGCCATCCCTCCCGCACCCGCGATGGATGGGAAGAACCTATCCCCGGCGACACAAACTGTGATAAACAGTCTTACCGGGCGGGTGTTCGCCCGACCCGAGGAAAACCAGGTGGATCGCAGCATCTCATTCGGGAGGACACCATGAAAATCCTTGTGACGGGAGGGGCGGGCTACATCGGCTCCCACACCTCGAAACTGCTGAAGAAAGCCGGACATACCCCCATCGCCTTCGACAACCTCTCCAACGGGTGGGCGGAATGGGTCAAGTTCGGGCCGTTCGTATTTGGAGACATCCGCGACGAGGAATCCCTGTTCCAGGCCCTCAAGGGATTCGGGGTCGATGCGGTGATCCATTTCGCGGCCAAGGCCTACGTGGAGGAATCGACGCGACTGCCCGAGGAGTATTTCCAGAACAACGTCGGGGGTACCATCGCGCTGTTGAAGGCCATGAAACGTGCCGGAACGAAGTACCTCGTGTTCTCGAGCAGTTGCGCCACCTACGGAAATGCGCAGGCACCGACCATCCGGGAAGATCATCCCCAGTTGCCAACGAATCCTTACGGCCTCTCCAAACTGCAGTGCGAGCAGGTCATCTTCAACGTGGCCCCGGTCGCGGGAATCCAATTCGCGGTCTTGCGCTATTTCAATGTCGTGGGAAACGATCCGGACGGCGAGATCTACGAACGGCACGAACCGGAAACGCACGTGCTTCCCAACCTGATGCGCGCCGCTGAACAGGGGCTGCCCTTCAACCTATTTGGAACGACCCATCCGACCCCGGACGGAACGGCCGTGCGGGACTACGTTTACGTCATGGATCTCGCCTTGGCGCACCTGAAGGCCCTTGAGGTGATCCAGACCCGGGAGCGCTTGGTTTCCAACGTGGGCCTCGGGACGGGGACATCTGTTCGGGAGCTTCTCACCGCCGTCGAGCGCTCTCTCGGGTTCAAAGTGAATGTCCATGAACAACCGATCCGCCCGGGCGACCCACCCGAGCTTGTGGCCGACGCGAGTTTTCTACGGACTTGGTTTCCACATCGATTCAAACCGGTATCGGAGGTCGTCGACGAGCTGGCCGCGGCCGTCAAGAAGCGGCAATGAAGCCAAAACCGTATCGCGATCCCGGGACCGTCACGCTTTCCAATACCCTGGCGGCGCGCTTTCCCTGTGGAAGCGCGCCGGCCTTCCTTTGATCCGCCCTCTCCGTCCCCCGCGTTTCCCCGGCAGCCTTTCCAGCTCCCTGTATGCTGGATCAGTATTTGCATGTAGGCCCTCCGAAATGGATCCCGTTCGACCGGGCGGCAACTGGGTTTGATCCACCCCGACCGCCGGGAAACCAAAGGGCTCTTTGTCCACGGAGCGATCCCATCACGAAGGAGACGGAGAAACATGAAGACGGAGACAGGCGTCATGAATCAGGCAGTCAAGAGCATGCATGATCGGGAAGGGAAGTATCTCACCTTTTCCCTCGGCCGGGAGGAATACGGCATCGGCATCCTGAAGATCAAAGAGATCATCGGCATGATGCCCATCACACCGGTGCCCCAGACCCCGGAGTACGTCAAGGGGGTGGTCAATCTGAGGGGAAAGGTCATTCCGGTGCTCGATCTGCGGCTGCGGTTCGGCATGGAACAAATGGACTACACGGAGCGTACCTGTATCATCGTGGTGGAAATCGCCGGGGAGGCTGGCAAGGTCATGATGGGAATCGTGGTCGACGCCGTTTCGGAAGTCCTCAACATCAAGAACGACGACATCGCCGACACGCCCAGATTCGGGACTTCCCTGCGCACGGACTACATCCTCGGGATGGCCAAAATGAACGGCGGCGTCAAAATCCTGCTCGACATCGATCGAGTCCTCAGTTCCGAGGAAATCATTGTGCTCGAGAAAGTGGCCTAAGTCGGACCTTCCAGGTGGGCGGCCGGCATCTCCTGCCGACAGGCTCGGTGGCTCTTTGTCCCGGGGCTCTGTTCCAAGGCGGATTCGACGAAAGGCTGTTGGCGTCTGCGTCTTTTCCTGACTGCCGACGTGGCTGTCAGCGGCCGCAGTCAGCCGCGCCCGATAAGGGATAGACCGTCGCATGAGTCCTGATCCGTTTGCGGTGCAGATGGATTACGTCCTTTTCGTGTACGGGCTGGCTTTCATCCTTTTGGGGGCGATCAGCAGGGCCTCAAAACGGGAAGCGGACCCCGGGGTCCCCTGGCACTGGCTCAGCCTTTTTGGGCTGACGTATGGTGTCAACGAACTGACGGCAGTGCTGGTGGTCAGCTTCGGTGACCACTTCGTCACCGGAGTTTTACAATTCGGCCTGCTGTTGGGCGCCTTCGCCTTCTTGATCGAGTTCAGTCGTGCCGTTGCCCGATCCCTTTCGGGTTGGGTCGCGGGTTTGTGGGTCTACCTGCCCCTGGGCCTGATGACAGCTCTGGGCGCACAGGCCGGACTTGACGGCCTCCATGCAGCGGTCCGCTATTCCTTTGGGCTGGCGGGAGGGGTCTGGTCTGCCTGGGCACTCTGGCGCCTGGGAGGGATCCATTCCCCGGCGGGCAGGTGTCTGAGAGCCGCCGCCGTCGTCATGGCGTGCCATGCCCTGACCGTCGGGTTGGTCGTTCCTTCCGCTGCCCTTTGGCCCGCATCGGTATTCAACGAGTCCACCTTCCTCAGGACATTCGGCTTTCCCGTTCCCTTTCTTCGTGCCCTGCTATCGGTGGTGTTGTGTTTCATCCTGTGGCGGCATTACTGTCGACTCAAGCGGGACAATCTGGGGCGGATTCAGGACATGGAGGTCTCGTGCGACGACCGGTGGCTCCTTGTGACCCTGGTCGCTGTGATCTCGCTGGGATGGATGGCCACGCACTATCTGGGTGAATATGGAGAGAGCCACGAAATCCGACTTTATGAGTCGCGACTCGAACGCGCGCAGGAATCGCTCGAATCGCGTATCCAGCTTGCGCAAAGGCTGGCGGAAAGCCTTTCCCTCACCCTTTCCCTCGACTGGAGCATACTGAGCCCGATCCCGGACGTTCAAAAGCTCAAAGCGCTCCTCAGTGCCCATCAGCCTATACTTCCCGGTTCCATCTGCACTCTGCTGGACTCCGACGGTAAGGCTCTGGCGGCTTCCAGCCATGCCCCTGCCAATGTGGTCGGTCAGGCTTTCGGGGATCGGTCCTATTTCGTGAGGGCTCGATCGGGAGCGAGCGGTCACGAGGTGCGCGTGGGGGCGCTGACCAACGTGCCGGGCTGTTTCGTCAGCGCTCCGGTGCGGGATCCCCTGGGGCAGGTGGGGGGCGTGATCGTGGTCAAGGTGAGCATCGAGGAATTCCCTGGAAGCGTGGATGCCGGGGATTTCGGTCTTGTGGTGGATGCCCATGGGATGGTCCTGGCATCGACCGACCCGTCGATGCGCCTGATTTCCCTCTGGCCCCTCTCCAGGGATACGCGTCAATGGTTGCTCGAATCGGGCCGTTTCGGCAGGATCCCGGAGGAGAGCGCTTTCGGCGCAGAAGTCTACCACGGCCGGCGTTGCGAATTCCGGGGAGGGAGCTATCGGGTTTTCAGGAGGCCGCTGCACATCGACGGGATGTCGGTGATCATCCTCGAGAGCCTGCGGCAGGCCAACATCGCGAGATTTCTGGGTGTTGCCGCAACCCTGATGATCTCCCTCCTCTTGGTCGGCTTCTTCCTCGCGCAGCATCGGCTCAAGGTCACGACGCGGATGGTTCTGGAGTCCGAGCAACGGTATCGCGGCATGTTCGAGGACAATCCCGCCATCATGCTCTTGGTGGACCAGGAAACGGAGCGGATCGTCGATGCGAACCGGGCCGCTGGTTCCTATTACGCCTGCGATCGTTCGGGGTTGATCGGACGAAGGCTCTCGGAAACCGCGCTGGAGACCAGAGTGAGAGATCCCGGTCCGCCCGGCTCGGGAGAGGAGGTCCTGGTCGATTTCGTGAGCGCCCACCGGACGATTCGACAGCGCCTCTCCTCCGGGGAAGAGCGCGACCTCGACATCTACAGCATGCCACTCGTCTGGAACGGGCGGCGGCTTGTATTCTGCATCCTTCATGACGTCACCGAGCGCGGGAGGGTCGAGGACACGCTCCGTCGGCGAGAGAGGGAATATCGCAGTGTCGTTGAAAACATTCAGGACATCTTCTTCCGGACGGATCTCAACGACCGGATCGTCATGGCCTCTCCATCGTCCGTGCGGATTCTCGGCTATCGGTCCCTCGATGAGATTCTTGGGGCGCACGCGCCCACCTTCTGGAGGAATCCTGAAGACCGGCGAAAACTCAAAGCCCTGCTCCAAGCCAACGGACATGTCACCGATTTCGAGACCGTGCTCCTGCGAAAGGATGGCTCCCCATTGCATGCCTCGTTCAACGCTCACTATTTTCACGATGACGCCGGGAATGTGCTGGGGATCGAAGGCCTGATCCGGGATGTTTCCCACCGTAAGCGGGCGGAAATGGCACTTCAGGAGGCCAAAGATTCGGCGGAGGCAGCCAACCGCGCCCTCCAGAAGGCCATCCAGGAAGCCCGATCGATGGCGGCGCGCGCGGAGGTGGCCAATGTCGCCAAGAGTGAATTCCTGGCCAACATGAGTCATGAAATCCGCACCCCCATGAACGGTATTCTCGGGATGATCGGCTTTCTGATCGACACTCCCCTGAGCGAGGAGCAGCTTCAATACGCCAGGGTCGTCGAGAGCAGCGCCCGATCGCTTCTGGGAATCCTGAACGACATTCTCGATTTCTCCAAAATCGAGGCCGGGCGTATGGAACTCGAATCCCTCGGGTTCGATTTGAGCACCGTGGTCGAAGACGTGGTGGATCTCTTCGCGGTTCGCGCCGCCGAAAAGGGTCTCGAGCTTTCGTGCTTCATCGAATCCGGGATCCCTTCGCCTCTGAACGGAGATCCCGGGCGTCTTCGCCAGATTCTCACCAATCTCATCGGAAATGCGGTCAAATTTACGCAGCAGGGGCATGTGGAAGTAAGAGCCGCAGTTCAGGCGGAAACCGATTCGCATCTCGTGCTCCGGTTCACGGTCTCCGACACAGGCATCGGCATTCCGACCGACCGCATGACCGACATCTTCGGAGTGTTCACCCAAGTCGACGCTTCCATCACACGGCGATACGGAGGAACGGGCTTGGGGCTGTCCATCTCGAAGCGGCTGGTCGAAATGATGGGCGGGACCCTCGAAGTCGAGAGTACCGTGGGGAAAGGCTCCAAGTTCCAGTTCACCGTGTCCCTGGGCCGCTTGGCCGACACGACGAGCGTGAGTCTCTCCGGAGATCTCCTGGTGGGTGCCCGAGTGCTTGTGGCGGAAGCCGTGGAGGCCGGTCGGAGAATTCTGGTGGAATATCTGGAGGAGTGGGGATGCAGACCCGAAGCCGTCGCCAACGCGTTCGACGCAGCGAGCGCCCTGCGCCGGGCGTTCGAGGACGGGGATCCATTCCGGGTCACCATCCTGGGTCTGGAGTTGCCCGATGTCGACGGGGTGCGTTTCGGGAGGATGATGAAGGAAGACGAGGCCTTGAAGACATCGGGGCTGATCCTGCTGGCCCCAGTGGGGTACCGACCGGAGGCCGACGGATCCACCGAGGAGTTGTTTACGGCCTGTGTCACCAAGCCCGTCAAACGGGCGCAGTTGCATCGAGGGCTTCTAAGCGCTGTGGGACATGGGATGGGGTGTTGCGACATGAGGTTTCGGGCTTGCAACAGCCCGCCGAGGAGCGTCAGCCAGGTTGGACGGTATCGAATCTTGCTCGCCGAGGACAACGCGGTCAACCAGACGGTAGCCCTCAAGATCCTGGACCGTCTCGGTTATCGGGCGGATGCCGTTTCGAACGGCATCGAGGCTGTGCGGGCCCTGGAAGCCCTGCCCTACGATCTTGTGCTCATGGACGTTCAAATGCCGGACATGGACGGGGTGGAAGCCACCAGGATCATTCGGGATCCGTCCTCTTCGGTCCGCCGACACGACATCCCCATCATCGCCATGACCGCCTATGCGATGAAAGGAGATCGAGAACGGTTCCTGAGGGTGGGAATGAATGACTATGTCGCCAAACCCGTCAGCATCGACGAACTGGCACGCGTTCTTTCCCGCTATCTCGGCGGAGAGATGCCGACGTCCGAGGACGCGCGTCCGGATCCGGCGACGGCCGTGAGCCGCCCGGCCTCCTTCCACCGAGACAGACTGCTTTCCATGCTGGGCAATGACGAGCGGCTGCTCACCGATATCGTCGGGATGTTTCTCAACGACGTGCCCAAGCATGTGAAGGCGCTGGAGGTCGGATTGAGCCAAAGGGACCGAATGGCTCTCCAGCGGACGTCCCACACTCTGAAGGGAACCGCGGGGACCATCTGTGCCGAAGGAGTTCAGGAGATCGCCCGCCAAATCGAAGCGGCCGCGACATCGGGCGAATTGAATGACATTGAGGCGCTTCTGGAAACGCTGCACCAGGAGCTCAGCGCTTTTCGTCAACTCACTATGCCTCAGCACGCACTCGACTGAGTGCGGTTTGGGGGAAGCCATGGATCCGGTTGGGATGATCCGGGCGCTGGGTGCCTCGTTGGTGGACCTGCTGGTGCCCCGGCTCTGCGCGGGGTGTCTTGGAGTCCGACACGGGCATGCGGCGCACTCATGGTGCGAGTCCTGTTGGGAAGGCCTCCCCTGGATTCGATCCCCGATTTGCCCCGTCTGCGGACACCCGTACCTGGATGCTCCGGCTGGATCGGATCATGTGTGCGGTTCCTGTGTGCTGAGTCCTCCCGCCTTTGACGAGGCCCGCTCGGCCGCGCTCTACTCGGGAGATGTGCGGAAGCGCATCCACGAAGTGAAATTCGGCGGAAAGCTGGTGTGGGTTCCGGCACTCGCGGAGTTGCTCGCCCAGTGCTGGACCGTCTGGAATCCTGCGACTCCCGACGGAATTGTCGCCGTGCCCCTGCATGTCCGGCGAGTCAGGGAGCGGGGATTCAACCAGTCGGCTCTGCTTGCGAGGGCCCTGGGCCGGCGGCTCCATTTGCCGGTGCGCCACGACGCGCTCAGAAGAGTCCGATGGACCGAGCCTCAGACAAGGCTCAACCGTGAGGAGCGTTTGACCAACGTGAAAGACGCTTTTGGGGTCGGTGACGTGGAGGCCGTTCGCAAGCGGACCCTGCTTCTGATCGACGATGTCCTCACCACGGGATCGACCGTCACGGCTTGCGCGATCGCGTTGAGAAACGCCGGAGTCTCGAGGGTCTATGTCCTGACCGTGGCACGATCACCGGCAGGATGGAGGCCGCATGAGGGAGATGTGTGAGGGGGAAGGGCGTGGCCGGTGTGAGGAGCCATCGAGGGGCTCGTTGCAACGGGAGCCCGGTCGGGGTGGTCAGGCGGGGAGGGACCCTTTCCCACCGTACGGCCGCTCGGACCACGGCAACCCAGGAAAGGGGCCCATCCCAAGGCCAACCGTTTCGGTTCGTGCGTTAGCGCTCGGATGAGCTCAGCTCGGCTGCTCGATCGAGCAGTCCGCTCTCACGAAGCCATTCCAGGCTGGAGGCGACGAGGAAGGGCCCGTTGAGAAGCGTCGGCTTGTTGTATTGGAATTCCCTTCCGTGGGGATCCACCATCACACCTCCTGCCGCAAGGACAATG
This sequence comes from uncultured Syntrophobacteraceae bacterium, assembly GCA_964527905.1. Lineage (GTDB taxonomy): Bacteria > Desulfobacterota > Syntrophobacteria > Syntrophobacterales > Syntrophobacteraceae > CALBZH01. The sequence goes on from CAZGQL010000048.1 coordinate 7,891, forward strand.
GCGTTGCCCGCCGCCGTGTCCCATTCCCAGGTTGGTCCGAATCGGGGATAGAAATCCGCGTCGCCCCGCGCAACGGAACAGAACTTTAGGGCGCTCCCCCGTGTGACGACTTCGTGATGGGGCAGGATTTCCAGCAGGCTTTGAAGGTTTGGCGAGGGATGGGAGCGGCTCTTGACCACTCGGATCCGCTCCTGGGTTCGGGTAGGGTCGAGAGTCAAGCGCCGCCGGTTGCCACGCACGACTTCCCAGCACCCTTCCCGAACGTCACCCACGAAAAGGACATCCTGAACGGGCACGTAAATCAGCCCCAGCACGGGAGCGCGTTCCTCGATCAGACCGATGTTGATGGTGAATTCGCCGTTGCGTTTGATGAATTCTTTGGTCCCATCGAGGGGGTCTACAAGCCAGAAGCGATCCCAGGATCTCCTGAGACCCGGGTCGATCGCCTTGCCCTCCTCGGAAAGAACCGGGATGTCAGGGGTGCACTCCTTCAGGCCCTGGGTCAAAATGGCGTGAGATCTCATGTCGGCGAGGGTCAACGGTGAGCGGTCTTCCTTTTCCTCAACCGTGAACTCCGTACCGTAAACTTCCAGAATGGCCTCGCCAGCCATCCTGGCACCCTTCTCCACTCGATCGATATCCAGCATGATGGTCCTCGTGGCGCTCCACTCGAATGATCAAACGGAGCATGGGTTCGACAACAGGGTGTGTCCCTCGGGAGTCGTTTCGATTTGACGAATGCGAGGGACTCGGAGAGAATCAAGTGAATCGGGCGACAGAGTCATTGGTCCGGTATTTCATGTAGACTGCGGTCGGTATCGCATGGGATGCCCTCGCTCTCGGTCTCCGTGGCCGGTTCGCCAATGGCCGGGAACCCGTGGTTCGCCCGTAGCCCAGGAATCGATAAAACGGGAGAACGTGATGAGAAAGTCGCGGATTGGCAGCCTGCTGGTCATGGGACTCCTGGTCGGAATGGAAGGTTTGGGCATGGCGTTTGATGCGCCGAGGAGCATCGCATCCATCTCGGTCGGGATCCCGGTTTCAGATGTGGCCGACAAAGTGGATCTGGGCTCCGCCGTGCCGCTGGGAGGGGCAGATTTTCTGATGCGGGCACCCCTCAAGCCTGTCTCGGGTTTTGAGAGCGGCTATGTAGTGTACGGCAATTGCAAGGAGAAGGGAAGAATTGTAAGGATCAAGCTCAAGTACCAGGAGGACGACGTCGCGTTTTACGAACGGGTGCTCGCGGCTCTGAAGAAACGATATGGCAAGCCCAGTGAGTGGCGGGGCAATCCCTTCGGAACCCTGAAAATCTGGAAGTGGTCCCTCAAGGATGCGGTGGGCCATTCGATCAGCATTCAGCTGCAGCACTACGATGGGGACGACGACGCGTTCACGCCGGGCAATTCCATCAAGCTCACCCACAGCACCTACCTGGCGGATGAAAAGGCCTGTTATGAGGCCAGGAAAAAAATCGGGCGGGGGGAACCGCCGGCCGCATCGCCGCGAATCCCGACTGACTTTGAGGTCTACCTGCCCCACTGAGGCGGGACGCAGCGTCTTGCATCTGTGAATCAAGGACGGTGACGTGTGGAGGGGGCTGTCAACAGCAGAAGTGGGTTTCCAAGGTACGAGAAGGACTGTTGGGGCAGGAGCAGTCCCTGTCCGATGAGTTCCAAAATGTAGGTGAGGCCGAGCTCCTTTGGCCTGGAGGGATCTGACGAGGCGGTGTCTTCGGATTCGAAGACGAGCACGAGCGCCTCCGCGTTGGGGCAAACGACCGAAGCCCCGGATGTCTGTTCCATGCTGGCTGAGACCACCACAAGGTCGAAGGGTTTGCTCCAGGGAGACGAGGCCGTTCCCGCGGCGGTGGGAATGCCGTTTGGAGCCCAAAGCGGTTTGAGATCATCTGTTGTCTGGAAGTTGGGTCGGATGCCTGCTGCCTGGGAGGGCTTGGCGACTCCGAGGGTCCGAGGGCCTCTTTCCTGAATCCTTTTGAACAAGCTGCCGAATGGTGCCCGATCCTCGATGCGGGCCTCCGGTTCGCGCCCTTCCGCAAGGACTACCCCCAGATCGAACGTCTCGGCGGCCTTCAACGCAAACTCTCTGGCCAGCGCCCTCGCCCGATTTCCATCGTGGGATCCGAAGAATTGAACGATTTTTCGACCTGCTGAGATCGGGAGGGACTCGATGGCCTGAAAAAGCGCCACCATATCTTCGACGGCATCCGTGTTGTCAGGATTTGGCGCGATGTTTCCAAGTGGCGGCGGAGTCGAGATCACACGCTCCACTTGCCGCTCTTCAACGGCTCGCATGAGCGCCTTGTAAATGCTCCCCATCGAACGGCTCCTGATATCTCCCTCGTCTGCGCTTATCCCTTTGATCGGGATTCCTTGAAGCCATTGCCAACCAAGATCGACACCTCTGGCGAGATGATACAGTGTTTTCGGCAGGGATCTCCAGTGTCGTTTCCTGACCGGTGGCTTCGCACAGCCCCACACAATAAGGTGACCATCCCTGGCATACGTCATCCCCGCATGCCTCTGGCGGGGGTCCAGTCGATCGCAGGCACCTAAATTCCCGCCTTCGCGGGAATGACGTCTCCAGTTCGGTCACCTTACTTTGTGGCGGTGTCCTTAGGATGCGTCCGAAGACGAAAGGTGCCCAAAAATCGGGGACGTGGGTCGGGATAGACCCGCCGGCCCTACCGTGCACACACCGATGAAGCCGCAGGGGGAATCGCCGCCTGATTTCCGCACACGTGGGGTTTGGCGATCCCTTACCTTCGTGTCCTGAAGGTTTACAAGAATGTTAACGGTCGCGCTCATCAAAGGTCCTGGGGAGGCATAGAATCCTCGCTTGCCGGGAACTCGGTCGGACCGTGATCATCCGCGAAGCCATATTTCCAGAGGATTTCCCAGGCGATGAGGTCCGGTCCGGTCGTCTCGTTGGGGCAAAAATGCTTCTTGGCAGCCTTCTTGCCAGGATGGGTCCATCGAGTGCATGGGACCATCCCGCGGACAAGGAGGACGAACATGTGGGTCATCGTGCTAGCAATTGTTTCAGTGTTGGGTCCAATTCTCTTCGAAATGCGCGTCGGCATCAGCCCATGCGTTTACTCTCCGGAGATCGGCGTCTCACCCGAATGCTTGCATGAGGGGTGAGGACCTCGGCGTAGGGAGCGCTCCGGGCCGCTCGGATTTGCGCCCGAGGGTGAGGATCATTATGATTACTGGTGTATCCGGATGGCTCGGCCTATCAACGCTCCAATCGAACGGAGGAGGGGCACGGCCCCGAGATGAATTCGAACGGGTCCGTCTGCATCCCAAGGCTGAGCCGTTACGACGCGCATGCCGGCGGTGCATACAGATACCCGTCGGTTTCGTATAGGAGGTACGGCGATGAGAATGGAAATGGGCTTTCTGGCTTTGATGGTGATGCTCGGGCTTTCGGTGGCTTTCGCCCCCACGGCGGTTCTCGGGGACGTTCGCACGATGTCCGGCGGGTCCATGGGGGCGTGCGAGGTCCGATTCGAGGCTGCGGACATTGGGCAGAAGGGGTATCTGACCGAACGTGACCTTCGCGAGTTCAACTATGGACCGTCTTTGAAAGGCTCGCCGGGTCGCGGTGTTTCCAAGTTCGCCACCATGGATCGAGATGGAGACGGAAGGGTGTCGCCGGAAGAGTACTGTGCCTGGAGGGCGCCAACCGGCTTCAGTCCCACCAGATCCCGGTAAGGCCAAGGCTTTGAACAGACCGGGGATGGGTTCGCACCACCCGCCGGGCCCATCCCCCTGATCCCCACCTCGGAGCTTCCCCCCATTCTTTAACGGCGCAGAGTCGCCGTGAGTCGCCTCGGACGGACCATCAGATCCAGCGCGTCCAGGATGTTCGTCAGGACGACGTCAGCCGCCGCCAGAGCCTCGTAGGCACATCCCTCCCCCTGGATGACGACCAAGCCCAGGGCAGCATCGCGCAGCATGAGTGTGTCATTGCGCCCGTTTCCCACGCAGACGGCGGTGCTGCACCCCAGCCGATGGACATAACCCCTCTTGGCTTCTGCTTCGTCCCCACTGGGAATGACCACGACCTGACAGGGGATGCCGGCGAGTTCCCGGTCTACGTTGCCAAAGGTGTCCGCCGTCAGCACATGGACGGTCAACGAACGGGAGAGGGCGCACAGGCGCTCGCGGACTCCTTCGAGGAGGCGTCCGTCGTGGGCGAGGGTCCCGTTGAAGTCCAGAACCAGGTGATCCACGCGCAGTGTCTGGAAGCCCGGAATGACGATTTCAAGCATCGCGTGCCGATCTCATGAGGGGCCCAAGCAAGGCCCGGATCGTTCGGTACCATTCTCCGGACTCCGGCCGGCTCCTCCTCATTTGAGTTTGAGCCAGAAAAGCCGTGCCGGCGTCGCGGCCGTGTTGCGCCACTGGGAAGGCATCTCAGCCGTGAGGTAAATGACGTCCCCGGCCTGGATCGAGTGGGTGTCGGGGCCGATCTTCATTTCGAGGGATCCCGAGAGGAGATACCCCATTTCATGTCCCTTGTGAAAGAAGAAGTGCGAGGTCAGGGTCTGGCCGGCGGGAATTTCGACCAGGAAAGGTTCCGCCTGGGGATCACAATCGGCGGGGGCGAGGGCGCGCACATGGATGGCATCCTCCGAAAATGCGGTGAGTTTCGTTTCGACCGCATCGCAGGCAGGGAAGACGACCTTGGGCGGCTCCGGTTTGGGTTGGAAAAAAGCGCCCACATCGACATGGAGGACTTCGGCCATCTTGAGCAGGGCCGGGAGCGACGGCAGGATCGAATTGCTTTCCACCTGGGAGATCGTGCTGGGGGTGACTCCGACGAGCCGAGCGAGTTCCGTCTGAGAAATCGAACGCTTTTGCCGCAGGTCCCGCAGGCGATGTCCCATGTCGACGCCGCCTTTGGCCCGTCTCTCGTCGTCGAAGATGACCGTTTGGTCCTTGGCGCGGTACACGAACGGGTGGTGGAGGGTATCGAGGTCGCGCCGCTCCGCCTTGAGGACCGTGAGGGAGGTGGTTCCGCGCTTGATGGAGAGGTCGATCACTACCTGAGCGATCTGGCCGATCTGGGCGCGGAGCCGGGGTGAGTGGGCCCTTTTTTCCATGATCCAATAGGCGACGGTATTCAGTTCGTACAGACGCGGGCACGCATGGGAGTAGAAATTCAGGATGTGCTCCTCGCCGCCCCAGACCTCCTGCATGCCCGTCAGGCTCTCGAAAACGAAGCGCACATCCCCTTGGAGCTCCCCGTGAACGGAATACAACACTTCGGTGAAGCATTCCATTCTCCGCGGTTCGTGGACGCGGACAATCCGGCAGGGGAGCTCGTTGACATCACTTTCAGCGTAGAATCTGAGGAAAGTCGGGGCATCGGCTCCTTTGCCCGACGTGAAGCAGTCGAGGATCGTGACGGACGGGTGAAGTGCGAGTCTGCCCAGCTTTTCCAGGAGATTTCTCGGCGATCGGTCGAAGGTCACGTAGATGATGGGTTTGTGCTCAGCCTCCGATGCCTGTATGAAATGCTGGCAAAACACGGCGGCCAGGCTCCCGGAATCGTCATACCAAATGACGTTGTCCCCGATGGTCAGATCACCCAGGATCTGGTCTAAATGACTCACCCCCGAAGTCACGCGCTGTCTTGCCGTGCTCATGGCTGACTCCTGCACCCCCGATTCGCGAGGCGAATTTCCCCACTCGCCTCTTCTTGAAATCCAAAACGTTTTCTATTAACTTTTCAAACTGGTTGTCAATGACGACGATCCATGGAAGGTTGACCCTCGAACCGGAAAGCACGGGGCTCCAACGGCCTCAGTGGGGCGTTCGAGCGGCGATCCGGCTCACCCGATACGGCAGAAGCACCGACACCCAGCTCGGACGGTATCGATGGACATCCAGGGTGCCGGGGTGGACGAAGATCGTTCCCGCCTTCGCTGATTTTCGTACGGCAATCCTTGGAGCAATGACGCTCCTGATCGCAGTGATGGCCCTTCCCAGGTCGGGCGCGCGGGGTTTGACGTCGGTCCGCATGGGACGCGCTTGTTTTCGCTCATCGGCCCTTTCCGCGTTTCGCCCGGACGGAAAGGGGCACGACCGTCTTTTCAGGGAGTAGACCCACTATGTGTCGATTGTTTGCGTTGACCAGTGAAGAGCCCCTTTCTCCCATTCGGGCCATCGAGGCCCTGGATGTTATGCGGGAGGGACACGACGGCTCCGGGGTCGGGCTCTACCTGTCCGACCTGGGCGGGCCGTTCGAGGAATTGAAGGGGGCCCCGATCCTTTCGGGCATTTTCACCAACGATGGTCTCAAGCGCCTCGATCATTTCATGATGAACATCGGCTTCATCACGAAATATAAGCTGTCCATCAAGGTGCCGAAGAACCCGCCTCCGGGGGTGCCCAAACGGGACACGTATCTCATCCGGGCCTACGAATATCCCGAATCCTGGGAAAACCTGACCGAGGACGAAATCCGGCTCCGACTCATGCTCACCCGCCTCCAGCTCCGCCAGATGGGCGAGGAAAAGGAGGACATGATTGTATACAGCTTTTGGCCGGACGCCATCATGATCAAAGAAATCGGTGACCCGATGACGGTGGGCGAGTACCTGCAGCTCGACCGCAAAGAACTCGCCGCGCGCGTCATCATGGCCCAGGGGCGGCAGAATACCAACTACGCCATCAATCTCTACGCGTGCCATCCGTTCTTCATTCAGGGCATCGCGACCATGACTAACGGGGAGAACACCGCCTTCGTTCCCATCAAAGAATACCTCATGTCGCGGGGCTTCCCCGGTTATATCGGGTACAATTCCGATTCGGAAGTGTTCACTCACATCCTGCACTATTCCATGAACCGCCTCGGGCTCGGAATCGAAGCCTACAAGCACATCATCACGCCCTTGCAGGACAGTGACCTGGAGGCCCATCCCGACGGAGGTTTCCTCAAGCAGCTCAAGCATGCGTGCCGGCGCCTGATCATCGATGGCCCCAACTGCGTCATCGGCTGCCTTCCCGACAAGTCGCTCTTCATGGTGCAGGATCGCAAGAAACTGCGGCCGGGAGTCGTGGGCGGACGCCCGGGACTCTACGCCTTCTCGTCGGAGATGTGCGGCCTGGACGCCGCCATTCCCGTGCGCGACAAGAGTGCCGATTTTCAACCCATGCATCTCGACACGGTGGTTGTCCCGCCGGACCGTCAGGAGTTTCGGATATGGTCTCAAATGGAAGCATTACCCCTTCAAGCCTGAGCGTCAAGGACCTGCTCTGGCAGATCCGCTGGGACAGAGAGCGCTGCACCCTGTGCGGGCGCTGCACGGCGGTTTGTCCGGTTCACGCCATCGAACTGGGCGTTTTCAGGAAGCGAACCGTCGAGATCCCTTCTTTGGCCGGTCCGGGGGGCAGTCCCTCCCAGTCCAATGTTTTCAAGGTGTTCCACGGCATCCGCCAGCGGACCGATCCCGCCTACGCCTGTGTGGGCTGCGCATCCTGCAGCATGGTGTGCCCCAATGACTGCATCCTGCCCGTGCGGACCGATGAGGCCGACAAACTGCGGTTTCACATCAACCGGGGCGGCCAGCCAAGGAGGCGCGGCGGCCGTCGCAACGCCGTCGATGGGGCGGCCGGAGGCGTGCTGGACCGGATCAAGTTCGTTCGCATATCGATGCTCACCGACCCTGCCCTCGATGCCGGCCGACACGAATTCGAGCTGCGGACGCTGTTGGGACGCGTGCTTCCGCCCGAGGAGACCTTGAGTCTCTACCGGGAGCACGGTTGGATTCCGCCGGTTCGCGAAATCTACCCGCTCATCATCGGCTCCATGTCTTTCGGGGCCCTTTCGCCCAACATGTGGGAGGGGCTGCAGATGGGGGTCGTGTATCTCAATGAGGAGCTCAAGATGCCCGTGCGCATGGCCACGGGGGAGGGCGGCTGTCCCCCAAGGCTCCTGCGGTCGCGATTCCTCAAATACGTGATCCTGCAGATCGCGAGCGGCTACTTCGGCTGGGACGAAATCATCCACGCGCTGCCCGAAATGAAGGAGGATCCCTGCGCCATCGAAATCAAGTACGGCCAGGGTGCCAAACCCGGCGACGGGGGGCTGCTCATGTGGTACAAGGTGAACAAGCTCATCGCCGCCATCCGGGGCGTGCCGGCCGGAGTGAGCCTCCCGAGCCCCCCGACCCACCAGACCAAGTACTCCATCGAGGAAGCCGTCGCCAAAATGATCCAGTCCATGTACATGGCCTGGGGGTTCCGCGTGCCCGTCTATCCGAAGATTTCCGGAACGTCGACGGCCCTTGCCGTTCTGAACAACCTGTCACGCAACCCCTATGCGGCCGGACTTGCCATCGACGGCGAGGACGGTGGGACCGGCGCCGCCTACAACGTGTCCATGGACCACATGGGGCATCCCATCGCCAGCAACCTGAGGGACTGCTACCTGAATCTCGTCAGGGTCGGCAAACAGAACGAGATCCCCCTGTTCGCGGGAGGCGGCATCGGCAAGAACGGGAACCTTGCGGCCAATGCGGCGGCCCTCATCATGCTCGGGGCGAGCGGCATTCAGATCGGAAAATACATCATGCAGGCCGCCGCCGGATGCCTCGGGTCGGAGTCCGACCGTTGCAACATTTGCAACATCGGGCTCTGCCCCAAGGGGATCACGTCCCAGGACCCGAGATTGTATCGAAGACTCGACCCCGAAAAAGTGGCCGAGCGTGTCGTGGACGTTTACATGAGCTTCGATACGGAACTCAAAAAGATCGTGGCGCCCCTGGGGCGGTCGACGTCCCTTCCGATCGGAATGTCGGATGCCCTGGCCATCAACGATTTCAACGCCGCCGAGCGACTGCAAATCAAATATGTGGTGTAGGCCCGCAGACGGTTGAACGCTGACCGCTTCGGCCTCAGATGGAGACAGCAATGCAAGGGGAGCAATACCACCGGATTTTCGGTGTCGAGGATGGACATCGGCTGCAATCGCGTATCCTGGAAGAGCGGATCCAACAGGCCGTCGCCGAAGGGCATCGGCGACTTGAAATCCACGCCTACGGCCACCATGGCATCGGAGGAAGGCTTTGGAAGGCAGGAGACCAGCCCATCGAGGTCAAGATCGTTGGGCCTCCGGGACAGCGCGTGGGTTCCATGGGATTTCCAAACACCCGGATCGAGGTCCTCGGGCCGGCATCCGATGACGTGGGGTGGCTGAATGCCGGGGCCGAAATCGTCGTCCATGGCAATGCGGCCAACGGCGTTGCCAACGCGATGGCCCAGGGGAAAATCTATGTCGGGGGGAACATCGGGTCCCGCGGCATGACCATGACCAAGCACAATCCACGGTTCGCCCCTCCGGAGCTCTGGGTGCTGGGCTCCGTTGGCGACTACTTCGCCGAATTCATGGCGGGGGGCATCGCGGTGGTCTGCGGGGTCAACCCCCAGAATCGGGAGAACATCCTGGGGCATCGACCCTGCGTGGGCATGGTCGGAGGCAAGATCTTCTTTCGAGGACCCCACAAGGGCTACAGTCACAGCGATGCACGGCTGGCCCCCGTCACGGACGCCGAA
>CAZGQL010000048.1:17491-28335 GCA_964527905.1 uncultured Syntrophobacteraceae bacterium
TTGGCTGGCCGAAAACCTCGAGCGCTTTCTTTCGGCCATCAATCGGCGCGAACTGCTCAATACGCTCGTGGACCGCACCCAGTGGCAGCTCTTGGCGGCTCGCACCCCACAGGAAAAGTTCGTCGCGCCGCGGCGGTCCATGGCCGCCTTCCGTTCAGAGGTCTGGGATGCGGAGCTGGGCCGGGGAGGGCTCATCGGAGATCTGACCGATCTCGACCGGAGCCCCATTCCGCTCATCACCAACGGTGACCTGCGCCGCTACGTGCCGACATGGGAGAACAAGAAATTTGCGGCACCGTGCGAGGCGAGCTGCCCAACGGGGATCCCCGTGCAGGAGCGCTGGAAGCTCATTCGGGAAGGGCGCGTGGATGAAGCCGTCGATCTCGCGCTGACCTATACCCCGTTTCCCGCGACGGTCTGTGGGTATCTGTGTCCAAACCTGTGCATGCAGGGCTGCACCCGGGGAGCGGCCAACATGTTGCCGGTGGACGTGAGCCAGCTCGGACGGGCGAGTCTGAAAGCGAAACTTCCGGATCTGCCGCCCCTCTCCGGAAAGCGGGTGGCAGTCATCGGCGGCGGGCCGGCCGGGCTTTCGGTCGCTTGGCAGCTGCGCCAAATGGGACACGAAGCGGTTCTCTACGACATGCGGCAGGGGCTGGGCGGCAAGATTACGGCGCTCATTCCCAGCTCACGGATCCCCAAGGAGATCGTCACGGCCGAGCTCGATCGCATTCGCAAGGCGCTGCCGCATGTTCACCTGCATCAGGAGCTCACGAAGGAAGACCTTGAGCATCTGAAGGTCGACTACGACGTCATCGTGGTGGCCGTCGGGGCCCAGAAACCGCGCATTCTGCCCATCCCCGGAAAGGAAAAGCTGATTCCTGCCCTGGATTTCCTTCGCGAGGCCAAGCTCGACCAGGCGCGCGTCGGGAAGCGGGTGCTCATCATTGGGGCCGGCAATGTGGGTTGTGACGCGGCGACGGAGGCTCACCGACTGGGAGCCGAGGAAATACTCCTCATCGATATCCAGGAACCGCTCTCCTTCGGCAAGGAACGCGAGGAAGCCGAACGGGTCGGGGCGAAATTCCGCTGGCCCTGCTTCAGCAAGGCGGTAACGGATGAGGGGCTCGAGCTGACCACCGGCGAGGTCATCCCGGCCGACACGATCATCATTTCCATCGGCGACATGCCGGAGCTTTCCTTCCTTCCAGAAACCGTCGCAACTGAGCGCGGCTACATCACGGTGAACGAGAACTTTCAAACGTCCGATCCTCAGATCTTCGCCATCGGCGACGCAGTCAAGCTCGGCCTGCTTACCGACGCCATCGGAGCTGGCCGCGTGGCCGCCCGGGCCATCGCTGACCTTCTGGAAGGCCGGGCCGCCCAAAGGAGCAAACGTCCGCGCCTCGATCCCTCCCGCGTGCGTCTCGAATACTTCGACCCTCGCCTGGTCCAGTTCGATGGGGTGCAGCACTGTGCCTCCCAGTGCTCCTCGTGCGGATCCTGCCGGGACTGCGGCATCTGCATCAGCATCTGTCCCCAGGCGGCCATCTCCAAGCGCGAAAATGGCAGCGATTTCGAGCTGGTGGTCGACCCCAACCGCTGCATCGGCTGCGGCTTCTGTGCCGGAGCCTGTCCGTGCGGCATCTGGAATTTGGTCGAAAACCATCCGATCGAGTGACGTGAGCGATGTTTTTTCCACGAGCTCGTCGGCGGTTTCGAGTATCATGGCCCGGCAGGGCAGACCGAAAAAGGGGCCTGCCGGGTGGCTCCGGTCCCCGTGACATTGGTTTCAGTTCAGGGGGCGGATGTGCGGCCGGAGGTTCTGTCACAGGGGGCTGGGGAGACTGGGCACCGGGCTGAAGGTGCGGCTGTCTCCGGCTGTGCAACGGGGGGATAGGCCTGCCGGGAGCTCAGGAGGAGACGCCATGACGCTGTGCATGGCTGCCGGTGGCCGGAGCTGAACGTTCGGAATCTCTGACCGCCACAGAGGTTGCCCACCGGGGGGAGCAATGAGGTGCAGGTGGCCGTCATGAAGGAGGCTTGGAAAAGAGCGCTCCGGCTCGGTATCGTTTGCCTCACCCTTCTGGGCTGCCTCCGTTCGCTCGCCGTCGCCGCCCCCGTGGTGATTGACCGAAAGCTTTACTCGGAGCTCCTGAAGTGGCCGACCGACCGTAAGATTGTCGAAGTGGACGGCGTTCCGTGCCTGAAGATTTTTCTACCCAAAGGGCAGTCCATCAGTCATTTCTGCCGCTTTGTGAAATACTTCGACCGTGATTTCTACTTCTATCGCCAGCGAATCGCCCTGATCAACCGACTTGAGCCCATGGCCGTCATCGACGGTCCGGACGACCTGAGCACCAACGTCGAGTTCATTTATGTCCCTCTGAACTTCACCATCCAGCCCAAAATCCTTCCCGAACGCCTTCCAGCCGCTTCCCACGTCCCGCGCTTCATCCTGATCGACATCGGGGAGCAGTGTCTGGGCCTCTATGAACACGGAAAACTGAAGCATCTGTTTCCCATTTCCTCAGGACGGTATGGAACCCCGGCGAGAAAATTCGTGATCCTTTCGAAAGAAAAAGATCATTACTCGTTCAAATACGGCAACGCCTGGATGCCCTACTCCTTGAGATTGTTTGGGGACTATTTTCTCCACGGAGGGATCCTGCCCAGTTATGCGGCTTCTCATGGATGTGTGCGTCTGATCTATGAAGATGCGGTCTTTGTCTACGATTGGGCGCAGGTGGGCACGCCGGGAGAAATCGTCAACCGATCGCTTCGCGAGGAGGAGGACGGGGATCTGGACAACGAGGAAGGAGGCGGCACGAAATCGCTCTACTAAGGGGTCAAGGGGCTGCACTTCAGGCGTGGTCGGCGCTTGTGGCCGCTCCAATGGATCCGGCGCGCACAAGGAGGAATCCCAGATCTCCTTGGCGCGGTCACCAACACCCGGGCGCATGGGGGACCTGATGCGGGACGGTGAAGGGGTTCGATGCCCTTCTATTTTTGTGCTCCGCTCGATTCCGACGTTTCTCTGCCCCATGCCTTGTTGATGGCATCGTCGATCTTCTTATCGATCGCCGCCTTTCGTTTGTCTTCCTTCTTTTCCTCTTGATCCTTCTCTTTCAAGAACTCTTTGATGATGGGGGAGTCCTCCTTGTCTTTCGGAGGGGCGGGCTCGGGATCCTTGTTGGACCCGAACGGAATGGTGATCAAAGGCACACTGAATCGGGTGGCCCTACCGGGCTCGAAGGGATCGTCGGCCATAGCCGGTGGCACGGGACAGCTCGAGACAACGATCCACAAGGTCGGAATGAGCCATCTTTTCATCGGAGCTCCTTTGCTTGATGATCCAAAAGAGCCTGGGCAACATCCTATGAACCTTTTCGGACACAACCTTCGGTCTCGATCGCCCAACCGTCGGTCCCATGCCCTGGGGCATGTCGGAACAACGATCGGGGAAAGGTATGTCTAGTTTCGCATATTCCAAGGGCCTTGCAAAACCGGTTCATCGTCAGGGCGGCCTGAACCTGCGTCACCGGGAGTTGCTGAGGATCGCCTGGTACAGACGCGCGACCAAGGCCTGATTGTATCCGTGCGAAGTCATGTTGGCCGTGATGCGTCCTCGGATCGGGTATCCAAGAAGGTATAGGTCCCCGATGAGATCCAGGATCTTGTGACGCACGAACTCGTCGGGATAACGGAGCTCCGTGTTGATCACCTTGCCGTCGTAGAGGATGATGTGGGAATGAAGGTAACCGGCACCGACCTTCCCAAGCTTCTGAGCCATTTCGATGTTCTCGAAAGTGTTGAAAGAGCGGGCAGGTGCAATCTCTTCGACGAACGAACTCTTCTCGGGATTGAACGTTAGGGCTTGCTCCCCGATGGGGGGAGGGTAGTCGACCCTCATGGAGATTTCGAACCCGTCAAAGGGCTCGGCATAGAGATGCTTCTCCTCCTTCCGTTCGGTGCCCACGGCGATCTTTCGCCGGACGACGGCAACCTTGGTGTAGGCCTCCTGCTCCTCGATGCCCGCTTGAACGATGCGGTCACAGAAGTCCTTGGCGGAGCCGTCGATGTTGGGCACCTCGTCGTCCACCTTGATCAGCACGTTGGTGAGACCATACATGGAAAGCACCGCCATCAGGTGCTCCACGGTGCGCACACGCTGCCTGCCTCTCTCCAGGGTGGTGGAATTGGCCGAGAAGCTTCGGTTGGAGAGAGGCTGGGAAAAATCCGCCAGAGCCGTGACGTGACCGCGCAGGGTTTGCCCGTCGAGGGTCTGAAAGACGATCCCTTCGTCGACCCCCAGAGGGCTCAGGATGATTCCCTTGTTGCGGCCGCTCAAGAGCCCGATCCCGTTGAGCACGGCATTCCCCTTGAGCGTCCGCTGCCGTGTGGAGGATTCGACCAGTTCCACCGCGCCGGGAAACATGTCCTGGTCGGACCCAACGACTTCGAGGGTTGGACCGGGAATCGGAGTCGCGTCGCTCCGGGAAGGTCGCTGCTTGAGGGCGGCCTTCACCTTCTCGAGCAAAACATCCAGATGCAGCGGCTTTTCGAGAAAATCGTAAGCGCCAGCCTTGATGGCGGCCACCGCCGCATCGATGCCGGCATGCCCGCTCATCATGATGATGGGAAGCGAGGGGAACCGGTCATGCAGCCGTTTGAGCAGCTGCATGCCGTCCTCGCCCGGCAGCCAGATATCCAGCAAGACGAGAGACGGCTCCATGGTGTCGAGCTTCCGCCAAAAACTCTCCGCATCCGGAAAACCGATAGCCGCATAACCATCATCTTTCAAAATGCCGGCCACCGATGAGCAGATGAACGCTTCATCGTCGACGATACAGATTGGATTCATAACCTTTTTGTCCACCCATCGGGTTCGATAGACGGGTCCTGCTCCATCATGGTGCGAAACGCTTCGACGAACCCGTCCTGTCTTGCGTCCATCCCCCAGCGTGGCCATTCCACCGCCGGCCGAAGCTTCGCACCCGGATCGCCGGAATCGTACCCAAGCGACAGATGCGCCCGGCGGAGAGCTTCGCGGGACATCTAAACACTTGTCATAATATAGATAAAGATTGGAATTGTCAAGGTTATTATAGTTTAAGGTGGAGGTTCTGCATCAGAGATGGCATCGGTCAAGAATTTGAGCTGACGTATGGTGCCTACTGGATGAAATGTATTATAAAGGTCGATATTGTACAAATTAATGATATATACATCAGATGGCTCCGAAGGGTTAGATATAGTTACACTAGGAGACACAAATAAGCACCGTGCCGGCTGATATCTCGAATCTTATGTTAGAAATTATAACTAGAATGCCCGATACCGAAAAAATCCGCATCAATAACGCGAAGGAGACGCCACGGATCACTAGGCGCACACGGTGGCCGCCCGGTTTCGGTCAAGATGAAATGCGAGGAAAGAGAGTGCGTTCGCACGGCCCATGTAGCGTTCCAGGACCTTCCCTTCTGTGCGTGTGAGGTCCACGAGAATGAGCGCATCGAGGACGTCGCTGAAAAGCGGATCCTCGCTGAATCCCAAGAACTCGGCGCCGAGCTTCATGTAGTGACGCAAAAGGATAGGGATGCCCTTTTGGTCGGGCTCGATTTCAGACACGAGTTCCGAGAGATCCTGAACATCCTCGATCAGTCGACACGCGGCCTCCATCTCCCGAAGCCTGCCGCCCCGCCATCGGGGGGGATGCTTGGGGCGCACCAGACTTGAAAGGTAGGACGGGCGTTTGCGTTGGCAGAATTTCACCATGAACTCCCGTGACAGAACATGATAGCCCTGGGTGATGCTGACCGGTCCGAAGAGGCTGGCATACTCAGGTCTGGACGAGATGAATTCCCCGATGCCACGCCACAGGAGCATGAGGGGTTGGTAGCTTTTCTGGTGCCTCGGAACGACGAAGGATCTTCCCAATTCGATGGCTGGATGAATGTGATCTAGAAACTCCCTGCCGTAAGCAAAGAGGGTGCTGGTGTAAAAGCCTTCGGGTCCAAATCGATCGAGAATTTCTCCGCTTAACCCCAATCGATAGCCTCCGATGATTTCCTCTTCTTCTTTGCTCCAGAGAAACAGCTGTGTGTAGTGTTCGTCGAAGCGGTCGAGGTCGATGGCTTTTCCGGTTCCCTCGCCCGCACCCCGAAAGGTGATCTCGCGCAGTCGTCCGATTTCTCGCATGAGGGTCGGGATTTCTTCGAAGGAGGCCTGGTAGACCGTGTGTTTGGGAGTGTCGACCAGAATGTGGCGAGGACCGAGTGCATCGATGTCCGCGAGGACTTGGCCCTTGGGGGCCGGTGGGGCGACCGGGATGGTGTGGCTTGGCGTTCTGGGTTGCCCGGGGATGGAAGCCTGTGTGGACGGCAGGTTCTTGCGGGTCCCCAGGATGTAGGTCTTGAGCCTCAAGTATTGAGTCATGTTCGCCTCGTTTTCAAACCGTTGAAGTCTTTCGAACGGGATAGGCCTGCCAATCCTCACGGTGACGGTCTGACTCCGCTTTTTCAGTAGCTCACGAGGCAGCATCAGAGTTCGAAGGCGCGGGTGGATCAGGCCGACCACTTGGAACAGGACGCTGTTGGCGCCCTCAAAATAGACGGGCAAAACGGAAGCTCGAGCTTTGCGAACCAGGCGCGCGACGGTGTCGATCCAAGGTGGATCGGTGATGGCCCGCTGATGGCATTGAAGGTGGGAAACCTCGCCGGCCGGAAAGATCACAAGGGTGTTGCCGGCTTGAATCCATCGGAGGGCTTCCCGAAGGGGCTTGATGTTGGCGCGCTTGGCCTGTCGGGAGCCGAAAGGGTCCACGTAGATGAGGTGGTCTTGGAGCTCCGGCAGCGGCAGGATGCGCAGCAGGTGATTGACCAGGATCTTGAAATCCGGACGAACGCTCTGAAGGATCATGGCAAGAGCCAGGCCGTCAATGGCACCGAATGGGTGATTGGACACGACAACCAATGGACCGGTGCGCGGAATGGCCTGGATGTCGTGGACATCCGTTTGGATGGACACATGGAGACGGTCGAGAAGACGTTCAGCCACGCTGCCGTCGGCTTGGGGCGGCGGCAGGAGCCGGCAGGCCTTCCGAATGCGGCTGATGAGCAAAACCCGTTCGGCGATGGGACGAGCCCAGGCAAACAGGCGGTGCGCTAAGGGGCTGGAAAGGAGCTGTGGCGGCGGAAGGGTTGGGTCGAGGCTTCGAGAGAATTCCATACGAGTCGATCCTCCTTGGGGTTCGGTCGGTCGGGCAACGTTTGACAACCGCTGTCACAATTGAAGCAGGAGTGTTTCAGACTCGTGAAGGGTGGGTTAAGAATTCGTCATGCCGCCCGTTTCCGCTCGATTTTTCTGAGAATCACAGAACATGAGCAGAATCGGGTTCGATCTTGAGTCAGGAAGGTGCAGGCTTCCGGTAGCAACAAACCTCTCCATGGGCAGTCGCCCGGCGATCGGTTGTTCGTTTCGAACACGTTGAACTGTCACAACATCGCCACGGTTTTGTAACACGGCTCGCTTCTTATGGTTGAGCGAGACAGCGTCCCGGCCGTGGGTCGGCGGTTGAGAGCAGTGTTGGAATCCTCGAATGGGAATCGATGGCCATGGCGAATCCGCAACCGAAACCTGAAACCACGTGCCACCAATTGGTAAGGCTATGCTCAAAGAAAATTGCCGAACAACCTGCAAGCTCCGGGTCAGACGATCTTGAGATTCTCTGCCCCGTGTGCTCAGCCGATGCCTACTACCGGTATGGGAAGACGCGGCAGGGAAAGCAGAAATACCTTTGCTTGATGTGCGGCAGGCAGTTCACGGCGGGAAAGCGGCGCGAGGAGATCAAGGAACGGCCCGTGTGTCCGTCATGCAAGAGTCCCATGCATGCGTATAAGCGGGAGGTCGACAGCATACGCTTTCGGTGCTCGTCTTATCCAAGATGCAAGACCTTTCTTTCCATTAAGTCATAGGAGAACGGCCGATGGGTGTTTACGTGCATGAGGTTCCCGGGAGGCTTAGAGTCAAGAGCTCGCTGATAAAGGGAAACGTGTACAAGGCCAGGGAGCTGGAAAACGAGATCGGAGAAATCCCCGGCGTGACCTCGGCCACTGTCAACCTCACGACCGGGAGCATCGTGGTCCAGTACAATCCCGCCGTGCTCAACTCCAAGACCTTTTTCGAGATCTTTGAAAGGCATGGATGTCTGGATTCGACGGCAACTTCGTTTCAGCAGCCCTTCGAGAGAGGGATCGAAAAGACGGGTCACTTTCTGGGAAAGGCCCTCCTGGCCCTCGCGATCGAGAAGGTGTTCGAAGGGACCCCCCTGGCTCTGCTGACGGTGGTTCTGTAGAAGCCCGAACCTCCGGTGTGCCGGCCTTCTTTCAAAACTGGAGGTGAGACGTGATCGCCATAGGAAGCCGTATCGACGATGGGCGCGTGGACGGCAGCCTCGAGGCCCTGCAGCAGGATCTGGATCGCTTCGCGGCCCTTGGGCTGGAGGCGGTCGAAATCCCGGTGCATGGCCTGGATGTCATCAGGGACGGGCGAATCGACCCGCGAAGGCTGCGTGAATCGCAAGCCGCCCTGAGCGAGCACGATTTTCAGTTGTCGGTGCACGCACCCGATCCGTTGAACCTGATGGACCGCCACCAGCCCGAGATGCACGGAGCAGTGCTGCGCGCCAGTCTCGAATTCACGGCTGAAATCGGGGGCCGCGTGCTGGTCTACCACGCCGGGCGCTACATCGCGGAGGAGCTTTTCCCGGTCCACGGCGGCAGGTTGCTTTCGGAAATGGACGCGAGAAGGCTCCTGGACGTGGAAGTGCGTCAGCTGCGGTCCATGGCCAACGAGTATCCCGAAATCTTGATCGCCATTGAAAACGCCCGCCCTTACCTGGTCCACAGCCCTTACTGCTACGGCGAATCGCTGGAGTCGCTGGGGGAGATCGTCCGCGAGATCGACTGCCGCAACGTCGGGATCGCCCTCGACGTCGGGCATCTCTTCATGGCGTCCGAGTTCTACGGCTTCGATCCGATCGCAGCGGTGCGCGACGTTCGAGACCTCGTGCGTCATGTCCACATCCACGACAACTTCGGCGGGGCGGTCCACCACCACGAAACCCGGCAGACCCATCAAATCCCCTTCGGTCGGGGCGACGCGCACATGCCCGTCGGCTGGGGGGCCGTTCCGATCGGCCAGATCTTGAATGAGCTCCTTCCTGCGTACTCAGGTGTCCTCATCATGGAACTGAACGCCCGGTACTTCCAGTACCACGGGGAATCCCACTTCAACCTGCGCCGCATCGTGGACGAATTGCAGGATGGGTTGAACGGCCGGGGGGACCCCGTGAACGGGAGCCCGGTGAGGGTGTGCGCCTGAGACCAATCCAACGTGTCCCCTCTTGACGCACGGGAAAACCCTTTCGATGCGCGGAGTTCGGACGAGGGTAACGGAAAGTTCGACAGGCGTCGGAGGCCCTCCTAACAGTCGAAAAAAGCCTCCTCGACCTGGATATTGGCTTCTCTGAGAAACGCGTAGTCCTTCTTTAAACGAGCGTTGGCCATCCTGCAAATCATCTTGGCGGCTTCAACGGATTCCATCTCCGTCCCGAAAAAATAGCCCAGCAGATCGGTCTTGGACACACGGGTTTCTTCCTCATCCCAGACAAACGAGAAATTGCGCGACAGGAAATACGTCGAGGTGACGAATTGGCAGTCGGAGCAACGCAAGGACCCGGTCTCGCAACCGGGGCCGATCAATTCGATGGCGACCTTGGCCCTCAGGTGTTTTCCCTCCCTGGCCAGGCGTATGAAATCTTTTAATTGAAAAGCGCTTTCCGCTTTGTTTTCGGCTGCGGGGCTCATGATTCGTTCTCCATCCCGATGGGTGCGAGGGCGGCTCGGTCGGCGCCGAATGCCGCAGGAAATGCTGTCACGGTGGACCCGTTCGTCCAAACGGGGCTGAAACGGCGCCATTGGGACCCCTTGGGTGCCACCATCGGCTCGCCCGGCATCGTCACGATTCCGGCACCCTTATGCAACAAGATCGCAACAATCGCAACCCCCGCGGTCATCACTTCCCTCTCCCCGATGCCTGCCGGACACCGCAAGGTCTCGGTCGCTCATTGCTGAAAAATCGTCTCGAATAGGCGCGCAAGGGCGCATTGGCGCGCGGAAGAATCTGAGCACCCTTCTTTCGATGGGCTATGCCACCGTGGCGGCACCCGGGGGCATGGCGCCGTGATGGACCTGAGAACCGAGAGTCTGGATGAGACGCCCCTCATCCTGGAGTGGCTCACTTGGACGGGCGTCCAGGCTGACAACCATCCTTCCTGCGAGAGGGAGCCGTGGGATCAGCGCGACGCACCATCACGGTCAAGGATTCGTAAGGGATGTCGAATTTCAAGACCCTGCGGGTAGAAGATGCAGGCACGGTATTGGGTTTGTTGCCCGGAGGGCCAGACCGTCAACTTCGATGAGCTTTGCAACAGGCCCCATCCGGAACCGGAGCGCAGCCGTAGCGGTTCGGAAAACCTCGAACCCCCTGTGGCCTCCGGTTCCGTGGGAGCGGCCTTCCGGGTCGCATCAAGGCAGCGGCCGCCATTTCGATCCGGGCCTGACCCGAGCTCCCCACATGTCCGGCCGTTCGTACGCGATCCGGTGCTCACCTTCCTCCGGGCTCAACCCCGCCAGAAAAATCCCAATGACGGAGCCGGCAGCATGCTCATGGCGCGAAGTGTCATTCTTGGATGCCCGAGCGCTTCCACCCTTCTCATCAGGGGTGTCGCATGGAAGTGGAGGGTTTTCCCCATTGAAATTACCGTGTTCGCCCCATTGTGC
>CAZGQL010000049.1:0-21060 GCA_964527905.1 uncultured Syntrophobacteraceae bacterium
CCTTCCGTGTTGATCTGGACCGCCTGAACGCCCTTCTTGCGAATGCGCTCGGCATCGTAAGCCGTCTGGAGATCCCCCTCGATGACGGCCATCTTCAGACGCCCGCCCAACCCCTCGATGGTCTTCTCCAAAAGGGAGGTTTTGCCCGCACCGGGTGAGCTCATCAAATTGATCGTGAAGATACCCGATTCGTCGAAGCGCTGCCGGTTCAAAGCGGCGAGCCGCTCATTGGCATCCAGGATGTTCTGCACCACGGGGACCTTAATCTGAGCCATCGCCTTCTCCTGTCTCTCCCTCGATGCTCACCACCGAAAGCTCGCGGCCGCTGACCAACTCCAGGCTGGGCATGCCGCAACGAGGGCACAAAAAGACTTGATTTTCAACGCGATAGTCGAACATACAATCGCCACAGTGCGCCACCACGGGGATTTCCTCGATGGCAAGACGGGCTCCTTCGGCGGGTGTGCCCTTGGCGAGGAGCTCAAAGCAAAAATTCAGGGATTCCGGAACAATCGCCGCCATGGCACCGACCCGCAGATTGATCTGACGCACTACGGCAAGGGAGTGCCTGGAGCTCTCCTCCAGGATGATGTTCAACAGGCTTTGTGCGATGGACATCTCGTGCACGGCGGCTCCTCGTTGGATCCCGGCCCGGCTCGCGTTCTCAAGGCCTTCGATGCCCCGGTCGGGACCCATGGCAATTAACACAATCCTCCGGTGGTGATCAAGGGCGCCGCGCAACATGCATATGGACACCCGGGTGAAAGGCGCTTATGATGGACATTGGATCCCCTAAGAGTCGACAGCATGATCCCGCACCGCAACGGTGGCAATCCTGAATTCCTCACCATTTCTTATGGAGTTGACCATGGCCGGCCCCGAAGACAAGGCGTTGGACGTATTCTGCACGGCTTTGGAGATGAAGTCGCGCAAGCAGGCCCTTTACGAGGATGCCATGAAGGTCTGTCCGGACCAGGTGGGCATCGAGACCTTCAGGATGCTCCGAGACGGCGAGGCGGACCACCTTAAACGGATCCAGGAGCTCTATGAGCAGCTCAAACACGGTGCGGTGCAGCCGGACGCCTGCAAGTACGTGGAGTTTGAGACGGAGGACAAGAAGGCCATCCTCAGGCGCATCGCCGAGCAGCATGGCAAGATGCCCAAGGCCTGCCTGGACGATGTGGTGGCCATTGAGACCGGCATGCAGCTCGAGGACGCGAGCATCCAGTTTTTCGAGGATCGTCTGAGTCGGTCCGAGGATGCCATGGAACAGGAGTTTCTGCGGGGGATCATCGCGGAGGAGCGTGAGCACTATGTTCTCCTGGCGGACTTGAAATTCTATTACGTCGATCCCGAGGCCTGGTTCATGGAAAAAAGTCGAGCCCGGCTGGACGGTGCGGGTGGAGTGGCCTAGCACTCCGCGACGTGGGTTGCGACCGGCAAGCCTCCCACTTCTTCGGGGATCGTCGGGATGCGCCCGCGAATCCACTTCGATGGTTCACAATCTCGCTAAGAGTCTCAAACATGTCCAAACGCATGCGTGCCTTTCGGGGCTTCGGGATGCTGACGGTCGTGCTCCTGTGCGGGGCGGCGGCTTCGGCCCAGACGATTTCCCCTCCGCCGGAGGGAACCCGTTTCCCCGGCCTACGAATTCCAGCGCCCTTGAGCGGCGAGCATCTCAAGTATCTTGGACTGAAGGGCCGGGGGGATTTCGAGATTTCTCAGGTCAAGGCGGAACTGGTGGTCATCCAGGTCTTGAGCATGTACTGTCCCCATTGCCAGAGGGAGGCGCCCTTGGTCAACGAGCTCTATGCCCTCATCGACGCACGTCCGGATGTGAAGGGCAAGATCAAGTTGCTTGGAATTGGCGCGGGAAACACGAGTTTCGAAGTGGATCTGTTTCGTAAGAAATACAACATCCCGTTTCCGGTGATTCCCGACCCGGACCTCAAGTTGCATCGGTTGCTGGGCGAGGTGAGAACTCCGTACTTCATCGCGGTGAAACTGACCCGGGATGGGCAGCAGAGGGTCGTGTATTCCAGGGCGGGCAGCCCCGGGGAGCCCGCGCAGTTCCTTGATTCGCTCCTGCGGATGAATCAGGGCCAGTGAACGAAGGAGAGTTGCGGGAGATGAGACGATCGGCGTTGTTGGTGCTCTGCGTCCTGATGATTGCCGGAGCGGATCCGGTTCGGGCGCAGGTGGAATCCGAGCAGTTCAAGGGAAAGATCTTTCGTATGGGTTATCTCAAGCCCATCGACAGCCAGGTGCGGGTCAAGGTCGGAGACAAGGCGCCGGATTTCTCGTTGCCCTCGACCAAGGGAGAGACGGTTTCCCTCAGCCAGTTTCTGGGCAGGAAAAACGTGGTCCTCTCCTTCGTGCCGGCGGCCTTCACGCCCGTGTGCTCTCAGCAGTGGCCGGGCTACAACATGATCCACGATCGGTTCGAGGCCCTCGACACCGTCGTGATCGGAATCACCACGGATAACCTTCCCTCGCTCCACGCTTGGACCGAGCACATGGGAGGGGTCTCCTTCCCGGTCCTTTCGGACTTCTGGCCCCATGGGAAGGTCGCCTCGGAATATGGGATCCTGCGCACCGACGGCACCAGTGAGCGAGCCGTTTTCGCGGTGGATAAGGCGGGGATCATCCGGTACATGGATGTCCATGACATCAACGAACGACCCCCACTGGACACCTTGCTTCAGCAGCTTGAAAGCATTAACAAGAAGAAGAAATCCAGGTGATGAACGGGGAGGGGCTCCCCGGGGCGGACCATACCGCCTGTAAAGAGCAACGATCGGATCGATGACCTACAAGGGAGGAGTCCATGGCAAAGAAAACCAGGCATGTCGTCCACGGCGAATGTCCCCAGTGCGCTTGCGGAGATGTTTCTTTCATTCCGTCGGAGACCATGAGGGAGAAATACACCGGCCCTGAAGCCGAGATGGAGATTCTGTGCCCTTCCTGTGGAACAAAGCATAAGGGCAGGTTGGAGATCGAAGAGGTGGAGGAGTAGGATTAGGCTTGAGAGGGGAAATAGGGGCGCCCCGGCGTCTTTCGGAGCGGGGGCGGCATCTGGCTGACGTAACGAGCGTCTCGCGACCCATTGAAGGAGGGAGCCCATGAGTACACCGCAACATTGCCCTGGTTGGGAAAAATTCAAGTCACTCACGTCCTTTGTGTGCAAGTGCCCGGAGTGCGGTAAGGAAAAAGAAATCTTTTCGGATGAGTTCAACAAGCCTCATGTTTGCCAGGGTTGCGGGAAGCCCATCGATTTTGCCAAGTGCGAGCCGCCCGCCTGAGTCTGACGGAAATGGGGCAGGACCGGACCTGCCCGGCGCGAGCCGGTCCTGCTCCCTCACCTCCGGCCCGGACACCGCGTGACGGTGACCCTTCCGGGCAGGGAACTTCCTCGATTCCCGCCTTCCGGCACCCCGCCGTCCGATGCCGCCGCAATCCAGATGGAGTCGCAGTCATGGCCAATCGTCTCATGCACGAAAAGAGTCCGTATCTGCTGCAACATGCCAACAACCCCGTGGATTGGTATCCCTGGGGCGATGCGGCGTTCGAAAAGGCGAGGGCGGAGAACAAATGCATCTTCCTGTCCGTCGGTTACGCGACGTGTCACTGGTGCCATGTTATGGAGCGGGAATCGTTCGAGGACGAGGAAGTAGCGGAGCTCCTCAATCGACACTTGGTTGCGGTCAAAGTCGATCGCGAAGAACGACCGGACGTGGATGAGATTTACATGAACGTGTGCCAGGCCATGACGGGTAGCGGCGGATGGCCGCTTTCCGTGTTCATGACCCCGGAGAGGAAGCCGTTCTATGCGGCGACGTATCTTCCCAAGCAGAGTCGGATGGGGATGCCCGGCTTCATGGATATCATCCGACAAGTTGCCTCGCTGTGGGCCAACGATCGGGAACGAGTGCTGCGGGCGGGCGAGCAGGTTGTGCAGGCCATTCAGCCCAAACCCTCCCCAGAGGCGGGTCCGGTGGCCGGGGAGGAGACCCTCGATCGCGCCTACCAGCAGCTGCGCGGAGCCTTTGACGAGCGGTGGGGCGGTTTCGGCCAGGCCCCGAAATTCCCCACACCACACCAGCTGACGTTTCTCCTGCGCTACCACCGGCGACACCCGGAGTCGAACGCCCTGGAGATGGTGCACAAGACCCTTTCGAGTTTGCGTCAAGGGGGGATTTTCGACCAAGTCGGCCTGGGATTTCATCGGTACTCAGTCGATGAGCGCTGGCTGGTTCCTCACTTTGAGAAGATGCTCTATGACCAGGCCCTGCTCGCCATGGCGTACGTCGAGGCCCATCAGGTCACCGGAGAGCGGGCGCACGCCGACACGGCCCGAGAGATCTTTGAGTACGTGCTGAGGGACATGACGGATCCCGGGGGAGCCTTTTATTCGGCCGAGGATGCGGACAGTGAGGGAGTGGAGGGGCTGTTCTACGTCTGGACGCCCGAGCAGGTGAAATCGATCCTCGGGGCTGACGATGGGGAGCTCTTCTGCCGTTTTTTCGACATCACCCCGGCGGGCAATTTCGAGCACGGGCGGAGCATTCCCCATGTTCCGAAGCCGGAGGACCTCTACGCGCAACTGCACGGCATTCCCCCGAACACCCTGAGGGACCGGCTCGATGGCGCGCGCCGCAGGCTCTTTGCCGCACGAGAGCAGCGGATCCACCCCCTCAAGGACGATAAGATCCTCACCGCGTGGAATGGACTCATGATCGCCGCCCTGGCCGTGGGGTATCGTGCCCTGGGGGATAGGGTGCTGCTCGACGCGGCGTCCCGTGCGGCGGATTTCATCTGGAATTGCCTCCGCGATGGCTCGGGTCGCCTCCTACGCCGGTACCGCGATGGAGAGACCGCCCACCTGGGTTACCTCGACGACCACGCGTACCTTGTCTGGGGTCTGCTCGAACTCTATGAGGCGGGTTTTGACGTCACCCATCTGGAGCGGGCCCTGGCGGTGAACGGGGCGATGCTGGAGCTTTTCTGGGACGACCGGGAGGGTGGGTTCTTTTTCACCGGCAAAGACGGGGAGACCCTCATCGTGCGGGACAAGAAGCTCTACGACGGGGCAGTCCCGTCCGGCAATTCGGTCGCTGCCCTCAACCTGCTCCGCCTCCATCGCCTCACGGGGGACCCGGCCCTGGAGGAAAGAGCCGATCAATTGCTTCGACGCTTCGCCGCCACGGTCAGGGACTATCCGATGGCCTACACGCAGTTCCTCCATGCCGTGGATTTCGCCTTGGGGCCGACGACGGAAGTGGTGTTTGTCGGGGAGCCGGACGACGAGAACGGGGCAGCCATGTTGGAGTGGATGCGGGGGAGGTTCGATCCGAATCGCGTCATGCTCTGGCGCAAGCCTGGATCGGAGGGCGAGCGACTCGACGTTTTGAGCGGTGTGGTCCGCGGCGTCGAACGAGTCGGCGATGGGACGACCGTCTACGTGTGCGAGGACCGGGCCTGTAAACGACCGGTCACAACCCTAGACGATCTGAAATCACTGGTCTGGGAGGGGAGGAGCACATTGACATGAGGGGAGCAGTGGCGATCGCGCAGCTTTTTTCGAAAGATGGGGATTACCTCGATCGGGAGGTTACGGTGACCGGCTGGGTCCGCACTCGCCGGGATTCGAAGGCGGGGGTCAGCTTCATCGAGCTCAACGACGGCTCCTGTCTCGACAACCTGCAGATCGTGGCGGACCATGGTCGATTCGATCCAGTTCGGGATCTGACGCCCATTTCAACCGGAGCCGCCATCCAGGTCCAGGGTCGTCTGGTCGCATCCCCCGGCAAGGGCCAGTCCATCGAGCTTGTTGCGGCATCCATCACACTCTACGGCCCGTCGGACCCTGCCACGTACCCCCTCCAGAAGAAACGGCACTCGTTCGAGTTCCTCCGGGAGATCGCTCACTTGCGACCGAGGACCAACACCATCGGGGCGATGGCGCGCGTGCGGCACCGGCTCAGCCTCGCGATCCACGATTTTTTCGAGCAGAGGGGATTCTTCCTGGTGCACACCCCGATCATTACGGCGAGTGACTGCGAGGGAGCAGGCCACGTGTTTCGCGTCACGGCCCTTGACCTCGATCGGATCATCGGCTCGGGCGCGGCAGCCGAGTCGGTTTTCGCCGAAGATTTCTTCGGACGTCCCACCTATCTCACGGTGAGCGGTCAGCTCCAGGCGGAGATCTACGCCCTGGCCCTGGGACGTGTGTATACCTTCGGTCCGACGTTTCGGGCGGAAAACTCCAACACGAGTCGTCACTTGGCCGAATTCTGGATGGTGGAGCCAGAGGCGGCCTTTTTCGATTTGCACGACGATCTCGAGCTGGCGGAAAGCCTGGTGAAGCACTGCGTCGAGTCGGTCTTGAGCCGGTGCCCCGCGGATCTGCATTTTTTCAACCGGTTCGTCGAGCCGGGGATCCAGGAGACTCTGGAGCGCATCGTGCGGGAACCTTTCGAGGTCATCACCTACACCGAGGCGGTCGAGTTGCTGCGAAAATCGGGGGAGTCGTTCACCTTTCCAGTGGAGTGGGGCAATGATCTTCAGGCCGAGCATGAACGGTACCTGACGGAAAAGGCCATTCGGAAGCCGGTCGCCGTGCTCCATTTCCCGAGGACCCTTAAGCCCTTTTACATGCGTGTGAACGACGACGAAAAGACGGTGGCCGCCATGGATCTGCTCGTACCGCGTATCGGGGAGATCATCGGAGGCTCCCAGCGGGAAGAGCGTCTGGACGTCCTGCTCGATCAGATGGCCCAAAAAGCGATCTCCAGCGAGGACTATCAATGGTACGTGGAGCTTCGCAAGTGGGGATCCGTCCCCCATGCCGGATTCGGGCTGGGGTTTGAGCGCCTGGTCCAGTTCGTGACGGGACTGGGGAACATCCGCGATGTGATCCCCTTTCCCAGGACTCCGGGACAAGCCCAGTTCTAAATTGGGCTTGCCAGAGGACTTCGGCCCCGGTAGATTCTGGCCGCCGTGGCGAGGGGAGGTAGGAGAGGGAGTAGGGATGTTGCTGCCGGAGCTGGAGACCAAGTGCTGGAGATGCTGGGGGCAGGGCGTTCTGCCGGCGGAGAACCATGGGACGATGACCGAGTGTCCAGAGTGCGGCGGGATTGGGTGGATTCCAACTCAAGAGGGGAGACGCCTGCTCGATTTCCTGCAACGGCACCTGGTGCTCGAAGCGGATGTTGACGAGGAAGAGGGCGGGCCCGTCTAGGGTCACGCCGGCGTCGGATTGGAAGGAACCCGTCAAAGAACGGGAGGGAGATTCGTTTGACCTCGAGGCAGTGGAGCAAATTTGGAATTGCAGGCGGGTGCGTGGCCCTCGTGGTGGTGAGCATCCTATTGTTCAACTACGCGTCCACGACGACGCAGGAGAAGGAGGGGATACTGGGCATCGCTTGGGCCGCAAACATCCGCGATTTGCCCGACCTGAAGCTCATCGCCGAAGACGGCGACCACCAATACTATTCCCGCCCCGGAGAGGAACGTAAGGTCGAGGGGATCACCGTCGATCAGATCGTGTATGGCTTTTATAAGGGGCGCTTTTACAATGTGATGGTGTACTTCAGCTCCAAGCCGAGCTTCTCCAAAATGAAGGATCGTCTTGCCGGTCGCTATGGGAGCCCATTTAAGCCCGACGATACGGACCTGAAGTTTTTCTGGACCGCCGATACGGTCCACCTGCTCTTGACCTACGATGAAGCGGCCAATTTGGGCCGTCTTTCCTACTTCTATCAGCCCATCGAAGGCGAGATTGAGCGGAGCGAAAAGGCGAAGGCCGACAAGACCGCGGCCACCCAGTGAAATCAGCTACTCGCTCACCATGGACGCCAAGTCCCGGAGGAGGCGAATGGATTCCCGAGCCTCATCCGGGTCCACCTTGTGCAGCGCGAATCCGGCGTGCACGATGACATAATCTCCGATCCGACCGGCTTCCGGTAGCAGCATGAGGGAGGCCTTCCGCATGGCCTCACCCACCTTCACGGTGGCCATCTCTCCGTCGATTGCAACAATTTCCGCTGGAATGGCGAGACACATCTCGATTCACCTCAAATCCGTGGAGTATTTCGCCGAGGGCTCCTCGGGCGAACGACGTCGGTACGTGCCGCCGGCCTTTTCGACCTCGTCGAGGACCCGTCGGCACATTTCTGGGACCTGGGCGGCCACGATTTCGGTGAGCTCCAGACCCCACGGTGAGATGTCCTCGGGCTCGACGCCCACGATAACGGCGATCGGTCGCTTGCCCAGCATTTCCGCATAGGCGAGGGTTTCCACCATGTCGGCCTGGTGGAGCGAGTTCTTGAAGGCCACGCGTTTGGCCAGGAAATCCGCGTCCAGAAAATAAAGGGTCCCAGGAGGCTCCCCGTTCCGCACCGCATCGACCACGATCACGTGATCCGCCTGCACGATGGGATCCAGCAACCGCACTCCGAGCGTTCCGCCGTCCATCAGTTCAACGTTCTCCGAAAACTCATAGTCAGCCGCCAGCCGCTCGATGACCCGAACGCCGACCCCCTCGTCGTGCAGCAGCACGTTGCCGACTCCCAGTACGAGGATGCGCTTTGTCATGGGCTCGAAATTTCCTCTCCATCAGGAACTGCCCTGCGTCAAAAAGCAGGAACCTGGCAACAACGCTGCCAGGCTCCTGTTTTCTTAAGTATCCGAACGAGCTGGATTAGACAACCCTGAACTTGTAAACCTCGTTGGTCTGGGGATCGATGACGTGCACACCGCAGGCGATGCACGGGTCAAACGAGTGGACCGTACGGAGGATTTCGACGGGCCGCTTCGGATCGGCGACCGGGGTCCCGATGAGGGCTTCCTCGACGGGGCCGGGCTTGTTCCCGGCGCAACGCGGTCCAAGGTTCCAGGTGGAGGGTACGACCATCTGGTAATTGCCGATCTTCTGGTCCTTGATCTCGATCCAGTGGCCCAAGGCCCCACGAGGCACGTCATTGAGGCCGGCGCCCATGCCGGTCTGGGGCATCTGGTAAGGAGTGTAGGTCTTCTTGTCGCCTTTCTTGAGGTTGTCGATCAGCTGGTTCATCCAGCCTTCCATGGCGTCACCGATGATTACGGTCTCAAGGGCACGGGCGGCCGTCCGACCGAGGGTGGAGAACAGGGCGTCCGGGGGAAGGGCCAGTTTCTTGAGCAAACCGTCCACCGCCTGCTTGGTGGGCCCGTGACCCTTGCCGTAGGCCACGAGGACGCGTGCCAGCGGTCCCACTTCCATGGGCTCGCCCTTGTAGCGAGGAGCCTTCATCCAGCTGTACCGCTTCTGGACGTCCAGGGCCTCGAACTTGGGCTTGGTCTCGCCCTTGGACGGGTGCAGCGCTTTGTCGCCCTCGTACCAGCTGTGCTTCACGTGTTCTTCGATGGCGCCGATGTCGACGGGCTGAACATCCGTGAACTTGCGCTTGAAGATGGCGCCCCGCGGGAAAAGCATGCTGTCAGGTTCCTTGTCGCTCTGCGGAAATTCCCCGTATACCAGGAAGTTCTGAGTCCCGCCGATCTTGCCCCAATCCTTGTAGAATCCGGCGACCGCCACCACATCCGGGACCAGGACGTTTTTCACGAAATCCATGGTTTCCTTCCAGAGGAACTTGAACTCCGAGATCCGGTCGGCGTTGAGGTCGGCCGCACAGGTCACGCCGCCGGGGACCAGGCTCTGCAAATGGGGATTCTTGGCCCCGAACACGGCGTGCATGCGGGCCGTGCGTGCCTGCTGCTTGAGGGCGGCAAGGTAATGGGCCACGGCGATCAGGTTGACTTCGGGGGGGAGCTTGTACGCTGGATGACCCCAGTAGCCGTTCGTGAAAATGCCCAACTGGCCACTGTCGACGAATTTTTTGAGGCGCTCCTTGACGGCCTTCATCTCGTTGACGCCCGCGCCCGCCGGCGAAACGCTGTTGGCGATGTCCGCGGCCTTCTTGGGATCGGCCTTGAGGGCGCTCACCACGTCCACCCAATCAAGGGCGTGAAGGTGATAAAAGTGAACGATGTGGTCATGCAGGAACTGGGCGCCCATCAACAGGTTGCGAATGATGCGGGCATTGTCCGGAATCTGCACCTTGACGGCGTTGTCGACGGAGCGGACCGAGGCGAGGGCGTGCACATAGGTGCACACGCCGCAGGCTCGCTGGGTGAAAAGCCAGGCATCCCTGGGATCGCGCCCTTGCAGGATGAGCTCCAGCCCGCGGAACAGCGTGGAACTGCTCCACGCGTTCTTGACCTTGCCGTTCTCCACTTCCACTTCAATGCGTAAGTGGCCCTCGATGCGCGTAATGGGATCCACTACCACTCTCTGTGCCATCGTATGGTTCTCCTATTTCTTATAGGTCGCTATGTCGGATTCTCCAGCCACCCGTGACTCACGGGGTTGCCGGCCTATTTTTCCTTGTAGAACGGGGACATGTCGTCCCAGAAATTCGGCTCGCTGCACCCGATGCAGGGATGACCGGCCTGGACAGGCCAGCTCGTGCCCTCGTTCCATTTCACGATGGCGCAGTTGTTGAAAGTCTCCGGCCCCTTGCAGCCCACCTTGTAAAGACAGTAGCCCAGCTCGGCCTCCTTCGAACCGAACTCCGTGACGAACTCCCCAGCCTCGAAATGCGCGCGCCGCTGGCAGGTGTCGTGGATGGTCTTGCCATAGGCGAACAACGGGCGTTTCTTGTCGTCGAGGTCGGGGAGTTTCCCGAACAACAAGAAGTTCACGACGGTTCCAACGAAGTTGATGGGATTGGGAGGACATCCGGGGATCTTCACCACGGGAGTTTTCAGGGTGCCGCCCAAGGCGCTTTCCAGGTCTTTGGCACCGGAAGGATTCGGGGCTGCGGCGGCGACTCCCCCGTAGGAAGAGCAAGTGCCGATGCAGATGTTCGCAAGGGCCTTCGGGCAGATCTCTTTGGCGATCTCAATCATGGGCTTGCCGGCGATGGTGCCCCACATGCCGTTGTCGACGGTCGGAATGGCACCGTCCACGACGCAGATGAACTTGCCCGCGTGCTTCTGCACGGCATTATGCAGCGCGTCTTCGGCGGCCGTACCGGAAGCCGCCATCAAGGTCTCGCTGTAGTCCAGGGAAACCACGTCCAGGACGAGTTCGTCGATCCAGGGGTAGGTCGTGCGAAGCAGGGATTCAGGGCAGCCCGTGCATTCGGCGAAAGACAGCCAGATGACCGGTGGACGCTGCGGGGACGCGATTGCCTCAGCAATTCGGGGAACGAAGGAAGGACCCAGTCCCATGGCTGCGGAAACGAGACCACAGAACTTCATGAAATCCCTCCGACTCACTCCTTTCTCTTCTAATCGTTCTTCGAATGCCCTCTCAAGCTTCATTGAACACCTCCTAAGTGCCGTTGTTTGAAACACGCCGAACACGCCCACACCCGGCCGGGACCCGTATCCTACGCTCCGTTCGTGCAAAAAAGCACGAACGGAGCGCTTGTGCTCCCCCCGAGCCCCTGCCTGCCTCAACCGCCGTCGCCGCACAGGGCCCACATGATCCCCGACGGGAAACCTGCTCGATTTTCGATGGTTTGGCGCCTACAGCTAGCACCATCACCGATTGGTGTCAAGATCCCGAAAGATCTGTGAAAAAAAGATTTTTCTCTAGACGTTCTTGTGCATAGTTTGAAGGGAAAACGCTCAAAAGCTCCGACGCTGGTGGGCTGGGATCGGATTCGTGGAAGGGGGTCGCGCATCCAGCATGGAGGTGGAGGGTGTCACGGAACCGTTTCAACGGCGATCAACTGGTTGTGGGCGTGAGCAAGGGGCCGAAGGAAGCGAATCCTGCTGCGTCGCACCCCATCGGGCGGCCGTGTACCCAGGCGCGTTTGTTCCCACGCTGCGCCACGAAAGGGGGATCTACGAATTGGGTGCGGACGATCCCAGAACAGATCGCCCTGAGGGCCAGTGCAATCCACCCTGATTTCATCACCCCCGCGGAGGCGGGGGCCCGGAAGTTACCAAAATGACAGGATTCACGCCTGCGCGAGAATAAGGGTGGGTCGGGTGCGCGGGGACTCACCAGGAGACTCCCCGGTGGGACCCATCCGGATCCATCGAGCGGCGTGGCGGTCGGGATGGAGGACTGCGAAAAGCGAAAAGACCGTCAGTTCTGAATGGCTGCCGCCAATTTGTCCAAAATGCGGCCGGGAACCGGATAGCCATCCTTCACCAAATAAAGGCTCAAAAGGTTGGCGTTGAAATCCATCGCCTCCGCCGCCTTCTCCACCGTGATGCCCTTTTGCTCCATCTGTTCGATGAGTTCCACTTTGCGTTCGTCCATAGTCCTTCTCCTGGGGCACTGTGTCGTGTGAGATGAAAAGCCTTCTTTGCCGTGCCCAATCTAGCTGATCCTTCCGGATCGTGGCAAGCACTTTCCGTGGCCCCACACCAGGCGTGCGTGGAAAGGGAACGACACGCCGGGCAGGTGCAGGGACGCAACGGGAAGAAAAAAAGAAAGCCACAAGGGGTTTCCTTGTGGCTTTCCGTATGGTGAAGGGCTCTCAGTCGAGAAGGAGGACCAAGGCAACAGGAGTACGCGTTGTAACCATCGCGGGAGGAGGAGGGGAGCATCCGCATGAGGAGCGTGAAACATCAACGGGAGCAGGATTTTCCGTGTCGGTTGAGCTTCAAATCACTCGGAGTCTCAGCATTCGCAAGACCTTTCACTTCACCATCCACTACAGCACGCGCGGGGAGATTGAGCATGAGCATCCACTGGAACGGCTTATCGAACGGCATGGGAGATTTCGCTTCAACGGGGATATCCGTGTTCTGAGAGTTCCCTAGGTGGAAAGGAGGCAGGCACGGTGTCACAATCTAGCGCTTGCGTCCATTCAGCATTTCGGATCGAGTCGGCCGCCTTCGACCCCGCCGACAGAAGAGCAGCTTCGAAGTCAACCACGTCAAAGGGCTTCTTGAGGTAGCGTTCAACACCCGCACGATGAAGAGCATCCGCGATCACAGGAGGATCATATTCAGCGATGATGATCGAGGAGATGTCAGGGAGCGTTCGCTTGAGCTGTTGCAGCAGTTCCGTCGCATTGTCATCGGGAAGTCGATATTCAGCAATGAGCACGTCGTAGGAATCGTGTTTCGCGCGAACCAGAGCATCACGAACAGTCGTGCAGGAATCAAAGGCGTACCCGGCTCGTTCCAAAAACTTTGTCAAAGAGCGTCGGAGAGGAGCTTCATCTTCAACCAGTAGCACTCGCACGGCAGCTTCCACGTTTTGCCTCCGCCCTTCAATATAAGCAAGGTGAATGCCAAGATCAAACCGAGGGCTGCCGGTCGTGGGCCCAGGACCATCGACACGATCAAATGGCTCCCGCAAGGTTCCCCTGGGATTGGATAATATTCTGCAGTTCAAGGCGTGCGCACCACGGAATGAACAAATGGGCAAGAAATAAATCTGCAATACCCAATGGTTAGCTTGTGGTGTTGAATATTCTTCGCTTGGTGGCAAGTTGTATCATTCTGTACACCATGCCCACCACTCAAAGATCGATCCCGTGGCGCTTCATGCGGTAGAGAAGAATGTGGCGCGGGACGCGAAGAAATCGAGCGGTCTTGGACTTGTTCCGCCCGCAGAGCTCATAGGCCCGAGCGATAACTTCCCGCTCAAGCTCCTCGAGGGCAATCCCATCCGGCGGCAGATCCAGTGGGAGCCGCAAAGCCGCCTCCACCGGCGCCGGGTTTGCTCCGCCTTGCTGCAGGAAGTGCAGGTGCCGGGCCAGAACCGTGTCCTCATTTTCCAGCAGAACCACACGTTCCAGGGCGTTACGCAGTTCCCGGACGTTACCCGGCCAGGTGTGGCGCACGAGAAGCTCTTCCGCCTCGCGGCTCAAGCCTCGGAACCGTTTGCCGTACTTGTCGTTGAATTCCTCCAGAAAGAACGTCGCCAGCGGGAGAATGTCCTCCGGACGCTCTCTCAGCGCGGGAAGGTCTATCCGAATCGTCGCGAGGCGAAAATAGAGGTCCTTGCGAAACTTGCCTTTCTCGGAGGACTTCCAAAGATCCTCGTTGCAGGCGGAGACGATCCGGATGTCGACCTTCCTCTTGCGTGTGCCGCCAACGGGGTAGAATTCCTTTTCCTCGAGCACCCGCAGCAGCTTGGCCTGGATCTCGGGGTGCAAATCGACGACCTCATCGAGGAACAGGGTTCCTCCATCCGCCACTTGGAGCAGCCCTTCCTTACCTTCGGAGCGCGCACCGGTGAAGGCCCCCTTTTCGTAACCGAAAAGTTCGCTCTCGATGATCTCGGCGCTGAAAGCCGCGCAGTTGAGGGCCACGATCGGATAGGCCGCACGCGGGCTTCGGGAGTGGATCAATCGGGCGAACAGCTCCTTGCCGACTCCGCTCTCTCCCTGGATGAGAACGCCCGCATCCTGGCTTTGAGCGCTCTTGATGGCCAGCAGTTGCGCATCCAGGAATTTCTGGTTCTTTCCGATCAGGCGGTCGACCGCTCGCAGCCGCTGGACTTCCTGGCGGAGCCGATCGACCTCGTTTCGGAGCCCCGTGTGCTCGAGGGCGTTTTGGACGGTCAGCTCGAAATCATGCAGGTCCACGGGTTTTACGAGATAGTCGAACGCCCCGCGCTTGATCGCCAGGACCACCTCCTTGACCTGCTCGTAGGCGGTGATCATGACCACCGTGGGCGAGGGGCGGTTTTCCTTGAGCCGAGGAAGCACGTCCAGTCCGTTGGCATCGGGCAGGCCGATGTCGAGGAGGACGAGGTCAGGTTCTTCCTGCATCGCCAGTCGAAGGCCCGCTTCCGCCGTGTCGGCTTCGACCACCAGGTGCTCCTTTTCAAGAAGGCGCCGCATGGCGGTCCGAAAGGAGGTCTCGTCATCGACGATGAGGATTTTATGCTTTTCGCGCATCGCGGGGCCCCATGACGTTGCCCTACCTTCGGGGAAGTGAGGACAGCATCCGGGAGACCTCGATGTCGATCACCCGTTGCACGTCGGGAGGGGGCACCGAGGAAAGATCCACTGTGGAGCTGCGCCGCGAGACGCTGCGGTTCGTGAAGCTTTGGAGCTGCAAATCGATCCGGACCATGGGCGTTGCGGCGGGCGCCGCCATTCCGAGCACACCTCCGCCGGCCGCGCCGATTGCGGCCCCCACTCCCGGATCACCCGTTGCGGCTCCGATGAGGGCGCCCGTGGCGGCTCCGACCATGGCGCCCCCAAGGGTATTGCCCGCGCGCACCCCGGGATTGTCTCGATAGGCCCCGGTCAAGTTGATGTCAATGACAAAGTCGGCTTCGCGCTCCCGTCGGACCATGTCGTAGCCTTTACCGTAGAGCATGTCCACCGTCTGGGGAAAATAGCGTAGACCGAAAGGCGTGTTGTCCGAAACGTTCAACGCGAAAAACTGGTCCTTGGGAGCCAGATAGAGCGGCTCGTAGGCGGCGCCGGGAGGTCCGTTTCGTTGCACATCGTAGTAAGGTCCCGGAGGCCCGTACGGGGACACGCATCCCGTCGCAAGGATGAGAAACATCAGCACGATCGATAGTTTGGCCGGCCGAAGCGTTCCGTTCATGGTGTTCTCCACTCCGCAAGACAGGGTTGATAAAAAGGGATCGAGCACAAGCTGATCGAACCATGCCCGGATCTTATCGCAGACCTGCGTTTGAGGACAAGGAGCAAGACAGGTCGAGGGTCGGGGTTGACTTGATCAGTCCTTTTCTCAATAATCGCGCCGCTTGGCCCGTTCTGTTCCCCGTCGTCTGAACGGGCGGCGAGGGAAGTTCCGGACGCCCACACCCACACGGGACGTCGCTAGGCAGGGGACGTTGATCCGTGGCCCGTACGTTTGTCATGGCACCTCGAGGAGGCACCCGTAAGACCATGAAAGCGATGATTCTCGCGGCAGGTCTGGGGACGCGTTTGCGGCCCCTTACCCATCGGCGGCCGAAGGTCCTCGCCCCCGTTTGGGGATTGCCCATGCTCGAGTACTGGATTTTTCGCCTGGCTCATGAGGGGGTTGAGTCGGTCGTCGTCAACGCGTACCATCTGAGCGAGCAAGTGGCCGATGCGGTCCGCGGGTGCAAGTGGCCGATCCCCGTGGAAGTGAGTCTCGAGCGAACGCTGCTGGGAACCGGCGGCGGGATCCGGTACGCGCTGGACCTCCTCGGATCTGAGCCTTTTCTGGTGATCAACGGCGATATCGTCTGCGCTCTCGACCTGGCGTCTTTCTACCGGAACCATATCGATTCGGGGGTCTGTGTCAGCTTGGCGCTGCACGATCATGAAGCGTTTAACAATGTGGCGGTTTCCCCATCCGGAGCCGTTCTCGGGTTTGGGAAGGAGGCGCGGGAGATGGCGTGCGCTTCCCCGGCGGTTGAACTGCTTGCCTTTACCGGGATCCACTGCATGGACCCCGAAGCCGTCGAAGACCTACCCCACGGGCACACGGCGGACATTCTGGATGTGTACCGACGTTGGATCGCCCGAGGCAGGGGGCCCCGGGCCGTTCGGTCCTGGGGACTTGAGTGGCGGGAGATGGGATCGATCGAGAGCTACGTGGCACTCCACGCCGAGCTCGTCCAGCGCGACCGGGATGTTGTTGCTGTGCGCTCGCCGCGAACGTGGCCTCGAGCGCCCTCAGGGTGCACCCGTCCTCGTCCGTCGCCGGAAACGCGGTGCTGAGGGGGTATGTCGTGGTCGGCGAGCACTGCCGGGTGGAGGAGGGCACCGTCCTGGAGGATGTTATCGTCTGGGATGGCGTGACGATACGAACGGGGACGACCCTCAGGAGGTGCGTGGTCGGGGACGGGGCCTGCGTGTCGGGGCATTATCAGGACGAGGTCCTGGTCGTCTGAAGGGCTGTGTGTGACGGCCATCTCAGCGGGACGTTTCTCGGGCCAAGCAAGGCGGGGAGAGGACTTTGATAACGCGGTTTCCCGATTGTCCTCCTCAGTGGAAGAGTGACCTGGAGGCGGTCCTAG
This sequence comes from uncultured Syntrophobacteraceae bacterium, assembly GCA_964527905.1. Taxonomy (GTDB): domain Bacteria; phylum Desulfobacterota; class Syntrophobacteria; order Syntrophobacterales; family Syntrophobacteraceae; genus CALBZH01. The sequence goes on from CAZGQL010000049.1 coordinate 16,985, forward strand.
GGGCCCCATGGGGTCCGGATGGGGATGTCCGGGTCGTGCGCCTTTTCGGTGACGGGTCGGACCGCAGCTTTTACCGCCTGCGTTGCGGCAAGCGGCATTTCGTGCTGCTGGTGTCCCCGCGCAAGAAATTCGACTCGACCGATGAGGTGGACTCTTCATTTCACATCGGACGGCACCTTTTCGACCGGGATGTCCCCGTGCCCCGTATCTTTTGGTCCGATGTTCGATACGGTGGGTTTCTCCTGGAGGACCTGGGCGATACGCATTTTGAGCGGCTGGTCCGGCGGGGCCGTGCCAATCGAACGGCCCTCTACCGAAAAGCCCTTGCCGTATTGCTTCACCTGCATCGTTTTGCGCCCGAAGGGTTTTCCCCCGCCTTCTGCCATGACTCGCCGGTCTATGATCCCGATTTCGTTCTCCGGCGAGAGCTGCATTATTTTCGGGACGCCTTTTTGACCGGTTTTTTGGAATGGAAGGATTTCACCCCGGGATTCGAACGGGATCTCCAAAACCTTGCTGAGGGGGCCGGGTCCCACGAGCGGCGCTGGGTCATCCATCGGGACTTCCAAAGCCGCAATCTGATGGTGTGGGGCGGTCGGCTGCGCGTGATCGACTATCAGGGGATGCGATACGGACCTCCCGCCTACGATCTGGCGTCCCTGTTGATCGATCCGTACGTCGGGCTGGATCGCGTGGAGGAGGATACCCTGGTGGGGTTGTACTGGCAGAGTGCACGCAGGTTCCTGGGTGGCTCGAAGCAGGCTTTCATGCGCTCGTATGCGCACCTGAGGCTCTGCCGGAATCTGCAGGCCCTGGGGGCCTACGCCTTTCTATCAAAGGTCAAAGGAAAGCGACGGTTTCTCGGTTCCGTTCTTCCCGCATGGAGGCGCCTTCGCGAGAGTTTCACCGGGCCAGTGGCGGGCCGATTCCCAGACTTGGCAAAGTGCATTCGAGCCGTTGGTGTGGATTTGCCGGCGCGGCGTGTGGAGGAGACGCTGCGTCGGATGCAACTTTTTGGTGACAAGCCGACTTGAACTTGATATACGCACCCACTGCTCGATCCGTTTCTTTCTCTCTCAACTGACGCGTGGGGGAGGTGAGGGCGCTCGCGAGCGAACGATGAACCGCCGACAGTCTCCGAACGATGGAAAGGAGTGCGTGCCATGGCTTCAAAGACCAAACAAACCTGGATCATCCGCGATCGGAAGCACCAGCCGAACCGGAAGAACCTGAAGAAGCAGACGAAGAACCTGAACCGGAACCTGGAAGTGCTGGCCGCCATCAGCGCATCCCAGTAGAGCGGGGACAGGCGCTCACTCAGTGGCCTGCCGCGGAGGGGGGGCCACCGCGGTCATCGGCGCTCATCGGTCCAGCTTGTTCCCGGCCCATTGAACATGCGTTGTTTCAAGGTTCCAAGAAGGAAGCTTCCCGGGGCCCCGCCCGGCCCCGAACTCCCTCAGCCCGCTGTTCCCAACCCGTCAGCCAACGCCTCCGCCTGCCCCAGCAGGTCCTCGATAACGCTCAAACCACGTCCCCAAAATGCGGTGTCGTTCAGGTCGACTCCAAAGGGCAGCAGGAGTTCGGAGGGGGCCGCTTTGCCCCCCGAGGCCAGCAATTCCAGGTACAACGGGACGAAGGCGTCGCCTCGGTCCCGGTATTGCTGAAACAGGGCAAGCACGAGCAGCTCTCCGAACGCGTACGCGTAGACATAGCCTGGTGAGTGGAGGAAGTGGGGGATGTAGGACCACCAGAGGCGATAATGGTCCCGCAAGTGCACGGAATCCCCGAACATCGCCCGCTGCGTTTCCATCCACATCCTGGACAGGGTTTCGGCATCGAGCTCTCCCTGCTCACGGCGTGCCGTATGGACGGCGTCCTCGAAACGGTTCATGCTCACCTGACGAAACACCGTGGCGAAGATGTCCTCGAGCTTGCTGCATAGGAACGCGATTCTTTCCTCAGGATTGGACAATTGGTCCATCAGGTGACTGAAAACCAGCATCTCACCGAAGACGGATGCCGTTTCGGCGGTCGTGAGCGGGGTGTCGGCATTGAAGAAGCCCTGCCGGGAGGCGAGCACCTGATGGACGCCGTGTCCCAGCTCATGGGCCAGGGTCATGACGTCCCGGTAGGTACCGCTGAAGTTGAGCAACACGTAAGGGTGAACCGAGGGCACGGTCGGATGCGAGAAGGCTCCGCTGCGCTTGCCCGGCTGGACCGGCGCATGGATCCACGACTCCTCGAAGAAACGCTCGGCCACGCGGGCCATTTCGGACGAAAAGGCTCCATACGCTTGAAGAACCATGGATCGCGCGGATTCCCAGGGCACGAACCCTTTGGGAAGTCCCGGAAGCGGAGCGTAGCGGTCGTAGTCGAAGAGGGTCTCGTAACCGAGCAGCCGCCGTTTCAGGTGATAGTAGCGCTGAACCAGATCGTAGCGGGAGGAAACGGCGCCAATGAGGGCATGGACCATCGCATCGTCGGCTTCGTTGCTCAGGTTTCGCGCTCGGAGCCAGTGGGGGTAGTGGCGCAGGCGGTCGACAATGGCCTTATCGAGCAGGAGGGTGTTGAAAATGTGGGTCAGAATATGCAGGACGCTCTCGAGTCCTTCGGTCAGATCCGTGGCGGCGTGCTCCCGCACGGCACGGTCCGGGTGATAGAGATCTGAGAGGACTTCGGATTCCGTGCGTTGGCGTGGTCCGAAACGCAAGGCGCCCAGAACCTTGTCGAACAGGGTGGTCCAGGCCGAAGCCCCGGAAGGCTCCTTTTCGACCAGAATGCGCTCCTCCGGCTCCGTCAACCGATGGGGTCGGTAGCGTCGGAGAGAAGTCAGAAAATGCCGGTAAGGTCCCAGTGCCGGGTCCGCCAGGAGAGCCTCCGAAGCCGCATCATCCAACTGGGTCCACTCCAGCTCGAAAAACAGGGTGTCCCGCTGGATTTCGCTGTAGAATTCTTGAAGATCCTGAAGCAGAGCGCTTGCGACCGGATCGGTTGTCCGGGTGGCGAAATGAAGGGAGCCGAACGCGAGCAGTCGATGGCATCGTTCCAATAGGCTCTCCAGCGATCGAACCGCTTCGGCCAGCTGGTCGGCCGGAAGTCTCCCCACAGTGCCTCGGTAGGCGTCGGCGAATTGCCGGGCATACTGGCGGCACCAGTCCTTATCCGCCTGAATCCGGGGGTCGTCGGCGCCACGGTATAAGTCACTCAGTTGCCAGATCACCTGGGATACCGATCCGTCGTTCATTCATGCTCCTTCTCGTCCGTTTCTCGGAGATCGCTTCCCACCACCCTGAAGAAAGGCTCGGTTCGGAATGAACATCTTCCCCGGATTCAGGATGTTGAGCGGATCCAGGGCCTGCTTGATCCGCCACATGGCCTCGAGCCCTTCCCGTCCGACCTCCCACTCGAAAAAGGGAGACTTGGCCATGCCGATCCCGTGTTCGCCCGAGAGGGTTCCTCCCAGGTCGAGCACGGCGCGGAAGAGCTCCTCAACGGCCCGTTCCGCCCGCTCGGCCTCGTCGGGATCATTCCAGTCCAACATCAGGTTCACATGGATGTTGCCGTCCCCGGCGTGCCCAAAGCAGACGATGATCAGGTTGTAGCGAGCGGCCAAGGATTGAACCGTCCGGATGAGCCGGGGGATACGGGTGCGGGGGACGGTGACGTCTTCGTTGATCTTGCCCGGCTTGAGCTGGCCCAGGGCGGGGGAAATGGACCGGCGGGCAAGCCACAACTGACTGCGTTCAGCCTCCGATTGTGCGATTTGGGTGTCCGAGGCGCCACATCCGTGACAGACGTCTACGATGCGCTCGATCTGCGCGTCCAGAGCGCAGGAGGGGCCGTCCACCTCAACGAGCAGCACCGCTTCGCTCGCGACCGGGAGTCCCAAATGGAGATAATCCTCGACCACCCGCAGAGTGGCCTGGTCCATAAGCTCAAGGGTCGATGGCACAATGCGCGCCTTGATGATCTCAGACACGGCCGTGGCGGCTCCGTCCAGACGGTCGAACGTCGCCAGCATCGTGCGTTCGCTCTCCGGTGCGGGAATCAAACGCAGAACGATTTCCGTGAAGACC
>CAZGQL010000049.1:21070-25448 GCA_964527905.1 uncultured Syntrophobacteraceae bacterium
GCCTTCCGAGCCTACCAGGAGGCGGGTGAGATCATAGCCCACCACGCCCTTGACCGTGCGGGTTCCCGTTCGCAGGGGGGTCCCGGTGGGGAGGACGACTTGCAGGCCGAGGACATAGTCGCGTGTGACGCCATATTTGACGGCCTTGGGACCTCCGGCGCACATGGCCACGTTTCCGCCGAGGGTCGAAAAGGGCAGGCTGGCGGGATCGGGAGGATAAAAGAGACCGCGTGCCCGGACCGCCTGTTGGAATTCACCGGTCACGACGCCCGGCTGTACGACCGCCAGCATCTCGTCCTCATCGATGGCGAGAATCCGGTTCAGTCGCCGCAGCCCCATCACCAGGCCGCCGCCTTCGGGGACGGCAGCGCCGACCATGCCGCTGCCGGCCCCCCTCGGAAACACGGGGAATCGATGGCGGTTGGCCAGCTCCAACAAAGCGACGACCTCGGATGTGTCTCCCGGAAACGCGACACAATCAGGCATCGCGTGCAGCCTGCTCGCATCGTAGCCGTAGCAGTAGAGATCCTCGGGTCGCGTGAGGACGTGCTCACGGCCCACAAGGGAGATGATGGCATCGAGGGGGATCTGGGTCCGGCGCATCAAGCGAGTCCATGGGCGGATGGCTCTGGAAAGGGTCTTCCCGAGCGGGTTCGTGACTTGACCCGACAATTGCCGCTATGTTAATGCCTCGAGACAACATGGTCAATGATCCAGGATGCTTATGACGGACATAACGGCCGGGAAAAAAGCGAGAATCCTGATCGTCGATGACGACGTCGGAGCGCGGGAATCCCTCGAGCTCATCGTGGAGGACCATTTCGACTGTCTGACCGCGGAAGACGGGGTGCGCGCCTTCGAACTCATACGCAAGACTCCCTTTGATCTGGTGCTCCTCGATATCACCATGCCGAAGATGAGCGGCATCGAAACCCTCAAGCACATCAAGAACCATGACGCATCGATCCAGGTCGTCATGATTTCGGCTGTGGATCGTGCTGCGGAGGCCGCGACTTCCCTCAAAGCGGGTGCATTCGACTACATCACCAAACCCTTTGATCCGGACCACGTGCTCAATACCATTCGGGCGGCCCTCGTTCATCGCGCGGCGTGTGGCGGGGTGGAGGGCCCGGCATGGATGGGGTCCGTCGACCGCTTATCCGTGGGCGATATCTCCCTGATCAGCAGTTCGCGCAAGATGCATGAAATCTTTCGCCTCATTGAGAAAGTGGCCTGTACCACAAGCAGCGTCCTGATCACCGGGGAGAGCGGCACGGGCAAGGAGCTCATCGCGCGGGCCATCCATCTCGCCGGGCATCGCGCGTCGCGACCTTTCGTGGCCGTCAACTGTGCCGCGATCCCGCCCGAGCTTATGGAAAGCGAATTCTTCGGCCACGAAAAGGGCGCATTCACCAGCGCGCACGCGCGGAGCATTGGAAAACTTGAGCACGCCGACGGAGGGACCATCTTCTTCGACGAGATTTCCAGTCTCAGGCTCGAGCTGCAGGCCAAGTTGTTGCGGGTGCTTCAGGAACGGGCGTTCACCCGAGTAGGGGGACACCAACTCATCAAGGTCGATGTCAGGGTTGTTGCGGCCACCAACGTGGGTCTCGAGGGGCTTGTGAAGGAAGGCTTGTTTCGAAACGACCTTTTCTTCCGTCTCAACGTCATCCCCATTTACGTCCCCCCCCTTCGGGAGCGCAAGGGAGACGTCGCCTTGCTGGCAAACCATTTTCTGGCGCATTACAACCGGCACTTGGGGAAACGCATCCGGGGCATCTCGCCGGCCGCCATGGAGGTTTTGAAATCCTATCTCTGGCCTGGGAACGTTCGAGAGCTCGAAAATGTGATCGAGCGCCTCGTGGCCCTACGCGCCGACGACCGGTTGATCGAGGAATGGGACATTCCCTTTGACCAGTTCATGGGGCGGGACGCGACGGCGCTCATCAGTTCCGAAGCGCGGCTTCGAGAGCAGAGCCTTTCGGACGCCCGGGATCGTTTCGAACGCGAGTTCATTCTGAGAAGCCTCAAGCGTCACGGCTGGAATCAGACCGACACCGCCCGCGAGCTGAAGATTCATCGCAACACACTTGCCAAGCGCATGCGGGAACTGAATCTGAAGGGGGGTGCCGAAGAATCGGGACTGGAATCCTGATCGGGCCCCTTGTGTCGTTCAGAAGGCTCGCGGACCCCGGCGGCTCCCCCTCAGCCGTCCAGCACGGCAAGCTGGGAACGAAGCCCTTCGAATGTTGCCTTCTCCAGCTTGCGGAGCGGGCTTTGCGCTGAAAACCAGATCAATCCCTTTGCGTCCAGGGATCTACCCGCCCGGATGAGGGGGGATTCGAGCACATATCGGAACGATTCGCCCAGGTCCAGCAGCAGGTGGATGTCATCGTGGTCCTCGAGGAGCTCCACGATGAGACGATTGAGGGCTCGGCCGCTTCCTCGCAATCGTCGTTCATTGTCTCCGTTGAGATACACCTCGATGGTGCCGTCCTCCAGACTCACGGCCATATGGTCGTCCGTGTAAAGAAACGCCGCCTCGATGGGGTACACCCCTTCCTCGATCATGGTGAAATGGGCCATGTTCAACTCCGCATCCGCACTCGCTCGTGACCCTTCATGCCGGCCGCATGTCGGGCCGGCCACCGCGTTGTCTCAACCTCACTTAATATACTAGTCAGGGAAGACCCTGTGGGCAATCGCTGCCGAAGCTCCAAATGTCGACCGCCGGGGAAAAGTCCTTTATATGCGGGTTGCTTTGTTGCTATGATGCCTCACCTTCCCGGTCTAAAGGGGAGGGAAGGGGACTGACGCACTGCGAGACGCCCATTGGCGGTGGTGGGGAGGGTTCGAGGTACGATCGTCACGACGAGGGAGTGGATTTCATGAAAGTGGTGGCCATCAATGGAAGCGCCCGTAAAGACGGCAACACAGCCATTTTGCTCGGGTACGTCCTGCGGGAGTTGGAGCAAGAGGGGATCGAGACGGAGCTCGTGCAGCTTGCCGGGAGTAAAATCCGAGGCTGTCTGGCGTGTGGTCAATGTCGCGAGAAGAAAAACGGCCGGTGCGTTGTCGACGATGATGTGCTCAATCCGTGCCTGGAGAAGATGCTTCAGGCGGACGGGATCCTTCTGGGCTCGCCGACCTATTTCACCGACGTCAGCACCGAAATGAAGGCGCTGATCGACCGCTCGGGGTATGTGGCCCGAAGCAACGGGGACCTGTTCCGCCGCAAGGTCGGAGCGGCTGTGGTGGCGGTGCGCCGCGCTGGATCGACCCATGTTTTCGACACGATCAACCACTTCTTTCTGATCAGCCAGATGATCGTACCGGGTTCCATCTACTGGAACATGGGCATCGGGCTGGACAAGGGGGATGTGGAAAAGGATGAAGAGGGGATCAAGACCATGCAGGTGTTGGGGCGGAACATGGCCTGGCTGCTCAAGAAGATCCATGCGTAGTCGAAAGCCGGCCGCACTCGCTCCGGACGATGGATGAGATCGATCCTTGGCATCACTGGAACTGGTGGGAGCGATGGACGTCATTGCAAAGCTCGGTATGGTTCTTGGTCTGTCCTTCATTTCGGGGATCAACCTGTATGCCACCGTAGCGGTCGTCGGGTTCTGCACCAAATACCATCTGATCGAGGGGCTGCCTTCCGAATTCGCTGTCCTCGGCCACGACGCCGTCATCTTTGTGGCGGTCCTGCTCTACCTGCTTGAATTTCTCGTCGATAAAATCCCTGGCCTGGATTCGCTCTGGGACCTCCTGCACACGCTCATTCGCCCCTTGGGCGGGGCGATGCTTGCGTTGGTCCAGGTGGGTGAGGCGTCGCCGGTGCTGGAAGTGATCGCCTTCATGGTCGGGGCGAGCATGGCTTCGGCGGCGCACGCGACCAAGGCGGGGGTGCGGTTGATCATCAACACGAGCCCGGAGCCGTTTTCGAACGTGCTGGTCAGCCTTGCCGAGGATGTCGGTGCCCTGGGGCTGGCGTATCTCAGCCTTGCCCATCCCCGCTTCAGCCTCTTTGTCACCTTGGCGCTACTCGCTCTCATCTGTTTTCTCATGCCGCTGATTCTGCGGACGGTTCGCATGCTTTTTTCCGCCATCTTTTTTAAGATCAAAAGCTTTCTCTGGAAGGAAACGGCCTGGACCACTGCGCGCTCGGTCCCGTTTCAATTGGATGCCTTTTTCGAGCAAGAACGGCAGGCGGGCGAGAAGTTGCTGTGGACGGGACCCGCTTTTGCCGTGAAGGTGCCCGGTGCCCGTCGATCGACCGCCTTGCAGGTGATGATCACCAGCAAGGCCCTCCTGATCTTTTACCGCCACTGGTTTCGCCGGCAATCTCTGCGGTTGCCGCTCGAGGATCTGGAAT
>CAZGQL010000049.1:25470-27821 GCA_964527905.1 uncultured Syntrophobacteraceae bacterium
AAGACCTATCCGGGGATGCTTCTGAACAAGTGGCTTCTTCGGACGGTCCGCGGAGACTGGGTGCTGCAGCTCTATCAGCCTCTTGCCACGACCCTCCCCAGGGACCTGAAAGGAGACGTCGACCCCCGTGAAAGAGAATGTTTCACGGCCGTCGATGGCGGCTACTCCGGAGAACCGGGTGTTTAGGTTTGCTTGGGAGGCCATCCGTTGGCCCGGCTTGACTCCCGACCTGGACACCATCGGGCGCCTTCGAGCGGTCCTGCCCAAGAAATGGGCGGTTCGCGCCTACAAGCGGGAAACGGGTTGCGCCTGGATCCTGCTGGTTGGGGGAACGGGGACCGGCAAGTCCACGCTGTTCAATGCCATCTGCGGCAGGGAGCTGAGCGAGACGGGAGTCGAACGCCCGAAGACGCAGGGTCCGGTCGCTTACGTTCATCGGGATCGTCCGATTCATCTCAACTTTCCGTTCGCCGACATGGGTTTTCGGGTCATCGGTCTGGAGTCCCAAGCCCGTCCGCCCTTCCAAGGAAATCCTGGGGAGCTCTTGTGCGTCGAGCATGACAATGGGGAGCTCTCTCGCGTTGTGCTCGTGGACACTCCGGACGTCGACAGTCTCGAGATCAAGAACCGCCGCACGGTCGAGGATCTATACCTGCTGGCGGATTCCCTCGTTTTTGTGGCCAGCGAGGAGAAATATGCGGACGATGTGCCGTTCCAGTTCTTGAGGCGGATCCACGAGGAGGGGAAACGCTGTCTGGTCGTGGTCAATAAGGTCGGCGCCGTGCTGCGGCGTGAAGAGGTGCATGAGGCTCTGGAGGCGCAAGGGGTGTTTGTTCCGCGGGAGCGGTTCTGGATCCTGCCCTTCGCACCTTTGCGGCCGGGGGATGCGGTCCCTGAGAGTCCAGCGTTCCAGGACCTTCTCTCAAGCTTGAGAAACGAACTGCATCCCGACACCGCTGCGGATCTCCTCCGGGCGGAAGCCACGCGCGCAGAGCGGGAGCTTGTCGAGGAGACGCGGCGGCTGCTGGAACTGTTGGCTGCAGAGGACGCTGCGGGCCGCCGGTGGTTGGAGCATCTCGACGTCTTTTTCAAATCTGCCTGCCGTGCGTTGTTGGACCAGCAGGAACGACACCTCACCAGGGAGCATCGTGAGGCCATCCAAAAGGAGATCCGTAAGCTTTACAGCCGGTATGACCTGTTGGGAAAACCCCGGCGGGCCATCGCACAGGCGATTCGGATGCCGCTTCAAGCATTGGGTTTGGTCGGGGAGGTGAGGGAAGAGTCGCACCGGGAGGCGTTGCTCCGCATTCGGGAACGGATCGACCTGGGACCGATCCAGGCGGCGGTGGATGGATTCAACCGGGCGGTCCTTGAAAAACTGACCCCCCAGGATCCTCGTGCGCCCCTGGCCGAGAAGCTCCGTCAACCGGATCTCGTGTTGTCGCGGGATGCAATCCGGCAAATCGTCTGGGAGGAACAGGAGCGACTCGCGACTTGGCTGGAGACCACCTTCGATCAACTGGCCCAAGGTATTCCAAAGTCCAAGGAATGGGGTATTTACTCCACGTCGGTTCTGTGGGGGGGGCTGATTCTGGCGCTCGAAACGGCCATCGGGGGCGGCATCACGATCCTCGAGGCGGTGCTCGATTCGGCCATCGCGCCCTTCGTCACCCGCGGTGCCGTGGAGCTGTTCGTGTACCACGAGCTGCAGCGGATCGCCAGGGAGCTCGGCGAACGTTACCGCGACGGTTTGGTGGCGGTGCTTCGCCGGCAGCGGGACTGTTACGTGGAGTGCCTGGAGTCGCTTCTGACCGCCCGGGAAGCAATGTCGGAGCTGAGCTCCATGAGTCGACAGGTGGCCCGATGAAGCCGCCGCCGAAGCAGGGACTCGGCCGTGGGACCGGAGGCTGCGGGCTCCCGGTCGGTTGTGGGGGGCAATGAGCAGAGACATCCACGGATTGCGTGCCGAGCTCAACCGGATTCACCGGGCGCTGCAGGAGGGCTCCCTCCTGGCCCATGCCCCGGAGCTCAAACAGTCGCTGACTCTCGGTGTTGATGAAATGCTGGAGAAGGCGGAGCGCCAGGTGGAGGAGAACCTGGTGGTGGGCCTGGTTGGAGGCACTGGGGTGGGAAAGTCCACCCTGATGAACGCACTGGCCGGGCGCACCATCGCTTCCGCAAGCCACCGGCGCCCCCACACGGACCAGGTGCTGGTGTACCGTCACGAGTCGACCTCGCTTCCCTCCGAAATCACCCCGCGTGTCCCGCTGCTTCGGGAAATCACTCACGATGTCGAGGCGATCGCACAGATCGTCTTGTGTGACCTGCCGGATTTCGACAGCATTGCCGGG
>CAZGQL010000050.1:0-26554 GCA_964527905.1 uncultured Syntrophobacteraceae bacterium
TGTGGGCCATGGGTTTTTGCAGTGACACCGCCTTTCCTGCGGCGAATGCCTGCAGCTTTGTCCCGTCGGGGCCCTCACCGAGAATCTCAGCCCCAGGAAGGCCCGTGCCTTCACGGTGACCAAGGTGCCCACCACCTGCACCTACTGCGGCTGTGGCTGCCAGCTGGAGCTGCATGTCCTGGACAACCAGGTGGTGAACGTCAAGGGCGTCGACGACTTCGGGGTCAATCAGGGCAGCCTGTGCGTGAAGGGTCGCTTCGGGTACGAGTTCATCTCCAGCGACCAGCGGCTGACCCGGCCGCTCATCAAGCGTGACGGCGTGTTCCATGAGGCCGAGTGGGACGAGGCTCTCCGGCTGGTGGCCAGGAAATTCACACAGATCAAGAATGCGCACGGGCCCGATTCCATTGGCGGTTTTGCGTCGGCACGATGCACCAACGAGGACAATTACCTCTTTCAAAAGTTCATGCGCGGGGTCATCGGCACCAACAACGTTGACCACTGCGCCCGTCTCTGACACTCCTCAACGGTGGCAGGACTTGCCGCCACGTTTGGCAGCGGAGCCATGACCAATCCGCTCAAGGATGTGCTCAAATCGAAGATGATACTCCTCACCGGCACCAACACGACGGCGAACCACCCCATCATCGCCAATTACGTGCACGAGGCGGTCACCAAGCACGGGGCGAAACTGATCGTCATCGATCCCAGGCGGATCAAGTTGGCGGATATCGCGGCACATTACCTGCGCCCCAAACCGGGGACGAATGTCGCCTGGATCAACGGGTTGATGAACGTGATCCTGAGCGAGGGTCTACAGGATCAGGCCTACATCGACGCCCGGACGACCGGTTTCGAAGACCTGAAGAAGGTTGTCGCCAAGTACACACCCAAGTACGTCGAGAAAATCTCGGGCATCCCGGCCAAGGAATTGACCGCTGCGGCGCGCCTTTACGCTTCGGAGCGGCCTGGTGCGATCCTCTATGCCATGGGCATCACGCAGCACACCACCGGCACGAACAACGTCAAGTGCCTTGCGTCGCTGGCCATGCTTTGCGGCAACGTCGGGGTCGATGGCGGTGGGGTCAACCCGCTTCGCGGTCAGAACAACGTGCAGGGAGCCTGCGACATGGGCGGGCTGCCCAACGTGTTCACCGGTTACCAGGCCGTGACAGATGAGGCGGTCCGTGCCAAATTCGCCGCCGCGTGGAAGGTGGGCAAGCTCGATGGCAAGGTGGGCAAGACGGTCACCGAGATGACCGCCATGGCCGGCAAGGAAATCAAGGCGCTCTATATCATGGGTGAAAACCCGATGCTGAGCGACGCGGACATTCATCACGTCGAAAAGAATCTGGCCGCCCTCGAGTTCATGGTGGTTCAGGACATCTTCATGACGGAGACCGCCAAGCTCGCGGACGTCGTCCTCCCGAGCGCCTGTTTTGCGGAAAAAGACGGCACCTTCACGAACACTGAGCGCAAGGTCCTACGGGTCCGGAAGGCCCTGCAGGCGCCTGGCGAGGCAATGGACGATTTCCGCATCATTGCGGAGATTTCCCGAAAAATGGGCTATGAGATGGAGTATCCGGACGCCAATGCCATCATGGAGGAAATCCGGACTCTTACGCCGAGCTATGCCGGCATCACCTACGAGCGCCTGGAAAAGGGTGGGTTGACGTGGCCCTGTCCGACCGTGGATCACCCGGGAACTCCGGTGCTCCACCGGGAAAAGTTCACGCGGGGTGAAGGGGTGTTCTTCCCCATCGAATACCAGCCGTCGGCCGAAGTGCCCGACGAGGAGTATCCCTTCTACCTGACGACGGGCCGTGTTTATGAGCACTACCACACGGGGACCATGACCCGGAAAGGCAGCGCCCTCAATCGGCTCTATCCCGAGGCGTTGGCGGAAATCAACGTGGAGGACGCCAAGGCGCTCAACATCGCGGACGGGGAGTACGTCAACATCATTTCGAGGAGAGGTTCCGTCAGGATCAAGGCCGTTGTGTCCCAGATCACCGAACGGGGCGTGGCCTTTGTGCCGTTCCACTTTTATGAGGCCGCGGTGAACAAGCTGACCAACAGCGCCCTGGATCCGATCTCGAAGATCCCGGAGCTGAAGGTTTGTGCCGTCCGAATCGAGAAGGCCGCATAGCGCCCCCGGTTCGGCTGATCGCTCGCCCAAAGTCACGTACCCTGGCTTGACAGCAGCCGGGTGCTTCCCTGGAAGCACCCGGCTGTTTTTTTTCGGATCCGAAGGGTTGCCATAGAGAATACGCGCCCCGCGTAGCGCCATACGGGCATCGTTCCCCGCCCAATGAGCGCCCTCAGCTCAGCAGACACGGGCGGTCGGCCCTGCTTCTGGCCCCTCGCCCATCGCTGGATCAGGCACACACTTCACAGGGTGGGCCCTGATTTCATGGCTCTCATAGAGCTATCACAAAGGAGGCTTGAGCCCAGCGTAGCATGCCGAGCCGTTTGCGAGCGAGCCAAGGACTGGACGAAGACAACGCGGTCCATAGCCAAACCGATCAAAAATGAGTTGGGCGGGCGCCCTCGCAAACGGAATTAGGTTATCCTTTTCAGCGAACGCGACAGGTGTGATGAGATCGCCGAACATATGCTGACCCATTGCGGTTTCATCCCTGAGCGACGTCCGGTTCCGAGCATCGGCAATAGGTTGCGTGGGCGGCATATTGCGGCGTTCTTCGGCAGTTCGTGAAATAGTGATCCTTACACGGGGAGGATCCTTGGGATGGAAGAGGAGTCAGGCTTCAAACCATGAGTCTTTCTCAACGTCAGCGCGGGCGGCTTCGTGCGATGAGCTGCACAATTCCCGTTGCCAGCCATGCAGCCAGGAGACCGGCCCAAAACATTTCCGACGTATACTGCCACAGCATCGCTTCCACTCTAGGCTGGATGATCAGCTTTTGCACAAGAACCGCCCAGACGCTGGCCGTCAGAAGCGACAACCAAACATTGCGTATCAGTGCCCCTGCCAGCACGCAGCCGGTCAGCAAGAACGGCTCTACCATGGAGGCGAGGACCGATCCGGCAAAAGCCGGCACCTGCTGCATGAATCTCAAGCTCCAGTGCACTGATCACTCCATTGCTCTTCGTTCGTTTCCAGTTGGCGGGAAGGATGCGAACAAAGCCGAAAAATTCCCCCGGAAAAACGCTCCCTGTCACGGCATTTTAGCGGTTTCTGAGAACATTGAAACCTCTTTGTTCACGACCGGAAGGCGCGGAGGCTTTGGATAGGGTCACGCATTTCCCGGCGTGGTCGGTCCATACGGGCAAGGGCATGCGGGTCCCCTTCCAGCAGGGGTTAACGGTTTTTCCCTGAAGCTCGCGATGGTTCCATGTCATGTGCCGACATCAGGTCTTGTTGCGCTGAAAGAATGACTCCCGAAAGCTAGATGCCGTCGGGAGTCAATTTTTGATAGGGAAAAATGGCAATGGATGCTCTATCGCATAAGATGGACCGGGCAGGAAGACCCCTTAAGGATCTTCGGCAGGGGGTCGCGCACCACTTCCAACCCCCTGCGAAAGGGATAGGGCATAAGGAGAAGATCGTATCCTTTGGCGAGCTCTCGACAAATTTCATCCGCCACGCGCCCGGCGGCGACGCGGTTGGAATGGGGGATATCAGCGGCAGCCTCCTCGAAGTTCGTGATCGCTCCTTGCGCCGCCAACTTTTCCTCATCTTCGATGTAGTTTAGAAAGCCAGCCCTGGCATTGCTTCCCGAAAGCCAGTCGTGGCCGATATACTCGTTCCAGGTGGCATCCATGATAAACAGCCCGGTCAGGTGAGCCTGCTTTTCGCGGGCCAGCCGGACGGCCTCATCCACGAAGCGGGGCGTTGAATCCAGTGCAAGGAGTATCTTCATCACGGGAGGGACCCTCTCTCAGACTTGATGACCATAATCAAGTCCTTGTCCTTCTTGACTTCATCTCCAGGAGCCTTGGCAACACTCAGCACCACACCATCCATCTTGGATTTGATCTTCTTTTCCACCGTCTTTTGCTCGACCTCGCCGTGCACAACCTTCTTTTCCGTGACCAACATGGTTAGAAGCAAGTCGCCCTTCTTTACGGGTGTGTTTTCGTTTACCGCGATGTCGATGATTTTTCCGTCCGAAGGGGCCTTAAAGGACATGGGTCCCACCAGAAATGCCATATAGAAGAGCACGGCAACCACGACCACAGCAGAGCAGACAATCGCCGCCAAATCCTCGTGCCGATCGCTCCGAAAAACCGTCATGCCCTTGTCTTTTGGTGCATTCTTATCCGCCATTGAGATAACCTCCGTGTTCAATTGCCAGGTTATGGAGTGCCTAAAACGATGCTTCCCTGGAGACAAACAACAGGACCACAATCAGAGCGAGAATGTATTTGACCAAGCCGGCAGTGATGCCAACCTTGAGAGGGGCACCCCCCGCTGCTCTGATCTCACGAATGTCGATGTAGGCCCCGACGCCGACCAGACCGATCCCAAAGATCCAGGACATGGTGTCACGCATGAGTTTGAGGGTATGGGAGCCTTCCTCTCCCAGGAGGCTCAGGGAAGAGAGGATGGTCATGCCGAAAAAGCCGAGCACAAAGATGGGGAACTTCTGCCGGAGGATATCGAGAAGCGAAATATGTTCCGATTGAGCCTCGGCCCTCCAGTACCAGAGGGTGATGAAGAAAACCACGAAGGGGATGCTGATGACGCGCACCACATTCCAGATTTCTCCGTAGGCAACGGCAGTACCGGGCGCGATGGTGGGATTGAAAGCCAGACAGGTGGCCAAGACCTGTCCGGAATTGAGGATGCCCGTGCCGACCCAGGCGCCGAATTGGTAATCGCTCATGCCCAGCGTCTTGCCGATGAACGGGCTGATGAACATGGTCACAATGCCGAAGCCAAGAATCGTTGCGATGGCAAGGGCCACATCAGACGGTTTGGCCTTCACGGCGGTCGAGGTCGCGATGGCCGCCGAGACGCCACAAACGCCCGAGGCCGCTCCCATGGTCCCGATCATGGAGCGATCCATCCCGAGCCAACGCCCGATGAGCATGACCAGGAAAATGGTGCCGAACACGAAAGAGAGGATCAGCAGGATAGCGATACCGCCCACCTTGGCCAGACTCTGGATGGTGTACAGGGAGCCCAGCATGATCACCCCGGTCTTGATGAACAGTCGCGTCGTACGAAAGCCCTCTTCTGCCCATCCCGGAATGCGTCCGCGGAAGATGACGTTCCGATAAAACATGCCCACAACGATGGACAGCAAGATGTAGTTGAGGTGCAGGACTTTGACCATCCATCCCTTTTGCCCGAAAAACTCCGCCGAGCCCATCCACGGCTCCACGTGGGTGCGAAGAATGTAAAGGGTGAGTACCATGACTGCCAATCCGGGAATGATGGCAATCGTCCTACCCAAAATGCTTCTGGTCTCCATAAAGTGGCCTCCAGCGTTTCTTGTTTAAGTCCATGAATCGATTGCTCCAAAACCAGAATTCCCAATCGGGCGCCTTGCTTGGTTGGCATGGGCTCAATCCACAATCCGTACCATCACGAATACCCATATGATTCCAATGCGTTACAGGGCTCTGAAAGGATCTGCGGCGATCAGCGTCAAGAAACTATAGCGCAGTGCCTACTTGTGGAATCAGGGTATGGAGAATCCGTGTTGGCTCTGACCATTCGCCGGGTGCCTCCCGGAGATGGCGCTGCCAACTCCAGGTGGCGGCAGTTGCGCATCTCTTTTATTGCTCAAGCCGCCGAGTTACCATAACGCACGGTTCGATCCCATAAGATCGCCGTTGAGTCTCCTTGAACTGAAGAGGCCCATCAAAAGCGCTGGCGACGCTGTTTCCGCTGGGGTATGACTCCTGCAGACGGCACCGTCTCGATGGGCGACACGCCGTGGCGGCGGATCGCGCGCGATCGGTTCCACCCATGGGCCGGCGGATTCAAACTCGAACGGGAGGAGTTTTCCACGCATGCGAATCGAGGGTTCTCACCAGGAGGGGGAGATGCCCATGGAGACGGCACGCAAGAGAAAGGAATCATCCGTCTCCCTGCGCAAGCGGTTTTTTCTCGGCACGGGCGTTATCCTCTTGTTCTTCTGTGCGATTTTCGCACTCCTGCTTTACCAGCAGGGGAGGTCGCTGCTCGCGGAGGCGGCCGGCGCCAAGTCTCAAATTGTCATGGCCACGGTTGAAGCCAGTCAAAGCTATGTGCGGGAGGTGCTTCGCCCCAAGATGTATGAAATCCTGGGGCAGGACGCTTTCGTTTTAGAGGCCATGTCGACCTCGTATGTGTCTCGGGCCGTAATGGACCGTTTTCATGAGAACATGCCCGAATACCTGTACCGCCGGGTGGCGGTCGGGGCTCGCAACCCCGCTTTCGAGGCGAATCCGACCGAAGTTGAGGTGATTCAATCCTTTCGAGCCGACCCTTTGAGACAGGAACAGCAAAAGATTGTCCGGACCGAGGATGACACCCTGTTCATGGTGTATCGGCCTGTCTACTTCACTTCCTCTTGCTTGCACTGCCATGGCGATCCGGCCGAAGCACCGGCATCCCTGCTGGAGCGATACGGGGACAACAAGGGGTTTTGGCACAAGGACGGTGACCTGGCGGGGATCATGGCGGTGGGCATCCCGGTGAGTGCCGCCCTGGCGACAATCCGGGAGAAATCCCTGTCGGTTCTGGTGGGTGGGCTTCTGGTTACCGGGGTCCTGTTTCTGACCCTGGGTTTTTTCTTCAACCGGGTGGTGGTCAATGATCTGCGCAATGTTCTGGAAGTCTTTCGGACCGGACTGCGTGACGATGAAGAGGAGCGGTTTTTCCATGAAATTCATAGTCAAGATGAGATCACCGCATTGGAATCGGCCGCCCGGGCCATGGCAGTGCACCTGAGAGACACCCGCAGACAGCTGGAAGAGAATGCGTTGCACCTCGAGCGGACCGTGGCTGAACGGACCCGGGAGCTGAGCGAATCGGAACAACGCCTCCGGGACAAGGTGGCGGCCCGGAATCGAGAGCTCAAGACACTGAATGTCCTGGCAGAACTGACGACCCAGGGGGAATGTCTGAGCGACGTCTTCCCGCAGGTTCTCGATCACACCTTGAACCTCATCTCCGCTGACGGGGCCGGGCTGTTCCTCATCCAGGAGGGCACTTCTACACTTGATCTGCTTTGCCAAAAGCGCGCGCCGAACCTCGTTGATTCGGTACCCCTGGAGAGCGCCAACTGCCAGCCGGAAGCTTCGCAGGAAATCAGTGAGGACATGCGGGCCGCACTCTCCGAGGCTGCCTGTGGGCACATCAGCCTGTTCAAGGATGCCGAAATCGGGGATGGATTGAACGTTCCGCTCTGTTGTCGAGGGCGCGTGCTCGGAGTGATCACCTTCGTAGGGGTCGAGCTGGAACAGCTCACACCGGAATTCCAGGAGCTTCTATTTTCCGTGGGGCGCCAGGTGGGGATCGCCATCGAGAGTTTGCAAACCATGCGCAAGCTTCTGCAAAGCAAGGAGCTGCTTCAGTCGGTCTTCGACGGGATCTCCGACATGGTGATCCTCCTGGACAAGGACTTGCGCATCAAAATGTTCAACAAAGCCTACCTCAAGCGTTACGGATCCATGGAACGCGATCTTTTGGGGAGGCGGTGCTCCGAAATCCATGCCGGTGACGCCTGCACCTATCCCGAATGCGGCGCGCGCAAGGCGTGTCAATCCAAAACGGCCGAAGTGGAAGAAGTGGTGAGCAGCAGCGGCGAGATCTTTTTCACACATTTTTACCCGGTGCTGGATGAACAAGGAGAAGTGGCGAGCGTCGTCCGTTATTCGCGCGACATCACCGATCAGAGGCGAGTCGAGCAACACATTCAGAAGACCGAACGGCTGGCTTCCGTCGGCCAGCTCGCTGCGGGGATTGCCCATGAAATCAACAACCCGTTGGGGGTGATTCTCTGCTACACTGACCTGCTGAAGCGCCAGTTGGCGGATCAACCCCAGAGTCTAAGCGATATTGCGACCGTTGAAAAACATGCCCTCACCTGCAAGCGGATCGTAGCCGACCTCCTCAAATTCGCCCGCAGCGACTCAGGCAGCAAACAGCTCACTTCCATCAACCAGACCATCGAGGAGGCAGCGGCCATGGTGGCCCGCCAGTTGAGCCAGAAAAACATCGCGCTGGAGCTGGATTTCGAGGCTCAGCTGCCGCTCCTGAGTATTGACGCTGCCAAGATGAAACAGGTCTTTCTCAATCTTTTCATGAATTCGCAGCAGGCGATGGATGACGGAGGGCTCATCCGCGTCAGCACTTCGATTGTGGAAGACTCAGACCGGGTGCAGGTGCTTTTTTGGGACAACGGCAACGGCATTTCGGCGCAGGTACTCAACAAGGTGTTCGATCCCTTTTTCAGCACCAAGGCAGCGGGTGAAGGAACGGGACTCGGGCTTTCGGTGAGCTACGGCATCGTCAGAGACCACGGAGGAGAAATCCATGTGGCCAGCGAGCCAGGTCAATGGACTCAGTTCACGATCATTCTGCCGGCGAGTGAGCGTCCATGAAGAGTCGATCCAGCCGCGAAGAATCCCCCGGCGATAGGTTGATTAAGGCGGAGCCCAGCATGCAGCGATTGCTCATCATCGATGATGAGGTCGATATGCTGGAAGGTCTACGGCGTGTCCTGACCTATGACCTGCAGGGGACCGAAATCCTGACCACCGCAAAGCCGCGGGAGGCGCTTGACTGGGTTCGAAAAGAACCCGTGGATGTGGTGCTCCTCGACATTCGCATGCCCGAGATGGACGGGCTCCAGCTGCTCGGGGAACTGCTCAAGCTGGACCGGTCCCTCACGGTGATCATGATGACCGCCTTCGGGAGCATCGAAACGGCGGTGCAGGCCATCAAGTCCGGAGCCTATGATTTCATCACCAAGCCCCTCGAAAAGGAAGTACTGCTGAGGGTCATCCAAAAGGGCTTCGAACGCAACCGGTTGCTGCGGGAAAACCTGCAATTGCGACAACGGGTGTGCGACCGGGGAGGGTTCGAAGGATTTGTGGGA
This sequence comes from uncultured Syntrophobacteraceae bacterium, assembly GCA_964527905.1. GTDB lineage: Bacteria > Desulfobacterota > Syntrophobacteria > Syntrophobacterales > Syntrophobacteraceae > CALBZH01. Next base: position 9,060 of record CAZGQL010000050.1, read on the forward strand.
CAGTCGCTGCCCATGCGGAGGCTTTATGATCGCCTCCACGCCATCGCGCGCACCAGCTACACCGTACTCATTCGCGGGGAAAGCGGCACAGGAAAGGAATTGGCGGGGCGGGCCATCCATGCCTTGAGCGCTCGACGGAACCGGCCTTTTGTAACCGTCAACTGCCCGGCCATTCCCGAGCACCTTTTGGAAAGCGAGCTCTTCGGGCACAAGAAAGGCGCTTTCACCGGCGCGGATGCCGACCTAGTCGGGCTTTTCGATGAAGCGGACGGGGGCAGCCTCCTGCTGGACGAAGTCGCGGATATTCCGGTCAACATACAGACCAAGCTCCTGCGGGTCTTGCAGGAAAGGGAGATCAAGCCCCTCGGGATGAACAAGACCCACAAAGTGGATGTGCGGATCATCGCCTCCACCAATCAGGACCTCGAGGAAAAAATCCGAGAAAGAAGCTTCCGCGAAGACCTGTTTTATCGTCTCAATGTGGTGACCATCCGAACGCCTTCCCTGGTCGAGATTCGAGAAGACATTCCCTTGCTGGTGAGCCACTTTGTCCAGATGACCTGCAAGGAATTGAAAATCGCCCCGAAGCGCTTTTCCACCAAAGCCCTCGAAGAATGCATGGGCTACTCGTGGCCCGGCAATGTGAGGGAGCTGCAGAATTTCGTGCGGCGTGTGGTCATGTTCTGTCCGGACGACCACATCAGGCCGGAGGATCTGCAGATGGCAGGAAAAACCTACGCGTCCGGCGTCCTGGACAACGGCCCGCAGATGGAGGTGGAACAGGAGAGAGACGCCGGCATCGAGCCATACCGGGATGCCAAGGAGCGGGTGCTGAAGAAATTTACTCTGGAATATGTCTCCGAGCTATTGGAGAAAACCGGCGGCAATGTGACGCGCGCAGCTGAACTGAGCGGCATGCGGCGCTCGGCCCTCCAGAAAATCATGCGCCGCCTGGATTTCAAAGGCAACCTGTGATTTGGCCGTCGCGCCCGCCGGGACGCCCTTCAAGCTGTTGCGAAGGGACAAGATCATCGCGGCAACACCCGACTGCTCCAGAGTGCTTTGTCCATCCGCTGCGATGGCCGCGGGCGGACAGTACCCGGCTGCTTTTGGGGGATCAGGGTCCGAATGGCTTCCATAAGGGATGAAGCGGGAATCCGCGTCCTGCGTTACACCTTGGTACGCCTCCACAAAACAAAGTGTCCAAGGGGGCACATCATTCCCGCCAAGAGCATGCGGGGATGACGATGGGGATTGGGACACCCATTGGTGTGGTGCCGTACTTAGGGGCATCCCTGCCCGCTTGAGGAACGCCGGTCACCGTCGTTGACACATTCCGGGGATCGCGATCGGAGGATCCCTCGGGGGCTCAGGAGCGCTTCATCCTGCCATAATCGATGGCCCTTTGAATCGCGATTCCACTTTGTTCCGCGACGGCCATGGCGAAATTGACATCCGCGTGCGTGAAGTAACGCACCTCCGAGGTGAGGAGGCGCAGCACGCCGATGATTTCTTCTTGGACGGCGATGGGCACAGCCAGGATACTGCTGATGCCCTCGGATTCGGCGGCCTTGTGATAGATCGTGTGGATGTCGACCTTGGCGTCGGGGATGACCACCGGCTCGCCTTCCCGGATGAAGTACGTTGCCAGTTCTTCGTCCAACGGTCCCCTCTGGAGGTACGAATTGCTCAGACCATACGCGGCCTTGAGCTCCAGTTTGCCCTGATGTTCGTCAAACAACCTTATGGTCGCCCCCTTGAGATCCATGATGGCCGGGAGGCGGGTCACGATCAGCTCCAGGATCTTATCGAGCTCGTAGGTCGAATTGATCATTTTCCCGATGTCACAGAGGGCTTTGAAATAGGCCAGCTGCGTCCGCTGTTCCTTGAAGATCCGCGCGTTTTCAATGGCAACGCCGCATTGCTCGGCCAGCGCGGTGACAAAAGAAATCTCGTTCTCGGCGAACGTGCGTGGCCGTCGCGTCAAGAGTCTCAGGATCCCTGCAATCTGGCCACGAATGGTAATGGGAACAACCAGAATGCTTTTGATGCCTTCCTGCTGGGTCGCCTCCGGATACTTGATTCGAGGATCCTGGAAGGCGTCCTCGATGAGAATGGGCTCCCCCTTCAAGGCCTTGAAGATGGGTTCTTCCGTATCGATGGAACCTCGGTTGAGATACGTTTCACTCAAACCGCTGGCAGCCCTCAGCACCAGCTTTGTTCCCGAGCCGTCCAGCAATCGGAGGGTACAGGCATCGACATCCATCACTTCCGGGATCTTCTGAGCGATGAGAACGAAGACCTCATCGGGATCGAGGCTGGAAGTGATCGCCTTGGTCACCTCGATGAACAACTCGAGAAAGGAAGCATCTTGCTTGGACCTGGCCGTTGTCTCTACTGGGTGCGCCATGGGGTATCTCTCCAATGGATGGGGTCATCGGTAAAAATCTTATCACCCCGCTGCCCGCGGCGCTCATCCAACTCTCGGTGCGCCCGGACCGTCGGAAGCCAAATGTGTTGAAGCAGATATCACGGCCGTAGGGCGGCTTCAAGCAGGAGCTGTCGCAGGCGCCCAAGGCGTTCATCACCAAACCTCGTGGACTCTCCTCGATGGCATCACCGCCGACGGGACCTCGCGGTCGTTCCACGCGCCCTCGAAAACAAACTCCAGCTGCAACTCAATTTCATCAAGTCCGTTCGGAACCGTGGCTGTCTTGCCTGTGCGTTTCCCAACCCATCCTCGAGATCCTCCTCTCAAACTTTTCACTTTCGATACACCCTTTGCTGTGTTATGGGATTCTCGAATCGAGCCATCTTATGGGAGGATTCTTCTGAGCAACCCGGTTGCATTGATGATCCGAAGGCCCCATCCGCCCAACGGATTGGGAGATCCCCAAGGACGGGTGCGTGAATCCTCGGCCCCGAGACGGGCATGATTCCGCTCGAGGTTTTCTTTGCTGAGAATCAATCCGGAGGCACCCGCCATGTGTGCCGAACCCAACTATGCTTCCCTACTTCAGGAACGGGGCCTTGCGGCAACGCCTCATCGGCTCATCGTGCTGGAGATCATTGGAAACAGCCCGTCCCCCCTGACCCATCAGGAAATCTTCGCGACCCTTGAGCGGGGCCACCGCATGAACAAGGTCACCCTCTACCGGATTCTCGATCTTTTGGTCGAAAACGGTTTGGTGGAGCGCATCCCCGGGGGGGATAGGACGTTCCGTTACGGCCTCGCCCCCGATGATCATCACCGACACGCCCATTTTTTCTGCAAGGCCTGCGGCATCATGCAATGCCTCAGTCCGGATGCGTTGGCCGTGGATGTCCCTGCCTTTCAGTTGCGCTTTCCTGCCCTGATCAGCCGGGTGGACATCCGCCTGGACGGCATCTGCAAGGAGTGCTTGAAACGGCAGCCCCAATGAGATCTGCAAGTCAATCCGCGCCATGGGTCGGGATTGATGGGACCGTCCAATCACGACCCTTGGAAAAAGGCTTCCGAGATGCAGGCCGAGAGTGCTGAAATATCACCCACGGGGGCTGCCGTGGTGTTTGAAGACGTCACCGTCGAGCGCGGTGGAGTGCCGATCGTGACGTCCGTCTCCGCGAAGGTCCCCTCGGGCCGTTTTACGGCGATCATCGGGGCGAACGGGGCTGGCAAGACCACCCTCTTGTTGGCCTTGCTCGGCAGGATCGACCACAGCGGCAGGGTCCGTCTCACGCTTCCCTTTCCGGATCGCCCGCCTCGGATCGGCTACGTCCCCCAGCGATTCGAGTTCGATCGTGGGATGCCACTGACCGTGCGGGAGGTGCTGCTGATGGGGCGGCAGAGACGGCCGCTGTTCCTGGGACGTGATCGACGATTCCATTCGGAAATCGCGGATCTTCTCGAGGCCGTTGGTGTCGCACACTTGGCCGACCGCCAGTTTGGGGCCCTTTCGGTCGGGGAACAGCAGCGCGTTCTCCTGGCCCTCTCTCTCCAACGCAAGCCGGATCTCCTGCTCCTCGACGAACCGGCCGCAGGAGTCGATTACCGGGGGGAACAATTGCTGTGCGGGCTTTTGGATTCGCTTCGAGAAAAGTTCGGCTTCACTCAGATCATGGTGAGTCACGATCTGGGTATCGTCACGGCCCATGCCGACCATGTCATTTGTCTCAACAGACGCCTGATCGGGGAGGGACCGCCCCATGAGATCCTGACTCCCGAGGTACTCGAGGCGACCTTTGGCGTGCACCGCGGGATGCCCAGTCTCGAGGGTTTGCCACGGGGAACCCGTCTTGAATCCGAAGTCCGATGCAAGGAGTGCGTTCGTGGTTGATTTGGGCCCCATTTACGAAGCCCTTGCCGCCGCATTGCCGTTCGACTTCATGGAGCCGCGATTCATGCAGCAGGCCTTCCTGGGCCTGATGCTCCTCGCTCCCATGTGCGCGGCCATGGGGGTTCAGGTGGTCAACTTTCGAATGGCTTTCTTTTCGGATGCCATCAGTCATTCCGCATTCACGGGCGTCGCGCTGGGTCTGATTCTGGGCCTTGATGTGCGGCTCACCACGGTCCTGTTCGCCCTGACGGTGGGAACGGTCATCGTTGCCGTGAGCCGACGGACCTCCTTGTCCACCGATACCCTCATCGGTGTGTTCTTCTCGGCGGTGATCGCTTTCGGCATCGCCATGGTGAGTCGGGACCGTTCCGTCGCTCGAGACATGCAGCGCTTTCTCTACGGGGACATCCTGACTCTGAGCGACATGGAGATCCAGTGGCTCGTGGTGCTTTTTGTCGTGCTCGGAACCTTCCAGGTCTTGAGTTACAATCGATTGCTCTACATCAGCCTGAGTCCTGTCCTGGCTCAGGTGCACGGGATTCGCGTGGGCATCTATCAGTATCTCTACGCCGCGCTGCTCTCCACGGTGGTGGTGTTCTCCGTTTGGGCCGTCGGCGTGCTCCTCGTGACCGCCCTGCTGGTCGTTCCAACGGCCGCCGCGCGCAATGTGGCACGATCTGCGGGGTCGATGCTCTGGTGGGCCCTGCTCGTGGCCTGGACGTCCGCAGCGGCAGGCCTCATGATTTCCGCCCAGCCGTGGGCGCGGACGGCCACGGGAGCGACGGTTATCCTATGCACCTTCGCTTGGTTTGTCCTCACCCAGCTGTTTGCTCTCGGCCGCAATCTGACTCGCTCCTGAGGCCCCTCCCCCCATGATGGGATATCCCCCCGCCGGGTCCGACAAGTTCCCCCGAAACGGCTCCAAGACGGTTGAAGTTTCTCGCCAAAAAACATATCGTGAGCCATTCCCCTGAACGCTGCAGCGCCGCGCACGAAAACATGGAAGCCCGAGGCCGCCATGCGTAACAGAGAAACGAATCCCTCAGCGATTGCTTTTCCTTTCTCGACGGGCTGCGAGCTGTTGGAGGCGGTCCTCGAGGAGCTCGGGATCGGCCTGATCGTGGTTTCGCGGGATTATCGCACGCTCTGGGCAAACCAAACGATCCGCTCCCAACATGGGAATGTTGAGGGGCAGCCCTGCTACGCCGCCTGCCATGGGGACGCTCACATTTGTCCCGATTGCCCGGTCCGCTCCGTTTTCGAGGAGGGTTCCGAGCGAGTGGTCTGGGAGCGATCGAGGCGGGATCCTGAAGGAAATCTCCTTTGGTTTCAGGCAACGGCCAAGGCCCTGCGTGACCCCTCCGGCGCGGTTGTCGCCGCCACGGAAGTCATCGTACCCATCACGGAGCAGAAGCGCTTTCAGGAGGCCTTGCAGGCGCGTGAGGCACGGTTGCAGAGCATCATTGGCGTGGCTCCCATTGGAATCGGCGTAGCCATCGATCGCGTGCTGGTCGAGGTCAACGACCACCTTTGCCGGATGACGGGCTACGCTCCGACGGAGCTCTTGCACCAGCCGAGCCGGATCCTCTATCGGACCGACGAGGATCACGACTTTGTCGCCAGTGAGAAACACCGACAGATCCAGGAATCCGGAATCGGCTTCATCGAAACGCGATGGGTTCGCAAGGACGGCACCCTGATCCATGTGCACCTGCGATCCACGGCGGTGGATCCGGAGGACTGGTCCAAGGGGATTATCTTCACGGCCCTGGACACAACCGGATGGAAGGCCACCGAGGAGGCCCTCAGGCGATCCGAGGAAAAATACCGTCAGGTCGTCGAGCATGCCAACGAGGCGATCTTCATCGCGCAAGACGGTCACGTCAAGTTTCCCAACCCGCAGATGCTCCGTTGCATCGGGTACAGCGAGGAGGAGCTGGCACGGGAGCCTTTTGTGCGGCTCATTCACCCCGAGGACCGGGGCATGGTCCTCGAGCAGTACCGACGGCGCCTCATGGGAGAGGAGCTGTCCGCACCCTACACGTTCCGAGCGCTCAGCCGCGAAGGGGAGATCTTGTGGGTTGAGCTCACCGGGGTGCCCATCCAATGGGAGGGGAGACCGGCATCCCTGACCTTCGCCAGGGACATCAGTGAGCAGAAGAAGCTGGAAACGCAGCTCATCCAGTCCCAAAAGATGGAAGCCGTCGGCACCCTTGCCGGTGGCGTGGCCCATGATTTCAACAACCTTTTGACCGGTATCCTCGGTTTCACGAGCCTCATCCTGAGCACCTTGCCCCCCTCCGACCCCAATTACATCAGGATCCAAAGCATCGAGCAGCTCGGCAAGAGCGGCGCGGACCTCACGAAGCAGTTGCTCGGGTTCGCCCGAGGAGGACGATACGACATCAGGACGACAGATTTGAACCATCTCGTCCAGCGCACGATCGATTTGTTCGGACGGACCAGGAAGGAAGTCCAGATCCATCCCGAGCTGCAGCCCGATCTTCCGAAGATCGAAGCCGATGGATCTCAAATTGAACAAGTGATCGTCAATTTGTTCGTCAACGCCTTTCAAGCTATGCCCAATGGAGGGGATCTCATTCTGGGGACGCGAAAGGTCGCTTTGTCTTCGGAGTTTTGCCAGAGGTGCAGGATCGCACCCGGAGACTACGTTCAGCTCACGGTTACCGATACGGGGGAAGGGATGGACGAGGAGACCCAGCGGCGGGTTTTCGAGCCCTTCTTCACGACCAAGACCATGGGTCGTGGAACCGGTCTCGGGCTGGCCTCCGTTTACGGCATCGTCAAGAACCATGGCGGCATGATCGAGGTGACCAGCAAGAAGGACAAGGGCACGACCTTCAGCGTCTATTTCCCCGCTTCAACCAGCGAGATGAAACCCGAGGACCTCGAGCCGGGGGTGGCGCTCACCGGTGATGAAACGATTCTTCTCGTGGATGATGAGGAGGTGATTCGGACCGTCGGCCGGGAGATCCTGTCACTTCTCGGCTATCGGGTCTTGACGGCCCAAAGCGGTGCGGAAGCCCTGGAGATCTACCGCGATCACCATGCGAACATCGACCTCGTCATCCTGGACGTGGCCATGCCGGGGATGATGGGCGGAGAAACCTTCGACCGGTTGAGGGAGGTCGATCCTTCAGTCCGAGTGCTGGTCTCCAGCGGATACAGTGTCAACGGCCAGGCGGAGGCTATTTTGAAGCGCGGTGGTGTCGCGTATTTGCAAAAACCTTACACCGTCCACGGCTTATCGGTTAAAGTTCGTGCGGCCCTGCAGCGCCCTCGCCGGGCAACGGACACGCACGGAGACACATCGCCATGAGCATCATCGCCATCGTCGGACGCCCGAATGTCGGCAAATCCACGCTGTTCAATCGCATCGCGGGCAGACGTCACGCCCTGGTCGACGACTTTCCCGGCGTCACGCGGGACCGCAATCAAGTCCACGTCAATTGGGACGGCAAGAGCCTGGTCCTCGTCGACACCGCCGGATACATGGGGGAACAGGAGACGGCCCTCCACGACCAGACCCGGCGCCAAATCGATCTGGCCCTCGCGGAAGCCGACATCATCCTGTTCGTGGCCGACGCCAAGACGGGCCTCCACCCCGAAGACTCCATGCTCGTCGACCTGCTGCGTCGCACCCCGAAACCGGTCCTCTACGCAGTGAACAAAATCGACGGCCCTGAACAGTCGAAACACGTGGCGGAATTCTACGAACTGGGTCTCGACCGGATCTACCCCATCAGCGCCGCCCATGGCTTCGGGATTGGGGAGCTCATGACGGACCTCGCCGCCCTGGTACCCGATGAAACCAATGGCGGAGGAGAAGATCCGGAGACGGACGTCATCCGCGTCGCCATTCTCGGACGCCCAAACGTGGGAAAATCGACCCTGGTCAATCGGATCCTGGGGGAAACTCGCGTCATCGTGAGCCCCCTTCCCGGCACCACGCGCGACGCAGTGGATTCTCCGTTCCAATGGGGGGACCGTCGTTTCGTGCTGGTGGACACGGCCGGCATCCGGCGCAAGGGGCGAACCAGGGAAAAGATAGAAAAATTGAGTATCATTAAAGCCCTACAAAGTGTCGACCGCTCCCATGTCTGCGTGCTGGTGTTGGACGCGACGGAAGGTGTGACGGATCAGGACCTGCACATTGCCGGATACGTGCAGGAACGCTTTCGGGGCTGCATCATCGGCGTGAACAAATGGGACGCCATGGAATTGGACGCGAGGAGGACCAAGCGGTTTCGTGAAGACCTCAAGGAACGCTTCCGCTTTCTCCCCCACGCCCCGATCCTGACGTTTTCGGCCCTCACGGGCAAGCGAACAGGCAAGATCCTCCCGGCCGTTTGCGACGTGTTCGAGCAGTACAACCGTCGCGTGACGACGGGGGTGCTCAACCGGGCCTTGGAACAGACCCTGGAAAAGCACCCCCCTCCCCTGGTGAGCGGTCGCAGCCTGAAATTCTATTATGCAACACAGACCTCGGTGCGCCCACCGACCTTTGTCCTCTTTTGCAACCGCCCGGAGGCCATTCACTTTTCCTATGAGCGTTATCTCGTCAACCAGTTTCGAGAGGCGTTCGAACTTGATAAGACGCCCATTCGGCTGATTTTTCGAGGCAGACAGGGTGGCGAGCGGGGGTAACGTGCGGTTGCTGCGCGCACGTGCAATTTGCCCGTTCCCGTGCAAGCGGGAATCTTGTTTTTTCGACGACGTGTGGGACCCAGCCGTCCCCAGGATGATTGGATTGAAAGGTTTGGCAACGGTCTGATGGAGGGGCGTCATGAGGCAAGTGGATCATGGCGCGTGCCCCGTTTCTTCCCGCCCCTCAAGGGTGGAATCGAAGGGATGCGAAGCCTGAAGGTGACGGTGGCCAAGTTCCTTCCTCCAGGTTGGTTTGGGCCATCGAATCGGTGTTTCCGATCGAACCTCTATCCGCAACCGCTCCGTCTCGATTTCGGGAGACCCCGATGAAGAAGCCCATTGCGCGGCAAATCGTCCTCCCCTGGACGCAAGTGGTCCGTATTGCTTTCAATTCGGTTCGTGTCCGGCTGTTTCGATCCCTGATCACCACGGCCACCCTGGCTCTTGCTGTGGCTTTTGTGGCCTACACCTGGTGCGGCTACGACATCCTCAACGGCATCTGGCCCCATGCGGACGAAACCCTCAAGACCACGATCCTCAATATGGGTTACGAACCGACCAACGGTCATTTCGGCAGCAGTCCGAAAGACCGGTGGCTTGCGCTTCTGTCGCTGCTGGTGTGTGTGGTGGGCATCGTCAACGCCCAGCTCATGGCCGTCACGGAGCGGTTCCGGGAAATCGGGACCTTCAAGTGTCTGGGGGCGTTGAACAGCTTCGTGGTCCGGATTTTCGTATTGGAAGCGGCGTATCAGGGGCTGATCGGTGGGTGTGCCGGCAGCGTGGCCGGGGCACTCATCGCGGGCCTTTCCTTTCTCATCAAGCTTGGCTGGATTGTCCTGGCACGCTGGCCGCTCCTGGACACGCTCGCCACGGTCGCCACCTCCGTGCTGACCGCCCTGCTCCTCTCACTGCTCGGTGTGATCTATCCCGCCCTGGTGGCCGCGCGCATGCAGCCGGCGGTCGCCTTGCGGACGGAAGAATGATGTCCTGTCGAAAGGAATCCGGATGTCTCAGGAACAGGCCCACAATGTCGTCCGCCTCTCGGAAGTGAAGAAGGTTTTCAAGATGGGCACCACCCTGGTCGAGGCCCTCAAGGGCATCGACCTTTCGATCCGTGCGGGGGAGTATCTCTCCATCATGGGGCCTTCGGGCTCCGGCAAGTCGACACTCTTCAACATGATCGGAGCCCTGGATAAGCCGAGTCATGGCCGGGTGTTCATCGACGAGGTGGATGTCGCCCAGCTGGACGCCTATGAATTGGCGTGGCTGAGATGCCGCAAGATCGGCTACATTTTCCAGACATTCAATCTGATCCATGTGATGACGGCCATTGAGAACGTGACGCTTCCGATGATTTTCGCGGGAATGGGTCGGGATGAGTACATGGACAAGGGGATGGAGCTGCTGCGGTTGGTCGGGCTCGCGGAGCGCTACCATCACAAGCCTTCCGAGCTCTCGGGGGGCCAGCAGCAGCGCGTGGCCGTCGCCCGGGCCCTGGCCAACGACCCTGCCATCATCCTTGCCGATGAGCCCACCGGGAACCTGGACCTGACGACAGGAGAGGAAATCATCGCCCTGTTGAAGCAATTGTCGACGGAGCGAGGTGTGACGATCATCTCGGCGACCCATGACATCAAGATGCTCAACGTATCCGACCGCGTCGTGTGGATCCGCGACGGACGTATCCATCGGATGGAAGACCGCGAGAAACTCAAGATTTCCATTGGCGAGGTGGCCTGAATCCATGAAGCGCCATTGGCTGGTCGCATGGTTGGTTCTCCTGGGGCTGTCGTTCCCTGGCGTGGGGCATAGCCTCTCCGGAGAGATGTATAAGGACGTTGAATTCTTCGCCGGCCTGGCGGACCGGTCTACTGGAACCGACGGCAGTGAGAAGGCGGGCGAATATATCCTCAAGGCGTTCGAGAAAGCAGGCCTCAAGGAGGTCGGGGTACAGAAGTTCCTGATCCCGATTCCGGAGGTCCAGCAGGCGTTCTTGGAATCGGGAGACAGAAAATGGCCGATCCATCCATGGGGCCCCAACCTGGTCTATCTCCCCAAGACCCCGAAGGAAGGGATCCAAGGACCTCTCCTGTACGTGAAATCGGGAAGCCTCGGAGAGCTTGACGGCAAGAGGGTGAAGGACGCCATCGTGCTCATGGAGGTGAAAACGGCCGGCGCCTGGTGGACCGTTGCCATGCTTGGGGCTCGAGCGGTCATCTACATCGGCTCGACTGAGAATGTGAGGGGCGAGCTCGAGGCCATGAACACCAAAACGCCAATAGCGTTTCCCCGTTTCTGGGTTCCCCCGGAAACGGGGATGGAGCTGACGGCGCTCGCCCTCAAGGGCACCGGTTCCTGCACGATCCGGAGCGATACCCGTTGGACCAACAAGATGGTGCACAACTGCTACGGTCTCCTGCCCGGGAGGAACGAGTCCCTGAAGACACAACTGGTCGTGCTGGATGCCTTCTACGATGCCTCTTCCGCCGTGCTGGGGATCGCACCCGGGGCCGATGAGGCCACATCCATCGCCGCCCTCCTGGAAAGTGTCCGGCAGCTCTCCGGAAATCCACCGGACCGCCCTGTCTTGTTTCTGGCCACGGTCGGCAACGGACAAGGTTTGGCCGGCATGCGCGAATTCGTCTGGGCCCTCACGACACGCAAGAAGATCCTTCGCAAGCAATCCAAGACACTACAGGATCTCAAGCAGCTCAACGATCACCAACTTGACCTGATCGAGAAGGACGATCCCCTGGCTGCTCCGGAGCCCCAGGACCGCCAGACGGTTTGGGACCTTCTGGTCGAGAAAGCCAAGGACCGCGCGGATGCCCTCACGAGGGAGCTTCAATACCGCAAGGCACTCGGACAAGAAGCCAATGAAGCGGAAATGGAGGAAGCACGACGCTTCCGTAAGCTTTCCTGGCACACCACCGCCCATGACCTCTCGGAGCCTGAAAAAGCTCTGGCGCTGGATCTCGTCAAGGAGGCGCGAGCCCATCTCAAGGCCAAACGCCGCGAGATCAAGGCACGCTATGACGCGATCAAGTCGGCCAACGCCCTCCGCAATCTGCTCGACGAGTATACACCCGTCCTCTTCTTGAGCCTGCACCTGTCGACTCAATCTCCATTCGCGGGGATTGCGGAGCTTGGGGACGTGTACCCGGTGCGGGAAAACGTCCGGCGGGTCCAGCGCGCCTCACGACTGGGTGAACTGCTTGCCAAGGCTGGCGCGGACGTGGCCGAACAGCTGGGTCTGCCGTCCATGCTTCGCCAGGCCGGGAAGGCCCTGAACTCCCAGGAGCTCATCGGCAGATCTCCCATCAGCGCACGCACGGGGTGCGACGTCGGCGCGTTGGCGGGGCTTCCGACAGCCGCGCTGATCAGCCTCGACAACAGCCGCACCTTTTGGTCGACCCCCAATGACACACTCGAGCGGGTCGACCGCACGATCCTTGAACGCCTCGAGCGTTCTTTGCCACTCGTCCTCGGCAGGCTCTTTTCCCACCCTTCGCTGCCGTCGGCCACCGAGGCGGGCCTGAAGGGGCTCGCGAGCCTCGAGGGACGAGCCATGTTCATTCGTCAGGGAGAGCTTTTCCCGGACCAGCCGGCCCCGGGCACCATCATCTCCGTGCTCCAGGGCGAATCGGTGTTTCGTACCATGGTCTTTCAGGACGGGTCCTTTTTCCTGCCGGGTCTCGCCAACAGCCGTGTCGCCATCGAAAAGCTGATCCTCGAGCCCTACGGCATCGACCCTGACACGGGCCGCGTGGCCTGGACCGCCGACAAGGTCCAAACCGGAAAGGTCAACTATCGGATCAAGCTGAAGAGCGATCTTGGGAGCACTTCCCTCGTCATGTTCCGTTGTCTGCAAACGGATGTCATCCGGGCCTTCAATCCAAGAAACATGAGTTATCTCACGAAGGTGGAGCTCCTGGACGCGGCGACGGAAGCTGCACCCCTGCGGTATTGGTACAGCCGCATCGATGGTCGGGACACCGTGGGAATTTCCCTCTTCCTGGAGAAGGGCACGCGGTTCAAGTTGATCCTGGCCGAGTCCCTGCTGAGCAAGGACTTCTTCTTGCTCAATGCGAGCGAGGAACTCCACAAGGGCAAAGGTTTCCTGATCGGTTCCCCCCCGGCCATCCTTGCCGTTCCTTACCGGGTCACCAAGGACCTGTTCCTGATCCTCGGGGATCGCCTCGCGAATCTCACCCGGCACGGCATCATGAATCAGCATCTCCAAACCCTTTACGAGACCTCGGGACGGGAACTGCTCGAGTCGGAGACCGCCCTCGAGAACCTCGAGTATTCCCGGTTCTGGGAGCGGATCGTCGCCGCGTGGTCCAAGCTCAACGTCGTTTACTCCGACATTGAAAAGACTCAGCGCGACGTCCTGACTGGAGTCATGTTCTTCATTGCGCTCTTTGTCCCCTTTGCCTACTGCATGGAGCGCTACCTGTTCGCCTTCCGGGGGATTTACCAGCAACTCACGGCCTTTTTCCTGATCCTGATCACGACCATTTTCGTGATCCGGGCGCTTCATCCCGCTTTTCAACTGACCTACAGCCCCATGGTGGTCATCATCGCGTTTTTCATCGTGGGCCTGTCGCTCATGGTCTCCTGGATCATCTTCATCCGATTCGAACGGGAAATGGCCGATCTCCACAGCCGGACCGCCCACCTACGCACACCGCAGGTGAGCAAGTGGCAGTCCTTCGGGGCTGGATTCGCCATAGGCGTCTCCAACCTCAACCGAAGAAAGCTCAGGACGGCTCTCACGTGCACGACCCTGGTCATCCTGACCTTCACGGTCATGTCCTTCACCAACGTCAAATCCATCCATCGGACCGCCCAAACCCGACTGGCCCAATCCGCCGAATACCGGGGAATCCTGCTCAAGCACCCCTTCTGGCTCCCGATTCCGGAACTCACGCTCGAAGACCTGCGCAACCGGTTCGCCTCAGAAGCGGAGGTGTTCCCGCGCGGCTGGATCGAGGGGCGCGGTGGCACCGATCGGGCCATCTCCAGGGTGTATCGCGGGGATAGCTACGCGGGCATCGAGGGGATCCTGGGGCTGGGTGCGTTTCCGCCCGATGCCTATCGCGCCATCGTCTCTTCCGGACGCTGGTTCGAGCCCGGCGAAACCAGCGCCATCCTCCTGCCGACCCCGATCGCCAAATCCCTGGGGCTTGATGCCCCTTCGGGTCTCGGCATGACCGTCCGGCTCCTTGGAAAGGACTTCAAGGTCGTCGGAGTCTTTGATCCCATCAGGCTGGAGCGAACACCGGACCTGGATCGCAACCCGTTGACACCGGGCTATGTGGAGCTGAGCCAGAGCGCGGACCTGTCGGAGGCGGAAGTGGAGGCGATGCAGTCCGGTGAGGAAGTGCTGCCGACAACCGGGCGATTCCGCTACGCGGGAGCCGACACGACTGTGGTGATCCCTTATGAGACGTGCATCGCCCTTGGGGGCAAACTCAAGGCGATCTCCATCCTCCCCCGAGCGGACATCAGTCCCCTGTCGATCGCGGATCGACTGGCTACCTGGCTGAGCTACCCCTTGTTCGTCGGAGAAGACGGGACATGGTTCCACAGCGCAGGATCCACCGTTCGCTACCAGGGAGCCGCAAATGTGATCGTTCCCATCTTGATCGTCATCTTCATCACCCTCAACACCATGATCGGACACGTGCATGAGCGCCAACGGGAAATCGGGACGTACACCTCCGTCGGTCTGGCCCCGACCCACGTCGGGTTCCTGTTCATCGTCGAAGCACTGTCCATGGCCGTCATCTCGACCGTCATCGGGTATATCCTCGCCCAGATGAGCGCCAAGTACCTGGGACAAAGCAGTGCGTTCGCCCAATTGACCTTCAACTATTCCTCGCTCGCGAGCGTGGCTTGCATGTTCCTGGTCTTCTCGGTGGTCTTCCTCGCCGCCCTGTACCCCGCCCGCATGGCCGCGGAAATCGCCATGCCGGACGTCAACCGCTCCTGGACGCTTCCCGAAGCCGAGGGGGACCGGATCACCATGAATCTTCCGTTTCTCCTCAAATACGAGGAGGAAAAAGGCGTCATGGGCTTTTTGAACGCCTTCTACAAGTCCTACCAGGATTCTGCCCATGGGGCGTTCATCGTCGACGAGGTGCTCTTCGATCTCGATGATCCGTTCATGCGCTCAGAGCTGATGCCGGCTCCCGTGTGCCTGCTCATCCGGACGAATGTCTGGCTGGCCCCGTTCGATTTTGGGATCAAACAACGCATGCAGCTGCATTGCTGCCCATCCCTCGAAAACCCGGGGTACCTGGAGATCGCCATCCAGATGATCCGGCTCTCCGGCGAGCGCTCTGCATGGATCCGGGCGAACAAAAACTTTATCAAGGCCCTGAGGAAGCAGATGCTCTTGTGGCGCCTGCTGGACCAGGAGGCCAAACGCAGCTACGACCCGCAAACCTGAGACCCTGTTGGGGAGTGGCCGACCGGCACGGAGGACCCGGATCGGCTGTGGCGCAACCCCGCTCCATCGAGCAGGTCGTGTGACGGCAGGACCGGATACCGTCCCGGCCGGCTCCGGCAGGTTCTCCCCCTGCGACGTGGGGACGTGAGCGTTCCCGACCAGGTTCCGAAGCAGAGCCTGGAAGGACCGCCTCACGCGGCAAGACCCGATGGTGCGGGGACGACGGGGGTTCGGCTTGCCGCTTTCCCATGCGACTGAACGCGGGTTCATGGGCCCCACGTGGAGGAGCTCCCCCATGCCGAAAGAGCGCCACCATCTCCTGCTCGCGGAGGAAACGCTTCGCGCCCTGGTGAGCTCCGGTAGCATGAGACCCTTTTCGCGACGCGAGGAGGACTGTTTCTACTTGGGCGCCCTGTGGCCCGATCACCTTTTCTACGACCTGCCCACCTTCGAAATGAAGCGAGTCGGACGGGCGCTCCACACCCTCGAGGGGCCGGACGGTCTGCATCTGCTCGGCGATTGGCTGGCCGCTCGCGAAAGTCCCCCTGCCGAGCTGAAGGCTCGGTCCTTGGGACTGGCCTGCCATTTCCTCTCGGACAACCTTTGGCATCCGCCCATCAACCGCCTCAGCCTTCCCCCCTTCGCTCCCTGTGGACGCCTCGGGTTGACCCCGGGGGCGTGCCATCACCACATCGAAAGCGAGCTCGAAGCCTACTGGCTGGAACAACGGGGCCCACAGGACGGTTATCGGTCCCTCCTCACCCGGATGGCCACGGTCCTGCCGTCGACGGATCTCCTGATGCACGCCTTTCGTGACCTGCTTCGGACCCTCGGGACCCCGGTCGTCCCCTCGCTGCGGCGTCTGCGGCGCTGTCTGCGCTGGCAAAACGTCCTGACGCGCCTGTTCTCTCAAGCGCTTTGGTCGAAACAAAAACGGCTGCTGCTCCGCTTTCGGAGCACACAGCCGTTTGGGGCGCTGCTCGTTCCGAGCCGGCCCGAGCTGTTTTCCGAATGGCCGCATCCATGCCCGCATCTCGATGCGTTCAGGACGCTTATCGATCCGGATTTCTTCGAGACATCCGTCAGGACTTCAGCCAGCCGTTTGTCCGCGCTTCCAGAACAACGCTCTTGATTCCCTCCCTGTCGATGCCTTCAAGCCGGTAGAGATCCGCGGGTTTGCCCGACAACCCATAAGCCTTGACCCCCAGACGGACCACGCGGCAGGCGACCCCGGCGTCGGCAACCACCATCGCCACGCGCGCCCCCAGCCCCGTATCCGGATGGTGGTCCTCGACCGTCACGATCAGACCGGTTTCCGCCACCTTGCGCACCGCGTCGACATCGAGCGGCTTGATGGAGGCCATGTTCAGCACGGCCAGGTGCAATCCGTGTTCGTCGCGCAACTGGCGAGCGGCGTCGACGGCGTGGTGAAGTGTGGCGCCGTAGGCGAGGATCGCTCCCTGGTTTCCCGCACACACCCAATCGGCTTTCCCGGGTACGAAACGGTAGGATCCGCCATACAAGGGCCGTCCGGAATCGTCCGTGATGAGGGGGGTCTTGGAGCGGCCCATCCCCACGAAGCAATTTCCGGGAGTTGTGGCCACGTGGCGGACGATTCGATCGGTCTGGTTGGGGTCAGCCGGCATGAAAATCGAGAAACCGAAAAGGTTCTGCATCAGGCCGATGTAATCGATGCACTGGTGGGTTTGTCCGTCCTCGCCGACATCCAGACCGAGATGGGTGCTCACGACCTTGAGCTGCGTGTCGTTGATGTCGTTGAGTCGATGCTGATTGTAGGTCTCACAGACGGCGAACACACCGAACGTGCTGAAAAAGCAGACAAACCCTTCCTTGCTGGTGGCGCCGGCCAGAGTCGCTGCGTGGTGCTCCTGAATGCCGCACTCAAAGAAGGCCTTCGGATTGACATGGTGAAACGCTTCCATTTTGACCGACCCTTCCAGGTCACAGCTGAAACCGAGTACCTTAGGGGGCTCCCCAAGGTTGTTCAGCCGGGCGAGATCCTCCAGCGCGTTCCCATACGCGGAACGGTTGTC
>CAZGQL010000050.1:26589-27454 GCA_964527905.1 uncultured Syntrophobacteraceae bacterium
GTTTGTCCGGGGGGTAATCGCGAACCTGACCGGGATCGATCACCGGCATGACCGCAGGGCTGCAGTGCGGCTCCGGCAACACGACGAGGGTCTTGCGTCGCTGCTTGAGCTCGGGGATAGGGTTGTCGAGACCCAGCTCATCGAGGGCCGCCGCCGCCTCGGCTTCGCTCAGGGCGCACCCGTGGTACTTGGCCTTGTGCTCCATGAAGGAAACACCCTTGCCCATCACGGTGCGGGCGACGATCACGGACGGAAAGCGCGGATCCTCCACATTTCCCAGGTAGATGCGGCGAAGGGCGTCGAAGATGGCATCGAAATCGTGGCCGTCCTCGAGGTAGAGCGTGTTCCACTGGGCGGCCACGTATTCGGCCCGAACCATTTGGGGCATCACCTGATTGGTGGCCCCGCCGATCTGCAGGTGGTTGCGATCGACGATTCCATACAGGTTGTTCAGTTCGTACTTGACCGCAAACCGACGGGCCTCCCCGATCTGCCCTTTTTGCTGCTCCCCGTCGCCCATGAGCACAGCCACGCGCGCGGGACTGTTTTTCAGCTTGAGGGCCAGCGCCATGCCGGCACCGGCGGAAAGCCCCTGGCCCAGATTTCCCGTGTTCCACTCCACCCCGGGCACGCAGCATTCCACATGGCCCGCGAAGGACGATCCCGCGTGTCGGAATTCCAAGAGCAGCCGCTCTTCCCCGATATATCCGAATTCCGCCAACGCACTGTAGATGCAGGGGCTGATGTGTCCCATGCTGGGAAGAAGTCGGTCGCGGTCCGCCCAGCACGGGTCGTTCGGTCGATGGCGCATGGTGCTGTAGAGAAGCAGCACCAGATGGAGCGACGAGAGGGACCCACCGGGATG
>CAZGQL010000051.1:0-89 GCA_964527905.1 uncultured Syntrophobacteraceae bacterium
GTGTAGGTTCCCGGGGTGGCGTAAACATGCGTCGGGTTCTTCTGGGTGCTTCCCTGGCCGTCTCCGAAGTTCCATGACCAGGTTGTGAT
>CAZGQL010000051.1:186-826 GCA_964527905.1 uncultured Syntrophobacteraceae bacterium
CGCTCACCGCGATGTAATTGGTTCGGGTCTTGGTCGACGTTCCGCCGGGACCCTCAACCGTCAGACTCACGGTGTACTGCCCGGCCGTATTGTATGTGTGAACCGGATTCGTGTCCGTGCTGGATGTATTGTCCCCGAAATCCCAGACGCAGCTGGAGTAATTTCCTGTGGATGAGTTCGTGAACGTCACCTGCAGGGGGAGGCGTCCGCTCGCCGGGGAGCCCGTGAATTCGGCCACGGGGGTGGGCTCGGTGATCACGAACAGGTCGGTCGTGTGCGTGTAGGACGCATTGGTCGTGCTGGTGACTCGGATCTGGTAATCGCTGCCGGGCGGGGTGCCGGTGGGCACGGCCCACGTGTAGCCGCTGGACCCGTTGGTTCGGGCCGTACGGCTGGTAATGGTCGTGTAAAGGGTTCCGCCCTTGAGGAGCTCAATCTTCACGTAGGTTCCGGGGTTGCCGGTGCACTGCCAATAGATCTTCTTGGTGCTTCCCGCCGCCCAGGTGGTGGCGCCGGTCGGGTCGGTCACGGTGATGGTGGGAGGGGGACTGACGGTGATGTAGGCCGTACGGGTCGACGTCTTGCTGCCTCCGGGCCCGATCGCGGTGAGTGATACCGTGTAGGTGCCCGCTTCGGTATA
>CAZGQL010000051.1:860-10678 GCA_964527905.1 uncultured Syntrophobacteraceae bacterium
CTCGGTCTCGTCGCCGAAATCCCACAGCCACTCGTTCGCGCTCCCCGTGGTGGTGTTGGTGAAGGTCACCGTCAGGGGAGCCGCTCCGGAGAGTGGGGTGCCTCTGAAGCTCGGCACGGGCGCCGGCGGATTGATCGTGAAGTAGTCATTGCTCGTGTCGCCGTAGAGGGTGGATGTGGTGCTTGTGACCCGCACCCGATAGTCGGATCCGGGCGTGCGGCTCACTGGGATCGCATAGGAATAAGAGCCGATCCCTCCGCTGCCGATGGGAGCACCCGTGGCGATCGTCGCCGCCACGGCACCAGCCTTCAGCAATTCGATTCGCACTCTGGATCCGACGTTCCCGAAGAATTCCCAATTCACGGTGAGGGTCTGCCCGGCCGAGTAATTCTCTCCTCCATCAGGGGTCGTCACGCGAATGCCCGGGACGAGGATCAGATTGCTTCTGGTCTTGGTGCTCGTGCCGCCCGGCCCGGTGACGGTGAGTGTAACCGTGTAATTCCCCAGACTCGTGTACACATGCTGAGGGTTTTCCTCCTCGCTGGTCGCTCCGTCGCCGAACTCCCAGAACCAATGGTTCTTGACCCCTTTGGAGAGATCCATAAATGTGACTGTGAGCGGGGCGGTGCCCGAGGTCGGGGTGGCGCTGAAATCCGCCACGGGCGGACTCACGCGAATGTAGTGTTGCTTGGTGGTCGTGTGCGTGCCTCCCGGGAATGTGATCGTCAGGGAGACCGTGTAGACGCCGGCCTCGGTGTACTCGTGGACGGGATGCTGCTCTGTACAGGGATTCGTGCCGTCGCCGAAATCCCAGAGCCAGCCCGTGACGGATCCCTCCGTATCGTCGTGGAAGGCGACCGTGAGGGGCCCATCCCCCGTGGTCGGGGCAGCCGAGAACGCGGCGACGGGCGTGGTCACCTGGATGAATCCGGACTTGGTCACAGTGTCGCCGTCGTTGTTGATGGTCAGTGTGACGTTGTAAACGCCAGGTTCCCCATAGACATGGGTGGGGTTCCGCTCGGTACTTCCCGGCGTCCCGTCACCGAAATCCCACAGCCAGCTGGTGACGGTCCCTTTGGAGTGGTCTGAGAATTGGACTGAAAGCTCCAGGGGTCCGGAGGTGGGCGAGGCGGTGAAATCGGCCACCGGTGGGGTCACCTGGATGTAATTGGACTTCTCCAGCGTGTCGCTGCCCGCCGGTCCGCTCGCCGTCAGCGTGACGGTGTAAGTCCCCGGAGCCGTGTAGGTGTGAACCGGGTTCCTCTCGGAGCTCGGGGGCGTTCCATCTCCAAAATCCCAGATCCAGGCTGTCACCGACCCTTTTGATTCGTCTTTGAAGTTGATCGTCAGCTCCGCCGCCCCGCTGGTGGGAGTGCCGCTGAAACCCGCGATGATCGGCTTGATGGTGAAGTCCGTGTCACTGGAGTCGTTGCTGGATGAGGTCGTGCTGCTGATCCGGATCCGATAGTCGGTCCCTGGGCCCGTTCCGGCGGGGACGGTCCAGGTATAGGCATGCGACCCGATGGAGAGATTGGTAGCGATATCCAGTTCGTGAAGGCCGCCCTTGAGGAGCTCGATGTTGACCTTACCCGTCGATGCCCCTTCATGGGTCCAGCGGATGACCATGTTGCTCCCGGCCAGGATGGCTTCCCCCCCGTTTGGATACTGGACCGTGATCTTGGGTTGTACGGTGATGTAGGCCGGCTTGGTGGCGGCGCTGGTTCCTCCTGGGCCGGTGACCCGGAGAAACACGTCGTACTTTCCTTCCGAGGCATAGCGATGCTTGGGGTGCTGCTGACCGCTCGTCCCGCCGTCCCCGAACTCCCAGGCCCAGCTGGTGACTCCGCCGGTGGACCGGTCGTTGAACTGGACCTCTTCTCCCACAGATGCCAATAGGGGCTCTGCCTCGAATTGCGCGTCCGGTTGTGGCTCGCTGATGCTGAAAGAAACATCGCTGGTGTCGGTGTAGATGGTGCTGGTGGTGCTTGTGATCCGGATGCGGTAGTCGCTTCCCACCGGCTGGTCGTTCGGCACGGTCCAGATGTAGTAGCCGTTTCCGTTACTCCCGATCGGTTCCTCGTCCGCGATGACAGCGACTGCCTCGGAGCCCCGCAGCAGCTCGATTTTCACGGCGCTCCCGGGGTTCCCGTTATAGGACCATCGAATCGTCTTGATGGTGCCCGCCGGAATGACCTCGCCCCCATTGGGCGTGACCACGGTGACGGATGGATCATTACTGTCCATGACCTTAACCACGAAGGCGCTCTTGAAGCCCTGCAGGTTCGTATGGCCCGCGAAGTAAACCCCCGTGGAGTCATCGAGGGCGATCCCTTTGGCCCTGTCTTGACCCAGGGTACCCAGATAGAAGCTCGAGAAGACAATGTCGTTGCCTTGGGCGTTCATCTTGGTGACGAAGGCCGCCGTGTAATCGTCTTTGATTCCGTGGAACGCGTTTCGAGTGGGAAAATCGCTCGAGTCCGTCTCACCGACGAGAATGGCTTCTCCGGCCGCGTTCACACGGATTCCGTTGGCAATGTCCACCAGCGCGCCCCCAAGATAGGTGGAGTACAGAAGGGCGCTTCCAGTTGAGTTGAGCTTGGAGACAAACGCGTCGATCTGTCCGGTCAGGGTGGCGCGGTAAGCGCCCTGGACTGGAAAATTGTATGAACTGGTCTGACCCGTGACGTAGGCATTTCCACTGGAATCGACGGCGATCCCCAGCCCTGCCTCGGAAAGGCTGCCCCCGAGGTAGGTTGAATAGACCAAGCCCGACCCGGCAGCGTTGAGCTTGAGGACGAAAGCATCCTGGGTGCCTTTGAGAGTGGATTGATAAGGAGTCCCTGCCACCGGGAAATTGCTCGAGTAGGTGAGACCGGTCACATAAGCGGAGCCTGAAGCATCCAGTGCGATCGCCCTTGCATAGTTGTTCCCGTTTCCTCCCAAGAAGGTGGAATAGCCGAGGGATGGAGGCGAGGTGTTCGTGTTGATCTTGCTCACAAACGCGTCCATCTGCCCGGTGCCGCGCGTGGTCCGAAAGGCACCGACCGTCACCGGGAAATTGGTTGACGCCGTGTAGCCGGTGAGGAACGCCGCACCACTGCTGTTGACCGCGATCCCCGTTCCAAAATCCGCTTGACTGCCACCCAGATAGGTCGAAAAGAGCAGCGTGCCGTCTTGCTTGAGTTTTGCCAGGAAGGCGTCTCCTTTGCCACGATTCGTGGATTGGATCGCGGACTTCACAGGAAAATTGGTGGCAAGGGTGTTGCCGGTGACATAGGCAATGCCGGAAGCGTCGCACGCGATCGCTGCGGCATAGCTGTCGTTGTTGCCGCCGAGATAGGTGGTGTATTGATCCCCGCCGCCCACATCCAGCCTCTTGACAAACACGTTGTACTTGCCGCCGGTGGCGCCGATCACGGCATTGGTCTCCAGCTGGGAGAAATTGAGGGCCGTGCTCCAAGTGTACCCGGCGACATGGGCATATCCGCTCGAATCGACGCCGATGGCGACGGCGTAATCCTCTCCGGAGCCCTGAAGCTCGAGATAATTCGCGTAAACAATGACCGGGTCGATGATTACGGGAGCGCTGCGATCGTAGACAGCCACATCAAATCCAAACACCAGCGCGTCCGAATCGGGATTACTCCAACGAGCAGTCCCCTTCAAGTTTGGCTGTTTGCCTCCGTCGATCCTAAACGCGCCGTCGATTTCAACCCGCTGACCGTCGATGAGCTGGTAGATGGTGGGCTTCTTTTGCCGAAGTGTCACGCCGCCCTTTAACGTGATCAACAGATCTCCTTCCTCGGTGAGCTCGGCATAGTCCGCCCCCGTGCAACTCATGCGGATCTGCGAAGGGTCCTGACCCGGCTTGACAATGACGTCGTATTCCAGGTTTCGGCCTTTGCCGTAGAACCGAAGATCCAAACCCTCCCGAACGCTGCGATAAGTGAGCGCCCCGTAAGTCGGCAGATTCGATCGCCAGAGTTTGGGGTCATTTCCAAGGAGCCAGTTCACCTTGGCCTCCCGGAGGTCTTCGGGGGCGATTTGGACGTCGGGCAGCATACCCAGGGGGGCGAGTTTGACGACGTGGGTCTCAGCCGTCGGGCGTTCCGGGGGCGTGAATGGCTTGCTGGGGTCCTCGATGCTCTCCAACGCCTGCTTGCCTCGTGTGATGGCCAGGAAGACCCCCTCGTCCGTGATGTAGACTTCCTGGCTCCCGTTTTTCGCATAATACTTAATCTTGGGGTCCAATTGACCTTGGTTGGGAATGAAGTGGAGTGGAACCTCGCCCTGGGGCTTCAGCAACCGGGCCAGTTCGCCGTCTTCGTTCATTTGCCCGCAATGTCCGTTTGTAAGAGCGCTGAGAAGGACATTGAATAAGATGAGGACGAGCAAAGTCTTTTTGCTTCTCATGGTCCACTTCTCCTTGTTCGATCATTGGAACGCGCCACTTAGCGCCGCCCCTTTCTGGAAGTCCAGCCAGCGATCCAAACAATCCTGGCTAGTCCCCTTTCGGCACGAACCTAAAAGGACTTGAAGGGATTGTTCGGGGAATGCCGAAACGCGTTGTGTGTCACTGAGCTTCCGGCGAAACGTTCGAATCCATTGGAATTCACTTTGAGCTTTAGAGATGGAAGGGACCGTCCGATAGTC
This sequence comes from uncultured Syntrophobacteraceae bacterium, assembly GCA_964527905.1. Classification (GTDB taxonomy): domain Bacteria; phylum Desulfobacterota; class Syntrophobacteria; order Syntrophobacterales; family Syntrophobacteraceae; genus CALBZH01. Next base: position 5,514 of record CAZGQL010000051.1, read on the forward strand.
CATCTGGGTTTCCCACGAACAGATGAAGGAGGACGCAGCCCATGGGGCCTGAAAGTCTGGGGCAGGGAGATGTCGTAGACGGAAAGTTCCGGGCAGGTCTCCCCATCAATGGTGTGGCATCAGGGTGTACGGCGTGCTTTCGGGCGGGGTTTATCCCCGCCCGCAGGACTCGGCTTGATTCAACAGCATTGGGTCTCCCCACCGTCACCAGGGTAGGTCAAGCAGGGGGAGCCTCATCGACGGCCTTTTTAGCCTTATTAATTGATTATCATTCATAACTTTCAAGGATTAGGACAACGATATGAGAATCGCCTGTGAGAGGTTCGGCAGAGGTATTTGGGGTCGAGGTGGATTCAGCATGGTGGAACTGATGATCGTGGTCGCGATGCTGGGGATATTGAGCTCCGTCGCGATTCCATCGTATGTAAATTACATGAACAAATCCAAGCAAACTGAAGCCATTACGGCGCTGATGGCTGCCAAGATGGAGCAGGAGATGTATTATGAAGACGGCAATCGCTTTAGGTATGCGAACACCATTGGCTGCCTGCCGTCTTTTGTAACCAGCGCAAATGCAGCTGCCTGCCTTGCAAATTGTGCTAATTGCAATGCCAAAACCTTCACTACAAAGAATGGATATCTTATCTCGGTTGATTCTGCACAAGCTAGCACCTATAGAATGATTGCTCAGAAGAAAGTATATACTTATGCAGCTACAGATACTATAACCCTGTCTTCGCGTACCGGCATTCCAATTGTTCAACGTGATGATGCGATTGGATTTTCAATATTCAAATGGTTATTTCAATAATAAACCTGGGGCTGAATTTAGGCGGAATCGCTGTGCTTGGATAGTGTAAAGAGAGGATCTGAAGTATGCACGAAAGGCACAAAGGAAGACATTCGTGGAAGCGCATCCTGATCGTTCTGCCTGGCTTTCTGTTGGTGACGATCGGGTGCTCATCCAAAGAGACGTCTCAGCCCCAGGCCATCGGAGGCGTGCCATCGCATCAGGTCTCCAAGGCGAACCAGCAGGGGCTTCAGGATGACGCGCAGTCCGGGCAGTCGCTCATGGCTGGAGCCAGGGAAGCGGGTGCCGACGTTGCGGGAGCCGTGCAAGGGCAGTCCGATGGGATCGAGGGGGTTCGCATTGAGCCGAGTGCCCCCGTAACGGGAGACCAGGTCACGGCCCGAGTGAGTCTTGCCTCCACGACGCCGCAGCCGGTGAGTCTTGTCTACAAGTGGAAGAAAAACGGGCTCCTGGTCCAGGATTCGACGTCGGAGGTATTGAGTGCACCGATTCAGCGCGACGATTTCGTCGAGGTCGAGGTCGTAAGCGCTGAAAAGAGTGTCGGATCGTCGAAGGGCGTTTCCGGATCGGCAAGGGTGGGCAATGCGCCACCGAGCATGAGGTTGGCCAATCAGACGATCGGAAGCGATGGGATCTACCAGGCAAGGGTGGACAGCACGGACCCCGAGGGAGACAATTTCACTTTATCGATCAAGGAAGGCCCTCCAGGGATGACCATTGATCCTCAAGGAAACATCCGCTGGATGGTGGACTCGAAGGCCGAGGGGGCGTTCTCGGTTGCGGTATCGGCTCGCGATGTCCACGGTGCCGAGACCTCGTTGACCTATCAAATCAAGATCCGCAGAGCATCCGATGGAAAGGCTTCCTGATGAGAACTTCCATGTCGGGACAATGGAACCGTTGCGATGGGTTCACCCTCACTGAAGTATTGGTGGTCATCTCGTTGATTGTGGCGCTCTCCGGATTCGGTTATTCGGGCTTTTCGGGATGGCAGAAAAAGGAGCGGGTTCGAGCCGCAGCCTACGAGTTCGCCGCTCAGTTGCGCGAGGCCCGCATGCGTGCCCTCGAGAAGAATATCAGTCAGACCTTCGTGGTCACGGCGGGCGATTACACCATCTTCGGCGATGCCAACGGGAACTGTGAGCTCGACGACGAGGAAATCCTCGTGCGCCAGATCAAAATGGATCAGTATCGAGGGATTTCGATGACGACGTCTCCGGCGGATCTTGTGGTGAGATTCGACCGGAAAGGCATGCCGCGGAACAAGAACGGCGGTTACGGGAATTGCAGCGTTCACTTCGCCGATGAGGACGGAAACTCCGTGGATGTGACGGTGTCTACACTGGGGAGGATCAACATTGAGGAATCGAGTTAGCTCAAGCGGATTCACTCTGATTGAAGTACTCATATCCCTTTGCGCCATGGCGTTTGCGTTCGTTGCGCTCTGGACCTTGCACTTGTCGTCGCTGAACGTGGATGCCAAGACGAACCACGAAACAGAGGCCATGTTTTGGGGCAACCGGAGTTTGGAAGCGGCGCGTTCCGTCGCCGCCACCGACTTTGCCCAGGTCGTGATCAATGCGAACACCTTCAAAGCTTTGGACACGGTGGGAGGCATCTACACTCAAGTGCTGACCATCAATCCCGTGACACCCTGGAGAAAGGATGTGACGGTTACCCTGAGCTGGCCGGAACAGATCAAGCTGGGCGATGGCAGTAAATCCAGTGCCACTCGTTCGGTGCAACTGTCAACCATTCTGACCAATCTGGAGCTGAACTGATGCCGGGAGGGATTTCGCATTTCCGAACAGCCGGACGGTTGCCGGGCTCAACAAGGGGAATGACACTGGTCGAGCTCCTTGTCGCGGTCGGCGTGACGTCCATCGTGGCAACCCTGAGCATCGCCATCTTCCTGGGGCAGTTTTCACACTATGAGCGTGGGAAGAGTGTCAAGCAGACGCAGGAAGCCGGCCAGGGGACCATGGAGCTCCTGAAGTCGGAGATCATGCAGGCGGGTTGGTCGGTCATGCCGGAGATGGCCTTCTTTTTCGAGGATGGCGGCCCGAACAGTCCGGACCGGCTTTACGTTAACGACACGCGCCTCATCGATTTAAGCATGCCCGCAGAGCGGCGCATGATGATCCTTGAGGAGTGTCCGGGCGGTCAGCAAATCCTTGGGGGTTTCAATTCCTCCAGTCCGAGGATTCAGAAGCTCGACATCGACGACGACGAGCTCGATGGCGACGCCACGGGGCAGGATTTCAAATCGGCTGTTTGGCAATACGTGATCTCAAATGATGGCGTTTTGAAAATCGGCAAGATCAACGGGATAGCCGGCGGCAACCAGCTCAGTCTGGACCGAGTCCTCGGCGGGACTTACCTGGCCCCGGCCGTATATTACTGTGTCGATGATGGAAATGCGGTTTGCCATCCGGCTGGCAGCGAGCACAACGTGCTGCGCCGAAGCGATCGGGAATCGGGCGGTCGACAGCCCATCGCCGAAAACGTGGTCGACATGCAAATCGCCTATCAGGACGTCAATAACAATTGGTATGGGGAGGCGGGCTGTGCTGGAGCCGGGGTCGGTTTTGGGTTCTGTGATTTCACTCCTTTTGATCCCAAACAGATCAAGTTGATCCGTCTGAGCATCGTCACCCGTGGAAGAGCCTACCAGGGCGATCGCGTGAACGATCCACTCTACTGTAGGCCGTCCCTTGAGAACCGCGCGGGTGCAGCTCCAGGTTCCGCCGAGTGCGGCTACATCTATCGGACGTATTCCACCGTCATTCAGCCCAGGAATGCTGGGCCCCAATACAAGTAAAGGTGAAGAAATGATGGTCAAATCAGAGATGGGTTGTTCTCGACGGATCTCCCCGCTTGGAAACGAAAAGGGGCTCGCCATGGTACTGGCGATCACGCTTGTGGGCCTCCTTTCGTCCCTGGGGATCTATCTGATCCTCCAGAGCGGGGCGGCCCTGCGCATGACCAAAGCCATGGCTCGACACGAAACGGCCTTGAACCTGGCCGAAGCCGGTCTACAGCTCGGACTTCGCTGCATACGGTCCGCGCCCCCCTCACCCACCTATGAACAGCTGACGGCATCCAATACGACGACTGTCAAGCCCATCACGGAGGGGATCCCATCCTATCTTGCAAAACAGAATTTCGGGGCGGGCTCCATATCCCCCCGCATCGATTACATTGGCTATCGGACGACTCCCCCGGCGGGTTGGATGCTCAACTGGCAGGGGTATTCCTCGTTCCATGCCGTCTATTACCGATCGATGGGAGACGCAAGGATTCCTTTGCCGGCGGATCATGGTGATACGCATTCGCTCCTGAGCACCCTCGCTTTGCGAGTGAACCGTTAGCTCCAGCACGTTCCTGGGTTCCTCCGGGCCTGGCATGATCGGTTCGGAGGACCCCCCACACCTCCATTTTCGTTTCAGCGCTCTGTTCCCCCAAAAGGCCGAATCCGCACGACAAAGTGCGGCGCCTGGACAGATGCTGCAACAGGCAGCGGCTCCCGCCCAGCATCCTCTATTAGTCCATTCACGTGGTTCACCCTCGGGATGCTACAAACCGAATGAACCGCCCATCCCAAGACCAAGAAAGCGGACCGAAAGATCTTACCTCGGGAGATACAAAAACCCTGACTTTCTTTCATACAAGGGGCCTCAATCCGGCGTCATCTCAAATTGAATCATTGAAGCGCGCGGCGAAACTCTGTTGGGCAGTGGATGGGCACCAAGGAACCGGCGAACCGAGGGACTCCTGAGAGGTTGGGTCGAAATGGCTGGGAATTGAACGACCTATTCTCGATGCCGGTCGCTACGAAGCAGGCCGCCCTCCCTTGCCGACGCGCAATCTCGGTTGCCTAAAACCGACTAGGTTGCGTTTCAGACTCATAGAAGGAGGGAACCCAGAGCTCATCGAGAATCTGGATTTGCGCCTTTGCGGGCATGTCGATGTTGGGCTGCATGCCGTTGCGCTGCAGCCTCCTGAGGGCCGAGTCTTGATGAATCACTTGTCTAAGGAAAATGCCCAGGCGGCAGGCGAACCGACAGAAGATCAGCCCCCCTCGGTCTTTCCTGGGGGCCCTCCAGGAAGTTGAATTCACTCGCAAGAATGGAACGCCCTCAGCCCAAGGGGTGTCTTGGGATGAGGGCGATCGACCGAACCTTTGCTCAGTGTCTCACTCTTCCTTCCAACCCTTCAATTCCATGGGGCGGATTGGAAGCTCGACCTTGACCCGATGGATGCGGCCGTCACTGGTCTGAATGAAGACATATTCACCCGAGGAATCGAGAACCGGTCGACTGGGCATACCCGGTCCGAGCATGGCAGCGTAGCC
>CAZGQL010000051.1:10694-11392 GCA_964527905.1 uncultured Syntrophobacteraceae bacterium
GGTCTGGCTTCCTTGGGTGAGCTTCGCGTATTCCCCACCCTGCGTCACTTGGGAAAGGTCGGACCGGGAGATGAAGCCGGAGTTTCTGAAGGGGTTGGGGTTTACGATCCGGCACATGTAATCCACGACGTACAGGAACGCATTCCCTCCAGCGTCACAAGGCTCGGAGGAGGGTCTGAAAGTCGTGAAGAACACCAGCCCACCCGCGATCAGGGCCGAATCGATGACCCGTTCACCCGGACGTGTGAGATCATAGATGCAGCTCCAGCACGGGCTTCCCGATTCGACGCAGTCGTCTGGCTGGCCATCGGTTCGGACCCACGTACAGCCGGAGTCCCGATAGTCCGTGTCCGCGCAGTGGAAGTGAACTTCCATGCCGAAATTGTTGATGGTGAATCCCGTGGAGGACTCTCCCTGGGCAGCGGGGCTGGCATGGAACACGGTGGGATTGTCCGTGATCTTGGTCACCGTCCCCCCGGGGTCGATCAACGGTCTCACCGAACTGTCCGTCAAGGAGTAGAAAGACATTTTCGCGCTGTCGGTCTTGTCGTTGCTGGAGCCGTCGATGTTGTCGAACTTCCCGGTGCCGAAAAAGAGCCGAAGGTCGCGTTTGGGGTCATAGGCCGCCGAAGCCATGACACCCAGGGGTTGAGTGTCAGACCGATACGTGTTGCTCGCGGATGGATCGTCAATGGGCT
>CAZGQL010000051.1:11408-14349 GCA_964527905.1 uncultured Syntrophobacteraceae bacterium
GGTCGTACCGGAATCCATGTTGAATTTGAGGCCGTAAAAATTGCCATTGAGATCTCCCACATAGATACGATCAAGATATCCGTCGTTGTGGACGGCGCCCAACTCATCCCAAGTATCCAGCACGAGGGGGCTGCCCATGGCGTAGGGAGAGTACATGCCGACCCCGGTAGGCTCATCCGGCCACTTTGTCGGCATGAGCCCATGGAGCAAAGGCCAGTTGTACTGAAGGATGTTCACCCCTTTTTCGATGTCAATCATGAGCAGGTTCGGTTTCAATGACGCCAGTTTCTGGTCGAGTGAAAGGGATGCGGGCAGATCGTTCATGTTGAACACCCTCGGACCACTGCCGATCACGGCGAACCAACCGCTCAAGTCGTTGGGCCCCCTGACCTTGGGAACCGGGGTCGGATTGCCGGGTGTCCACGGGAAGACCGTGTCAGCGGACAGAAACCCCACGTCGGTGGGGATCTTCAATTGGCCGACGTAAGGAACGGACCAGGACATGGGCAGAGCTTTCACCTCATCATAGAGGTTCTTGCTCCGGTAGGGGTATTCGGCCTGGAAATTGGATCCATTGTCAAAGATACGAACCAAGTTGCGAAAAACGGGGAACTCCCACAAAACAACCGGATTATCCGGATCGGTCACATCCAGGGCGAAATAGACATCCCCGCCCTCGCGCTGCCCACCCAGGAGGATGGTCCGCCACTGCCTCGGCTGGGGACCATCGCCGTCCGGATCGATGTAGACGTCCCAGGCTTGGGGCGACAAGTCGACCATGAAACGATGCTGACAGCCTTCGATCGACCCGTAGCCGGGCCGAGCCAGTTCTTTCAATTTTGAGAGGAGGTTGCTGGGGATGTAGGCCCATTGCTCCTTTCCAATCAATTCCTTCCCCGTGCAGTTCTGATTTTCACAGCTCGAATTCGGCTCATTGGGATCGTAGATCCAGTGGCTCTCATCTTTCACGCCGTCTCCGTCGGAATCCACATCGGGATTGGGATCCTGCCACCAGACACCGGCAACAAAGGCATGAATCATCCCGTCGTTGGCGCCGACGTAGATCATCTTTTTGCGGGTTTTCAGAAGCTCACGGTAACAGTAGAAGCATTTCTGAGCGCATTCCGTGATGGGCTCGCAGCCGGTCGCGCATTCGCTGCTGCAGGATGCGGCGGCCATGTCGGGTGGAATGCTGCCCAGGGAGGGAGACTGGACGACGACGGGCGTCGAGTAGACAATGTCGCCGATGAGCCAGCCGTCACGCTTTCGCGCTTTGGTCCACGTGTCATTGCCCCTCACCCAATCCACCAAGTCGTTGCAGTCACTTTCGGCGAATTCGCCGTCCCCGTTCAGGCCCAGCCAATCGGCCTCGGTGCAGATGTTGGTGGTCGAGAAGGACTTCTGCTGCCCATTGATCAAGGTATAGATCGAGCGGCTGGCTGGGGACGGCATCATGTCCCCGGCTTCCCAGCAGTGCTCGTGGTGTTCATTACAAAACCGCTTCCAATTTTGCTGCTGTTGGAAGCTGTACATGAGGCCGGTGCAGTGGGCACCTGTTTTCCAGGTGCACGAGGACTGGCTGTTGCATGCCGTTTCCGTCACGTTTTCCGCGCAGGAAGCGACCAGTGTGCCCCTGGAACTGCAGGCCCCGTTGCGCCACTCACAGCCGTCTTTGGACTCGCACGTCCCCTGGACGAGGGTGTCCTCGCAGGCAGGGATGCACGATGCGCTGGTCGTCCAGCTGCAGCCCTTCGTCTCTTGGCAGGTCGTCTCGCCGAGCAGGGAGCAGCCGCCGTAAGGCCAATAGGCTTCCAAGTGGCCTTTCCAAACGAAATTGGAGGGGTCGTCTTCAAAGGAGGTGAAGGCGCCTCGAACGATGATGTCTTGTCCCATCACCTGTTGGGTTACCGTGGCCACTGCACCGGCGCTGCCGACTTTGCCCATGATGGCTGAGAAGGCCTCATCGAGCTTCCTGTAAAGATCCAGGGGATTCCTGACATAGAAATAGTTGTCTGGAACGTTGTCGTTGTCTTTATCCCATTCGGACTTCAAGTCGGGCGCTTTGTTGCCGTTGGAGTCGGTGAATCCCCCATACTTGGCGGCGAACCACAAGGGATCTTTCAAGACGCCGGCCGTGGTGCCGGAGGCCGTGAACTCCTTGGACCAGGTGAGAGGCAGTCCGGATACAGCCGCCGGCGTGTCCGCGTCCGTTCCACTCACATCCTTGTCCTTGACCGGCAGGTACAGTCCATCGGCGGTAGTGCCGGAGATGACAAAACCCAGGACCTGATCGATGCTACCGGCCCCGTAATCGGAGGAGAGGGACACCCGGATCTTGTTGTCGGCCAATGCTTCGACCGTATAGGTGACGACGGCATCCATGTCATGGTCCGCACCCTGTTCGACGTCTTCGAAATTGATGCGGAACTTGGCATAGGTCAAGTTGTTGTTGGCATCGTACGTGATGTTCTCCGTGTAGAAATCCACGATCTGGTTCGAGGGGCAATAGGCATTTACAGCGCAGTTGCTGATGCGCAGACCGTCGGTTGCATCCCGGGTGAGGGTACACCGACTCGCGCAATTCGTGAACACGTTGTGGGACCCACTGACAGATTTGCCGACGGGGACAATCCGGACGTTCTTGTCGCCGACCTTGACGTTGATGTCGGGAATCGGCGACGAGAGGGCCACGACCATCGTTGAAACATCCGGGCGACCCCCGTTGTCCAAATTGGCTTTGGTTTTTCCGTAGAGAGCGACGGCGGCTGACGTGTAGCTGCCCTGCTTCGTAGGCTCCTCGGGGCATAGGCCTCGGATGGAAGACAGGTTGGTGACGGATTTGGAGGAGCAGACAAAATCATAATTGCCCGCGCTTTGGCCCGTGAACCAATTGCCTCCGGCAATGGATTCGGCCGTGCCGATCAGGTTTTCCAGGGTGGAT
>CAZGQL010000051.1:14415-27440 GCA_964527905.1 uncultured Syntrophobacteraceae bacterium
CGGAACCTGGTTGGAATCATAGCTGGGATTGATGTCGCTGATCACCAGCATGAAGGGTCTTGCGCAATCCGGATAGACGTCGTAAGGCTTGAGGCGACTCCCTCCGCCCGAGATCCCCCACGGCTCGGGCTTCGGCAGGCTCAACCCCGCGTCCGTGGTATTGGAGTACCGGAAATCCGCGGTGTACGGAGTCTTGCCTCCCAGGTAGCGCATCGCTTCGTACATCATTTCGCCGATGGGGTTGCCCCACATCCGGCACTCGCCCTCGTTGAGGGCACGGTCCGTGATCCACCCGCAGGTCCCGCCGCTGGCATCTTGATACGAGAAATCGCTGTATCGGAATCCGACCGTTTTCATGCGATTGATGGTCTGGATGATGCTGCCCTGGCTACTCACCGTGGTATTGAAAATTCCGGTGCTGGGGTTGATTTCGTCGGCCATGGACCAAATGTTCTTGCGCAGCACCCCGCCACTTAGGTTCCTTTCGTAAGAACCGGTCAGCAACCCGATGTACAGCCTCGACCGGTCCATACATACGCCGTCCGTGCCGGTGCAATCGGTGTCCACGCTGCAAGGTTTCCAGGTTTTCGAGCAGGCCTTGCCTTGATCGCCCTGGGCGTACTTCTGAAGGATGCCGGTCGGCTTGTAGATGCCTCCGCTGCCCGGGTAATAAGCACAATTGGCTTCAAGGCCGACCGTGGTGTCGCAGACCTTGGCGCGCACGACGTAATCCTGAATGTCACTACGGGTCCCGACTGGCCCGCGTCGGTAGCTACCCGACTCGGCCCCGCTGCAAACCGCGCGCTCCGTGGTGGCCCAGTCCCAAATCCGATTGGTGTCGTTTTTGGCCACGCGGATGAGGTGGGGAGAACCTTCCTGAATGCTCGTCACGCAGAACAGATGGCGTTTACCGGAATCGGGCTGGCTGAAGGGGGTGAGCTGCTGCGTGTCGGTCCCTGCGTATTCCTTGCCCCAGCTGTGTGCATCCTGCGGGATGTAGACGCCTTCGAGGACCGTCTCGCTGGTGGTGTCGCTAACCCGGTAGCCTCCATAGAGCACCTGCCGGATCAGGTCCATCCGGGACATGGAGAGCCAGTTCAAGAAGTTGCCGCTCCACTCATTGGCGTTGCCGCAATACTTGTTGTTGGTTCTTCGAGTGGGAACGAATTGGGCCGTACCGCTGGATTGGTACGTGTAGCATTTGTAGGGGTCAAAATAGCCGGCATAATCGATGCGGTGCTGGTACCCGACGTCGATCTTGCCGTCCGGCGGATCATCCAGATCGATCGCGTCGTTGTAGGCTTCATAGTAGAGCTTGTGGTCACGCCCCATGACCATCATGACCAACGGAGAGGCACTGGCCGAGATGAAAGGAGGATTGACACACTCGCCCGAGCTCGCCAGACGTTGCGTCGGAATCAAGAAAAGGACGGCTAAGATCACACAGACCCGATGGCTCTTTTTCATGCTCTCCTCCCTAAACGCACAGGGGGTTGGGGTCAGCTCCATCGCCGTCCAGGGGCGGTTACCGACAGGGACCGTGTCCGCATTCCTGACGCCCCCAAAGGGGGTTCTTGCCTCTGCCCGAAGTCACCGTTGCTTCCCCATGGGGCATTCAGCAAGTGATGGAGCCGTTTTCTTCCCGAAGGAAAGGCTTTAAACCACCTTCATCCGTTCGGACGGAGGTTGGCAACACTTTAATGAGTTTGAACTGACCATTCAAAAAGCGTGCGAGCACCTCATCAATTCAGGCGCACTAGGTGGGTCGAACAGGAAATACAGGGATCGTAATTGCGTACGGCCCGTTCACTCAAGCCGGTGAGCAAGGCGTCATCCAGATGAGGGTTTTCGACCGCGAGTCGGGATAGGTCCTCTTCCATGGCGGACAAATTTTGGGATGTGGGGGGGACGATTCTTGCCTTCTGGATCAAACCATCGGGACCAAACACATATCGGTGATAAAGGAGTCCCCGGGGGGCTTCGGTGCTCCCGCATCCGCTCCCAGCCGATGGGTGGACCTTAACCCAAGGAAGCGGGGGCGGGTCATAGGACCGGATGGCCTCGAGGGCCGCTTCGCAGGCATGAAGGATTTCTACGCAGCGGATCACGATACTCTGGAAAGGGTTCCTGCATGGATGTGGGATGGCGGCTTCTCTCGCCGCGTCAAGGGCCGTGAGGGCGAGACGATCCCGGTTGAGGTTGTACCGGGCCAGCGGGCCCACCACATAAGTGCCCAGGCTTGGGGAGGAAGAGAGGAGCGAGTGCGAATACGGCACCTGGCGCTCCACAAAGGCTTCCTCGTAGCGGTCGACAGAGATATCGATCCCTGACTTGGAGACGATCCGACCCTCGTCGATGGGGTAGCCGCAATGGGGCTGCAGCGATACGCACTCGTAATCCCGCTCCCAATCCGGAAAGGGGAGTTTCGCAGCCCACCGGACGGCCTCGACACTCAAGTCGACGGCGCGCTTGAGCCTCTCCCCCATCGCCTGCAAGCCGGCTCTCTCCGGGATACGGTGAAAACCTCCCACGCGTACGTTGATCGGATGCACTTCCCTTCCCCCGATGAGGGTGACGAGGGCATTCCCGGTCTTCTTGAGCTCAAGACCCATTTGGACACAGCGGGGATGGTCCTTGGCCATCTCGAATGCATCGCCGAATCCCAGGAAATCGGGGGCATGCAGCAGAAAAACGTGCAGGGCGTGGCTCTCGATCCATTCTCCGTAATACAGGATGCGTCGCAAAGATCGAATCCCCTCATCCACTTGGATCCCGAAGGCCTTTTCAATGGCGTGAACGGCGGTCAGCTGGTAGGCGACCGGACAAATCCCACAAATCCGGGCCGTGATGTCCGGGACTTCCTGGTAACTCCGGCCCCGCAAGAAGGCTTCAAACAACCTCGGCGGCTCGAAAACCCGCAGTTGTGAGACCGCGCCCTTCTCGCCGGTCCGCCGAATCCGGAACCCCGCCTCGCCCTCGATGCGCGTCAGGCATTTGACTTCAATCCTTCGGTCCATGTCTTTCAAGGGATCAGCTCTCCGCCTCCGCGCGAAATGATTCCGCCCAGGCATTGAAGGTTCGCAACATACGAGTCGAATCCTCGCCAGAGATGCCCATTCCATCCACCAAAGCCCGCCAGGAGGCCACATTCGGGGTCTCCTTGGGGCCGAAGCACCCATAGCAGCCGCGCCCAAAGCTTGGACACAGCGCTCCGCAGCCGGCTTGGACGACAGGACCGAGGCAAGGAATTCCATCGGCGACCAGGACGCAAGTCGTTTGGTTGCGCTTGCATTCAAAGCAGACACTGGTTCGAGGCAGGTAAGGTTTGCGACCGTGCAGCCATGCGGACAAGCATTCCAGAAGCTGGCTCTTGTTCACCGGGCATCCACGCAATTCAAAATCGACCGACACGTGGGCCGAAATCGGCGTACAAGTGGGAAGGATTTCCAGGAAATCGGGGCGTGGGTAAACCATTCCCGGGAAGCTTTCCCCACCCGGAAAATTGCGGAGCGCTTGAATACCGCCCGCGGTGGCACAGGCTCCGATCGGCACAAGGAACTTGGATGCGCGCCGGATCTCCTGGATGCGCCGCTCGTCTTCCGGGGTGCTAATGGAGCCCTCCACCAGGGAAAGATCAAATGGCGGACTCCCCATCGATCGTGAAGCTTCCGGGAAATGGGCGATTTCGAGTGCCGCAGCCATCGAAAGCAGTTCATCCTCACAATTGAGAAGGCTCAGTTGGCACCCGCCGCAGGATGCGAACTTCCAAACGGCCAATCGAGGTCTTCGTCTGGCCTGGGCCTGATGGCTGCTCATCTTGGACCCCTCGAGGTTTCCCGCCATGCTGGCACACCTTGGAGCCGTAGGGTCAAAGCTCCTTCTTGCCGAGCCATTTCCGAATCCGGGAGTAAGGAAAAACCGGACCGTCCCTGCAAACCAGCATCGGACCGAATTGACAATGGCCGCACAGTCCGATCCCGCATTTCATGTTGCGTTCCATCGAAACAAAGATCCGATCAGCATGGACCCCTTGTTTCAGAAATTCCATGACCGTGAAACGCATCATGACTTCGGGGCCGCAGATCATGGCCATCGTTCGTTCGGCTGCGAGCTGGAGTCTCCCGATCAGGGCCGTCACCACCCCTACATTTCCCTGCCATCCCTTGGGCGCACTGTCGACCGTGACCATGAGGTCGGCATCGAGACGATCTCGCCAGATGTCGATCTCCCGGACGAAAAGCAAATCACCGGGGGACCTCGCCCCATAGAGGAGGGCCACCCGTCCGTAGGTATCGCGATGGGAGAGGAAATGAGCCAGCGCCGGCCTTAGCGGGGCCATGCCCAGCCCTCCAGCCGCCAGCAAGACGTCTTGTCCGCGAGCCTCACGCACCGGCCAGCCCTTTCCAAAAGGTCCTCGCACGCCGACCCTATCACCAGGCTTCAACCCACAGATTGCGCGGGTGACCGCCCCGACGGCTCGAACCGTGTGCATCAGCACCTGTGTGTCGCTCGGGTCACCGCTGATCGACACAGGAACTTCACCGACGCCGAAAACATACACCATGTTGAACTGGCCCGGCAGGAACGCGGGAGTGGACTTTCCGTCTTCCCTCAGCAGGTGCAGCGTGACCGTATCGGCCGTTTCACGCACCACTTGCTGGACGTGATAAAGGTCCGGGATCATGGGATCGATGAGTTGCGATGACGCGTCATGTGACATGCAAGGTCCCTCAGGAGGTGGAGCGCTCCGGCTCAAGCCGCTGTGCCGTTCCCTGTCCGCCCCTCCGGATTGGCGTACACATCCAGGAGTTGGAGACGCGTGGCGGTCAGGCGCTCGATGAGGATGCGAGCAAAACGTTTCATGAGCTCATAACCCAGGTCATGATCCTCCTCACAGGCACCCCGCAAGCAATTGGCGTTGAACGCGAGGGTGCGCGTTCTTTCGATGGCCACCGCCTCGTAGGTCCAGAGATAAGGGGGAAACAGCCAGGATGCTCCCAGCAGTTCCCCGGCTCCCAGGGTTTGGATGGTCACAACCCCGCGTTCGGGTGCGAAAACCTCGAGTGCAACGCGTCCCTCCTGCAGCAGGTAGAAACGGTTCGCTTCCTCCCCCTGGTGAAAGATGACTTCTCCGGGCGCGAAGCAGGTCTCCGTTGCGCAATCACTGATGAGCCGAATGGTCTGAATGTCGAGTCCTTGGAAGAATGGATGCGCCGCCAGTTTGGATTCATAGGGGTTCATGGCACACCTCCTCCGGGGTTGGCTTGGGGTGCCTGTCGCTCTCACGGATGGCATGGATTTCCTCGCAGAGGTCGATTCCCGCCGGACACCAGGTGATGCATCGTCCGCAGCCCACACAACCGGATGTCTCGAACTGATCCTGCCAGGTCGCAAGTTTGTGCACCACCCAGTTGCGAAAGCGCGCGGCTGGGGACGTACGAACGCTCCCCCCTCCATGGAGATAGCTGAATTCCAATGAAAAACAAGAGTCCCAACGCCGCCGACGCTCGGCCTCCATGCCCGCCAGATCCGTGCTGTCGAGGGTGGTTGAACAAAAGCACGTAGGGCAGACGAGCGTGCAATTGCCGCAGGTGAAACAACGTTGGGCAGTCTGCAGCCATCGGGGGTGATCGAGGCAGCGGTAAAGGAGCTCCTTGACCTCCTGACGAGGAATCTCTTTGCAAATGGATTCCACCGCCCTTTGATGCTGTCGCTCGGCGGCCTCCATGACTCCGGATGTGACCGGTCGCCATGGAACCCCGGAAAGGAGCCGTTCCCCCCGCGCCGAGCCGGTCTCGCCCAGGTAAAGGACCTCTCCGCCCACCAAAAGCTCGACGAACGCCAGGTCGAACCCTCCAACGGCCCTTGGCCCCGTACCTATGGACTTGCAAAAACAGACTTCTGCAGGAAACGCGCAGTGGAACGCGATGAGCAGGAGATCTTCGCGAGCCCCTCGGTAGGTGGGTTCAGTGGGACGCACCGAATCGGTAAGGGACGATTCGGGATCCTGGGGACAGACCCCGCCGAGAAACACGCGATCCAGGACTTCGATGGCGTGCAGATCGCATGGTCGGATCCCCCAGAAAGCAAGCCTCGGCGCCTTTGGAGTCGATGGGGTGATCGCAAAGCCATCCATCGTCCTCCGGGCCCGCCAGTAAACCAGATCATCGGGAATGAGGAATCGTTTCCAGGGAGTGGCGCCGACCGTATGATGGAACGCGAAGGGGGAGTCCGAGCGGATCAAACGGTAGGAGCCGGGTCCCTGCCGTGCCGCCCAACCGAAGGGAAGCTCGTCGATGCTGCTTAAGGGTCCGATGTCGATCACGCTCGAACGGACCGTCGGGCCGATTATGGTGAAGCCCTCTCGCCGAATCCGGTCCATCAGCTCTCCGAGCTGAGAGCGATTCAGGACGGCTTCGGGCCGGCGATGCCGCATCTTGGGTGCGGACATGATCAAACCCTTGTGACGGGTGGAGCGGAAGTCAGCCGGCGGCTAACCGGCCGTGGCGCAAGGCCCTGGGACCTTGAGCCCGCAAAAACCAATCGTCCGGAATCCGTGCGATCCGGTGAACCCATCCGGTAATGATTCCACTATACTTTTTTATGCATCGATTTGCTACGATGTTGCGTCAAACGGATGGCCTTGTGATATGGGGGGGATGCGCATCCGTTTTCCAGAAGCGACGGTCGGGCTTTGAAGCTTGAGAGAGCTCCTGTCCCGGAACAACCGACTTTCCGACCCGATATCCCAGAAGGGGGCATCGACTCGTTAGGATCGCAATGATTTCCTTTCCTGCTTGCCTGCCCATCCTGGGCCTCATGGGGGCCATGATGCTGTGGGGAAGCTCCTTCATTGCCATGAAGGTCGCCCTGCGCCACTACGATCCGGTGGTCGTCATGTGTGGTCGCTTGGCCATCGCGGCGATCGTCTTCGTGTTGTTTTACAAACGGTTCGGACGGATCGAATACCGTCGGGGCGATTGGAAGCTATTGGCATTCATGGCTTTTTGCGAGCCTTGTCTCTATTTCTGTTTCGAAATCCATGCACTGCGCTGGACCAGTGCTTCCGAGGCGGCCACGATCACCGCTCTGCTTCCAGCGCTGACCGTGGTCGGAGCGAGGGTTTTTCTTTCCGAGAGGCTTACGGTCAGGAGCTTGCTCGGCCTCTGTGCCTCAGCCGTCGGTGTTCTCGCCCTGACCGGTTTCGCCCGGCCTTCCGAGCATGCGCCATGTTCGTGGCTCGGCAACGCCCTGGAATTCGCCGCCATGATCTTTGCCGCAGGGTACACCTTGAGCAGCCGACTCCTTGCGGCGCGCTACGGACCCTTCTTTCTCACAGCCGTACAGGCCTTCGTCGGAAGCGCTTTCTTTCTGGCTGCCGTCCCCGTCTCCGGGGCCTCCATTGTCCTGGCAGGAGGGTGGCAGCCGGCCGTGGCCGTGCTGTATCTTGGAATTGGAGTGAACGTCCTGGCCTATTTTTTCTATAATTACGGTTTGAGTCGTATCCCGGCGAGCCAGGTTTCCCTTTTCGTTAATCTGATCCCCGTTTGCTCCATGCTCTTGGGGTGGATGCTCCTCGGAGAGGTACTGACATCGATGCAATACCTTGCAGCGGGACTTGTGCTGGGGGGAGCCATGGCTGGACAGGGACGGGTTTCCCAGACCACGTAATGCAACCTTTGAGAAGACAGGAGACGAGGCATGCCGACCGCCTGTGCATTTCCCGTACTCACTCCCGAGGAAGTCGTCGAGCGCATCCCCCATGGAGCGACGGTCTCTTTCAGTGGATTCAGTCCGGCGGGAGCAGCCAAGATCATTCCGAGGGCCCTTGCGGCCCGAGCCAGGGCTCTCCACGAGCGAGGAGAACCCTTCAAGGTCCGGGTGCTCACGGGTGCTTCGAGTGGCGAGAGCATTGACGATGAACTCGCCAAGGCGGAGGCGATTTCCTGGCGCGCTCCCTATCAAAGCGGTGCGGCTTTGCGCAAGCAGATCAACCGGCAGGAAGTGGAATACGTAGACATGCACCTTTCTCACGTACCCCAGACCGTCCTGTTTGGTTTCTTCGGAAGAATCGATTTCGCGGTGGTCGAGGCAACGGAAATCACCCCTGACGGACGCGTTTACCTCACTACGTCCATCGGGGCTTCGCCGACCTACCTGCGCTATGCCGACCGCGTGGTGATCGAGCTCAACCGGGGGCATTCCCCGCGCCTGCGTGAGATGGCCGATATCTTCATCATGCCGCCCCCGCCACACCGCAATGCCATTCCCATTCACGACCCGACCACGAGAATCGGTTGGCCCTACGCTCAGGTGGATCCTCGCAAAGTAATCGGGATCGTTGAAAATTCTGAGCCGGATCACGTGGTGCCCTTTGAGCCTCCGGATACGCCGAGCTTCCAGATCGCCGAGCATCTGGTGCGTTTCCTTGTGGATGAACGGAAAGCGGGTCGGATCCCACCGGAATTCCTCCCACTCCAGGCGGGCGTGGGCAATGTTGCCAACGGCGTCATGTCGGTTCTCGGCGCACACCCGGACATCCCACCGTTCACCATGTACTCGGAGGTGTACCAGGATGCGCTGGTGGGCCTGATGGAATCCGGGCGCCTCACCGCCAGCGCCACCGCTCTGACGGTGACCACGGAGGTGCTGCGGCGCATTTATGACAACATGGACTTTTTCGCCCCAAGAATTGTCCTGCGGCCCCAGGAGATCTCGAACCATCCGGGGGTGATCCGCAGGCTCGGGGTCATTGCCATGAACACGGCCATCGAGGCGGATATTTACGGCAACGCCAACTCCTCGCACCTCTATGGGATGGACATCATGAACGGTGTGGGAGGTGCCGGCGAATTCACTCGGAACAGCTATCTAGCTATCATGATGTGTCCTTCCATCGCCAAGGGAGGCAGGATTTCGTCGATCGTACCCATGTGTCCCCACATCGACAACAACGAGCACTCCGTGCAGGTGCTCGTGACGGAACAGGGTCTAGCCGATCTGCGCGGACTCGGCCCGCTCCAGCGGGCCAGGCTCATCATTGAAAAGTGTGCACACCCGGCCTACCGGGATTACCTCCGCGGGTATCTCGCCCGGGCGCGCTCCGGTCACATCCCTCATGACCTTGGAACCGCGTTTGAACTGCATCAAAACTTGCTCCAGCACGGCTCCATGCTGCCTGGAATCGAAAAGCAGATCGCAGCCCACGGCAAATGAAAGGGCTTGCGAGCCCGACAATGCCTTCCCAGACTAAGGACACCCCATGCCTGAGCTCGAAGGGTCACGCCAGATTTCGCTAAAGCCCACCTCGGCGGATTGTTTGTTTGACCTGGATACGCTGGTGGAAGATATCCACCGCCACATCGTCACGACCTTGGGCAACGAGGTCCTCGGTCGTCACAAGTTTCGCTACTACGCCGGGCTGGCCTACAGCATCCGAGACCGCTTGATCCGTTCCTGGTTGAACACCCAGCGGGACTACTACGACAGCATGTCCAAACGCGTTTACTACCTGTCGATGGAGTTTCTTCCCGGGCGATTTCTCATGAACTACCTCACCAACATGCGCATGGAGCAGGGGTGCCGGAAGGTGCTCGAAAGCCTTGGACTTGCCCTGGAGGACCTCGAGGAAGTCGAATGGGATGCGGGACTGGGCAACGGCGGACTCGGGCGTCTGGCATCGTGCTACATGGATTCCTTGGCCAGCCTGCGGATCCCTGGATACGGATACGGGATCCTTTACGATTACGGCATCTTCTATCAAAACATCGTGGATGGGTACCAGGAGGAAAGCTGCGACAACTGGCGCCGTCAGGGTAGCCCCTGGGAAATCGTACGACGGGAGTACCTCTACGAGGTCAATTTTTACGGGCGGAGCGAAGCTTACCGGGATGCCGGCGGCCGGGAGCTTTACCGTTGGGTCGACACCGAAAACGTCATGGCTATGCCTTGCGACATCTTGATTCCTGGTTACGGCGGTGACCATGTCACGAACATGCGTCTGTGGGCAGCCCAATCATCTCGCGAGTTCAACCTCACCGTGTTCAACCGAGGCGATTATGCGGGCGCCATGCATGACAAAGTCATGAGCGAAAACATCACCAAGGTGCTTTACCCCAACGATCAAGAGGAGCAGGGCAAGGAACTGCGTTTGAAACAACAGTATTTCCTGGTGGCCGCCACCTTCCAGGACATCATGCGGCGTCACAAGAAGCAGCACGGAAGCCTCTCCGGACTCCCGGACGCCGTGGCCGTCCAACTCAACGACACCCACCCCTCGATCGCCATCGCCGAACTGATGCGTCTGCTCCTGGATGTGGAACTGCTTCCCTGGGAACAGGCCTGGGACCTCTGCACGAGAACCTTCGCCTACACGAACCACACGGTGCTGCCCGAGGCGCTGGAAACCTGGCCCGTCGAGCTCCTTGGTCGTTTGCTGCCCAGGCATCTTGAGATCATCTACGAGATCAACCGAAGGTTTCTCAACGAGGTTGCGGCACGGCATCCGGGCGACACGGCTCGGGTCGCGCGCATGTCCCTCATCGCGGACGAGGGAGAGCGGAGAGTGCGCATGGCTCACCTGGCCATTGTGGGGAGCCACTCGGTCAACGGAGTGGCCGCGTTGCACACCGACATTCTCAAGCAGAACCTCTTCCGGGACTTCCACGAATTCTATCCGGGCAAATTCAAGAACGTGACCAACGGAGTGACACCTCGGCGATGGCTGCTCCAGGTCAATCCGACCCTGTCGGCACTCATCACCCGAGTCGTAGGGCCCGATTGGGTGTGTGATCTTGGCAGACTGCGGGAGATCCTTCCCTTGGCCGAGGATCCCGAATTCCGTCGGGCATTTGCCGAAGCGAAGCTCGAAAACAAGAAGCGTTTGGCCCGCTACGTACTGCGGAAACTGGGTATGGGCATCAACCCCCACACCCTGTTTGACTGTCAGTTCAAGCGCATGCACGAATACAAGCGCCAGCTTCTAAACATCCTGCATGTCATCACGCGCTACAACCGCATCAAGGATCATCCGGAAGGACACTATGTCCCGCGTACCGTGCTGATGGGAGGCAAGGCCGCTCCGGGTTATCAGATGGCCAAGCTCATCATCAAGCTCTTCAACGCGGTCGCTGACGTCGTCAACAGCGACTCCGACATGCGGGGGCGCTTGCGGCTGCTCTTTCTGCCCAATTACTGCATCTCTCAGGCGGAAAAGGTGATCCCGGCGGCCGATTTGTCCCAACAGATTTCCACCGCGGGCATGGAGGCCTCCGGCACGGGGAATATGAAGTTCGCCCTTAACGGGGCCCTGACCATCGGCACGCTGGACGGGGCCAATGTGGAGATCCGGGAGGAGGTCGGGGACGACAATTTTTTCCTGTTCGGCCTGACGGCCGGCGAGGTCGACCGTCTCCGCCAGGGCGGCTATCACCCGATGGAATTCTACGAGAACGATCCGGAGCTACGGCGCGCCCTCGACCAGATCGCTTCGGGCCGGTTCTGTCCCGAACAACCCCGACTCTTTACTCCCATTGTCGATTCACTCCTGCGGGGTGGGGACTATTTCCTGGTTCTCGCGGACTATCGGAGTTACGTGGAAGCGCAAAGCCGAGTGGACGACTTGTTTTCAGACCAAGATCGGTGGATGACCAAGGCGATCCGCAACGTCGCCAGCATGGGGAAATTCTCCAGCGATCGAGCGGTGCTGGAGTATGCACGACACATCTGGAACGTGGAGCCCCTCAGTCGCGCGTGATGAAAAACCCGCCAGCCCAGTCCCTGGCATCGGCGAAAATCTCCCGGGTCCGTTCGAGGTCCAGGGAAAGTCGGTGGGTCTGCGCTTCCACGGTCAGCCAGTCTCCGTCTTCCAGTGCGTTGAGCAAACCGAAAAGCGGCTGATATTCGTTGTTCGCGTCTCGTCGAAGGGCCGCTTTGAGCTTGGCGTCCAATGGCAGCAGCTCGACCACGCCTTCCATGGGCATTCCCAGCATGGCGTCAAGGAGGGAGAAAAGACCCAGGAGAAACAACGTGCCGGGGTTGAACCCCCAGTAATCATAGGCTATCGCCAGCAGTTCGAAAAACTTTCCCCGCTGGAGCGACAGGGTGGCCAATTCCTGGGGCCCCTCGCTCTTTCCCGCCATATCGACCAAGATCACCGCACGGATCCAGCTCTTGAGCTTCGACCAGCCGAGGAGCATGATGGCCTGATCGATGGACTGGATGGTTTGCCGAAAGCCAAAGTAGGCACTGTTCAAGTAAGAGAGGAGTCTGAAACTGATGGACGGGTCCGATCGAATGGCGTCGGCCAGGACCTTGAAGTCAGGATCCTCGGTCTCGATGAGCCGCAGGAGATGGAGACGCGAGATCTCGTTGGAGCTCAGCTTGCGATCGGGAAGAATCTCCGGCTCCTTGAAGAACGCTCCCTGGAACAGGGCAAAGCCCGTGCGCCTCAAGTCCTCGAACTGCTCAAGGCTCGTCACCCCCCGTGCCAGCAACAGCGCTTGCCCACCCCGAGGGGGGTGGAGCTCTGCGATGTCGGAAGAACCCGCGTTTAGAGCGACGATGTCAGCTTGTCGGAGCATGGCTTCAGGAAGCGGGTAATCCGGCGCCACATCCAACAGGATGAGATACCCTTCCCCCCGTAGGGTCTCCACGGTGGCCGCGAGGTTTGGATCATGGCCTGTTCCGCAAAGAACCCGCACCACCCCAGAAGACGGCGGGAGAGCGTGTGTCACGCCGGCCAGGATGCTGGCTCCATCGAAGGCGACTACGATCTTTTTCCCGCGTTCCATGGCTCCTTGCAAGCTCACATAGGTGCTCGAAGCAAGACCCGCTACACTGTCGCGCTCGAGGAAAACCTCATGGAGGTCCGCCCCTACCTCTCCCCCCAGGAGCTCATAGCCCCAGATGCTGCGCTTTGCGTCCAGGATCGGCTGGCGTGTGAAGAACAGGGAACGATGGGGTGCCGCGGTTCTTTTCTCGTTCATAGGTCGTTCACCTATCGGGATCAATGGCCAAGACAAGGG
>CAZGQL010000052.1:0-1627 GCA_964527905.1 uncultured Syntrophobacteraceae bacterium
ATCTTGGCACACTTCATTCTGAAGGTCCAGCATTATGACGTGCGATCGCCCTGGGTCCGGCCTCAACCCAGGTTGATTTTTGCGGCCTCTTGCGCTATAAGCGGCTTGAGTCTCTCCATCCCGGTGCCCCAAGAACCTGCAGCATGCCGGTTCCGATTGTGTTCATTCGAACGAAAAGGAGTCCACGCCATGGCAGTCTGGAAATGCAACAACTGCGGCAACACGGTCGACCTAATGTCTCCCCCCGAAACCTGCCCCTCGTGTAAGCAGAAGTGCGAATTCGTGGATGTCTCTTGCTACATCCCGGAATGCGGCGGTCCCGACTCGGGGAACGTGAACCCCCAAGTGTTTCAGGAAAGCTACAAGGCGGACAAAAAGTAAGGAACGTCCTCATTCGGCGCGTTACACTCGAGCCGAAACGCCCCACTTGACACATGGGTTATATTAAAGATGGAAAGTAAATCTTTCCTCCTCCGGAGAGAGCCGGGTCCCCCCCTCCTACCTGGCTCTCTCTTCCTTTTTTGATCCTCAGGACGGTCAACCCGACGCCTCGGTCCCTCTCGAAACCCTCTTCCTTGAATCGGTCAACCCTGCTGGGCCGCCCCAGACGCGTAGATTCCCATCTGTTTCAAAACCGACAAGGCGATGCGCCGATGCCTCTCGCCGTAGAACTTCACGTAATGATAAACGGGTATGGTTTCGTAGCCCCGAATGAGCTTGTGATCTCCGCCGAAACCCGGATCCATGACTTCGAAGCCGTGACGGATGGCGTAGGCGATGGGATAGTAATAGCACGTGGCAAAGTGGAGGAAGGGAACCTCGCGATAGCATCCCCAATAACGGCCGTAAAGCGCCCGGTTCTTATGATAAAAAAGCGCAAGACCCAGCCGCTCGGACCCTGCGTGCGCGATTGAAAAGCAGCAGCGTTGACGGAACGTCTGTCCCAGGATCTGAAAAAACGTCTCATTGAGGAAGGGACGGATCCCCGGCCCCATGTGTTTGATCCAGGTTCGCAGATACATGTCGTGGATGTCATCGAAGAGGACATCCGGAACCCGTCGGCCATCCAGCATCTCGATATCGATCCCGAGCTCCTCGATGGTGCGCAGCTCCCGCTTGATCTTGGTCCTCCGGCTGGACTTGAAGGAGCCCAAGTAGTCCTCGAACCCGCGATAAGCATGATTATACCACAGACAATAATGGCTTCGCAGCGACACGTAACCCTGTTGCAGCAGTGCCGTGTGGAACTGGGGCAGACCTGGGTTGACGAAATAGATCCTCGCCGTCGAAAGGTTTCTCGTGACGCACAAGTGGTCGATATATTGGAGCAGCAGGCGCGCCACCAGGTCCGGGTCGACCCCGGGACGGTGCAGAAACTGGTAGCTTGGAACGGGAGTGAATGGAAGCGTGCCCACCAGACCTCGGTTAAAAGGAAGTCCCGTGAATTCCGTTAAGAATTCGATGAGCCCTCCGTCGCCAAACTCCACCCACGCCCGGTCCCTCTCGTAGAGGGGGGCCAACCCGACGGGAACGTTATCGGGCGAAAACACCACGAGGTGTGTCGGCCGGTAGCCCCGGTCTTCCGAAACGGCTCCCGAAGCTTCCAGGGCGTGGTAGTACTCCCACT
>CAZGQL010000052.1:1637-3919 GCA_964527905.1 uncultured Syntrophobacteraceae bacterium
ACCGGGCTGGCTGAAACCGCCAGATCGTTCCACAAGTCCGGATCGACGGCCGCGGCGCTCGAATAGGTTCGAAAATGAAGAGGCATGAACTGTCCTTGGTCAGTCTCCCGCCCGGGGTCGATTTTCGTTGCCCTCACGGGGAAAGCGAGTATGCTGCCTGACTTACCCATCCATTATACCCCAAACGGCAAGAAGGAGACGCCCGATGATTCCTGCGGTCATCCTGGAGAAGATCGATTCCAACCGCGAACGCTACGTGGACGAGCTATTGAGTTTCCTCCGCATCCCCAGCGTGAGCACGCTGTCCCACCACAAGCAGGACGTGCGCGTCGCGGCCGAATGGGTCCTCAACCACCTTAAGCGCCTGGAATTCGATGCCACCCTGTTCAACACGGAGCGACACCCCATCGTGGTCGGTGAGAATTGCAGGGCCCCGGGAAAACCGACGTTGCTGATTTACGGCCATTACGACGTACAACCCCCGGACCCATTGAACGAGTGGGTCACGCCCCCTTTCTCCCCCCACATTCGGGAGGGTTACGTGTACGCCCGAGGAGCCTGCGACGACAAGGGGCAGTTTTTCACCTATCTGAAGGCGTTGGAAGCGGTGCTCGCCGTCGAGGGCGCCCTGCCCATCAATGTCAAGGTTCTGGTGGAGGGAGAGGAGGAGATCGGCAGCCCGAGCCTGCCCCCCTTCCTCAAACAGCATCACCCACGACTCAAAGCCGACGCCGTGGCCATTTCGGACGGCTCGCAATTCGCACCCGGAATCCCTGCCATCACATACGGGCTGAGGGGCCTTTCCTATTTCCAAGTCGATGTGGAAGGTCCCCGATTCGACCTCCATTCCGGGGTGTTTGGAGGGGTGGTTCAAAATCCGGCCCTGGCGCTGGTCGACATTCTGGCGAAGTTGAAAAACCGCGACGGTACGGTGGCCATCCCGGGGTTCTACGACGATGTGGCCCCCCTCGAGGATTGGGAACGGGAGGCCATGGCCTCCCTCGCGTATGATGAAGAGGCGCTCAAGGCCTATCTGGGCGTCGACGTCCTCGCTGGAGAGCCGGGCTACTCGGCGCTCGAGCGCAAGACCGCGCGACCAACCCTCGATCTCAACGGCCTGTACGGGGGATTCTCCGGTGAGGGGGCCAAGACCATCATTCCGGCCCGTGCCGGGGCCAAGGTCAGCATGCGGCTTGTTCCCAATCAGGATCCGGTCCGGATCAATGCCTTGTTCAAAAGCTATCTACCCACCCTCGCCCCGCCCGGGGTTCGCCTCGCCATAACGGAACTCCACGGCGCCGACCCCGTCTTGATTTCCCGCAACCAACCAGCCGTGCAGGCCGCCGAGCGAGCGATCTCAATCGGTTTCGGCAAGGCACCCGTCTTCATCCGCGAGGGAGGATCCATCCCCATCGTCAATCTGCTCAAGGAAAGGCTTGGCTGCGAAAGCATCTTGCTGCTCGGCTGGGGCAGCCCGGACGACGGGGCCCACTCGCCCAACGAGCGTTTCAACCTGGGGGACTTTCATCGGGGCATCCGATCCGCTGCGGCGCTGCTCTTCGAGCTGGCTCCCTAAACGACGGGCGCGTCGTCGAAGCCGAGCTCGGCCGCAAGGTTCTCGGGGAGGTTTAGAATGGCCTTCGCCATCGTGTCCCTGCCCCGTTTCCGGCAGCCGGCGGCGTAGATGGCGCATTTTCGGGCCAGCTCCCGAAACGCCGCCGCCCGCTGCGGGTCGCTCAGGACCCCGCTGCGCAGCAGCTTCTCGATCGCCCGGATGCGATAGAAATCGAGGGCGGGGACCGTCGCCGACAGCTGGTCCGGATGCCCGCCCCGCTTGATCACGAGCGGGTCCTTCAGCAACCCGATCGGGTAGCGGCATCCGATCCTCAGCCAGAGGTCATAGTCCTCGCAGGCCGGGAGTGTCTCGTCAAAGCAGCCCACCGCCTCGAAAACCGAACGATGGATGATGACGGCCGAAGGACTCACCAGACAACGCTCTAAGAGGCGCTCGAAGCAATGCCCCTCGGGCTTGCGATGAATCTCCCGAGGAGCGATCCGGATTCCGTTGCGAAACCAGAGCTCCTCCGTCTGATGAACCCGAAGGGATGGATCCAGGGCCAGATGGCGGACCTGGCCCTCGAGCTTGCCCGGCAGCCACAGATCGTCCGAATCGAGGAACGCCATCCATTCCCCACGGGCACACCCGATGCCCCGGTTGCGAGCCGCACTCACCCCGGCATGATCTTGCCGGATGCAGACAATTCGCTCCCGAAAGGATGCCA
>CAZGQL010000052.1:3933-19989 GCA_964527905.1 uncultured Syntrophobacteraceae bacterium
GGTCTCGTCGGTGGAGCCATCGTCCACGACGATGATCTCCCCGGGCGGCAGCGTCTGAGCCAGGACGGACTCAACCGCTTCCCGCACGAATCCGGCCCGGTTGTAGGTGGGAATGATGACGCTGATCACGAGGGGGGGTCCATGACGCTCGGGGTGCTCACGCCTTCGGTGCCATGAATTCCGGCCCGACAGGGGTTTTGATGTGGCGGGCCAGCACGGTCTCCACCCGCGCGAGATCTTCCGGTGCGATCCGCCAGCCCGAAGCTCCCGCGTTGTCTTCCACCTGGGACGGCGTTCGAGCTCCGGCGATCACGGTGGTCACACCCGGCTGCTGTAGCGCCCAGCGCAGCGCAAATTGCGCCACGGTCTTCCCATAACCCGAGGCGATCTTCCGGATGTCCTCCACGGCCTTCACATATTGCTTGAAGCGGTCGGGTTTGAATTTGGGATCCGCCCGGCGCAGGTCCCCTCGGGGAAAGTGTTCCTCTCCCGTGAACTTGCCCGTTAGTAAGCCCCGACACAGACCTCCATAGACGAGCGTCGCGATGCCGTTGCGGGCGCAATAGGGGAGGATCTCCTTCTCGGATTCCCGCTCGAACAGGTTGTATGGAGGCTGCAGGCTGACGACCTCGCCATGGCGGCGACAGACCTCCATTTGGTCGACGCTGAAATTGCTCAGGCCGATCCAGCGGATCTTGCCGACCTCCTGAAGCCTGACCAACGCTTCCATGGATTCCGCAAAGGGCGTCTTGGGATCGGGCCAGTGGATCTGATAAAGATCGATGGTGTCCACACCGAGCCGGGCCAGACTGTCGTCGACCTCCGCTCGGATGCGCCCCGGGCTTGCGTTACGGCTGATCCGCTCCCTGTCGTCCCACTCCAGCCCGCACTTGGTCGCGAGGACGAGGGCATCACGATGGCCCCACTGGCGAACCGCTTCCCCGACGATGCGCTCGGACGTTCCAAAGCCGTAGACGGGAGCCGTGTCGATGAAGTTGATCCCGAGCTCGAAAGCCCGCAGCAGGGCCGCAATCGATGTGCTTTCCTCCGCCCCGCCCCAAGCCCAGCCCCCTGTCACCCAAGTCCCCAGCACGATGGGGGAAACCTCCAGATCCGTTGTCCCGAATCGAACCCGTTCCATGGTATGCGCCTCCTCGATGACCCATTCGGACCAAACACCACGACGAACGGATCATAGGCCATCGGATAAGCCGTGTCCACTTCGAGACGTGGGGAACTTTTGGATTGTCAAATCCGATTCATCACGGGTATCCTAGGAGCGTTGAGGTCCATTCCCGAGACATGGAGCTTCCCGCAAGGAGGGAGACGTGAAGCTGTACTGCCCCGGCTGCCAGACCGGCTTTTCCGTCGCCGACGACAAGATCCCCCCTGGCAAGGACATTCAAATCCCCTGTCCCAAATGCCGAACGCCCGTTCAACGGCTGACGGAAGGATCCCCCGCCGCTTCGCGGCCGCCCGAGCCCGAAGGCGCGATTGCGCCGCCGGTGCCGGAATTCATGGAGGACGACCTCGATACCCTTTCGGTCGACATCCTTGATGAAGGCGTCAAGTCGGCCCTCCTGTGTGTCACCGATCCCGGGCGTTCGCGGCGCCTTTCCCAGATCCTGGAGCAGATGGACTACCACCTGACGACGGCATCCTCCTCCAAGTCCGCGCTCGACAAGCTGGCACGCATGCAATTCGACCTGGTGATCCTGGAAGAAACGCACGGGGGGACACGCGTTTCGGACAACCCGGTCCTGCAGCATTTCCAGCTCATGCCGATGCCGGCGAGACGTGAATTCTTCCTGTGCCTGCTCAGTCCGACCCTGGCGACCCTGGACCGCATGAACGCCTTCAAGTTGGGCGTGGACCTGATCTTGAACGAGCGCGATGTTGACAAAGCCAAGATCCTCCTGATGCGTGCCATGAAGGACCAACGGTATTTTTACAAGACCTTCACCGAAGAACTGGAAAAGAAGGGCCAGTTCTAGGCCACGAAAGGCGGTCGACCCATGGTATTTAAGCGGCTCACAGCCAACCAGAAAAATGCCAGGCATCTCCGGTTGAGGATCGAAAGCTGTGTGGAGACGATTCTCAACTTGAACTCGAAACTGGGAACGGGAGCCATCAAGCCCGAGGTCGTCAAGCAGTTTGAAAAACTGCGGGACTCACTCCAGTACGTTACGGATGAGACCGTCGACGAAAAAGACATCCATCGGATCGAACAGGCCACCAACCAGCTGCTGAAGGAACTCGGAAACTCCTGGAAAGCCGACCAGACCACCGGGATCGCCCCGGATCGTCTGCATTAGAGAGATCCGCTCCATCACCGGCCGTCCGGGAAGGCCCCTTTTTAACCCGTTTCCCCCGGCACCCCCCAGAGGGACACCCCGGGGAGCGTCCTGCTTCGCTTTCTTCCCCCGCTGGCGTGCCCGCAGAGCGCAACCCGCAGGCTCGCCACTCCAGCCATTCCGCCATCCCATGGAGTCCGTTTTCCCCGGCCGGGGAAAATCTTGTTCCTCGAGGCTTGCCTTTTTGGGGCTCAATCATTATAAGCGGTTAGCACTCTACAAAATCGAGTGCTAACACAATGCCCTGAGAAGCGTCTGCTGGGGCGGGAGTGTGCCCATGCCCTGTCCGCCGGCGGGAGCTGCCCCAGCGGACCCAAGTCAGCCTGTCAGTCTGTGTGGCATCGTTTCGATCAGCCGGACCCGAGCGTGGGCCCGTTCAAACCACCGCAGCAAAGGAGAGCATCGATGAAGCTTCGCCCGTTGCATGACCGAGTCATTGTGAAGCGCCTCGAGGAGGAGGAGCGTACCGCCGGCGGGATCATCATCCCGGACACGGCCAAGGAGAAACCTCAACAGGGCAAAGTCATCGCCGTCGGAAAGGGACGCATCCTCGAGAAAGGGGACGTCGTTCCCCTCCTGGTCAAGGAAAACGACCGGATCCTCTTTTCCAAGTATGCGGGAACAGAGGTCAAGGTGGGGGGGGAAGAACTCTTGATCATGCGCGAGGACGACATTCTGGCCATTTTTGAATGATCCGGGCGTCCAGGACCGACGGCTTTACAACCAGAAAGCGAGGAACCGACATGGCAGCGAAGGAAATCAAGTATTGCGCGGAAGCGCGTGAGAAGATCATGGAAGGCGTTGACACGCTCGCGGATGCGGTGAAGGTCACTCTGGGCCCCAAGGGTCGAAACGTCGTCATCGAGAAGTCTTTTGGCTCGCCCACCGTGACGAAGGACGGTGTGACCGTCGCCAAGGAAATCGAGCTCGAGGACAAGTTCCTCAACATGGGCGCCCAGATGGTGAAGGAGGTCGCCAGCAAGACCAGCGACGTCGCGGGGGACGGAACGACCACCGCCACCATTTTGGCTCAGGCCATTTACCGGGAGGGCTCGAAGCTGGTGGCCGCGGGTCACAACCCGATGGCCCTCAAGCGCGGCATCGAAAAATCCGTGGCCAAAGCCGTCGAGGCGCTGCAAGCCATGAGCAAGCCCACGAAGGACGAAAAGGAAATCGCTCAGGTTGGCACGATCTCAGCGAACAACGATCAGACCATCGGCAACATCATCGCCGAAGCCATGAGCAAGGTGGGCAAAGAAGGCGTCATCACGGTCGAAGAAGCCAAGAGCATGGAAACCACCCTGGATGTGGTGGAAGGAATGCAGTTTGACCGCGGCTACATCTCCCCCTACTTTGTCACCAACCCGGACAAGATGGATGTGGAGCTCGAAGAGCCCTTGATCTTACTCAGCGAGAAGAAGATCAGTGTCATGAAGGACATGCTCCCGCTCCTCGAGCAGATCGCCCGGATGAACAAACCCCTGCTGATCATCGCCGAGGATGTCGAGGGAGAGGCGCTGGCGACCCTCGTGGTCAACCGTTTGCGCGGCATCCTGAAGGTCTGCGCCGTCAAAGCCCCCGGATTCGGTGATCGCCGCAAGGCCATTCTCCAGGACATCGCCATTCTGACGGGCGGACAGGTCATTTCGGAAGACATTGGCGTCAAGCTGGAAAACGTTACCCTCAACGATCTTGGAACCGCCAAGCGCGTGGCCGTGGACAAGGACAACACGACCATCGTGGACGGTGGAGGGTCCCGGGAAGCCATCGAAGGCCGCGTGAAACAAATCCGTGCGCAGATCGAGGAAACCACGAGCGATTATGACCGCGAAAAACTGCAGGAGCGACTCGCCAAGCTGGTCGGCGGTGTTGCGGTCATTCGCGTGGGGGCCGCAACGGAAACCGAGATGAAGGAAAAGAAAGCCCGCGTCGAAGACGCCCTCAACGCCACACGCGCGGCCGTGGAAGAAGGGATCGTGCCGGGAGGCGGCGTTGCGCTCTTGCGGTGCCGCAAGGCCATCGAGGGTCTCGAGGTGGAAGGCGAGGACGCTTTTGGCAAGCAGATCCTGATGCGGGCCCTTGAGGAGCCCATTCGTCAGATCGCGAACAACGCCGGTCACGAAGGGTCCGTTGTGGTTCAGCGAGTGAAGGAGGGAGAGGGGGCCTTTGGATTCAACGCAGAGACCGAAGTGTACGAGGATCTGATCGAAGCAGGCGTCATCGATCCGACCAAGGTGGTGCGCTTCGCCCTGCAGAATGCTTCGAGCGTCGCAGGGTTGCTGCTCACGACTGAGGCCATGGTCGCCGAGAAGCCTGAAAAGAAAAAGGCTCCCATGATGCCTCCTGGCGGCGGCATGGATGACATGTATTGATCATGCCGTTGCCATGCGCCTGGGCGTCATTCCCGCGAAGGCAGGAACCCCACTTTTCCTGTGGGCTTCTGGATCAGCGCCTTTGCGGGGGTGACGACGGCAGGGTGTTTCAAACCGCTCCCGCGTTTCACCGCGACGCCGCATCGACCGTGGGGAACCCAGCGAACACGCGGGGCGGCGGGCACATCGCCCGGAATTGCGCGATCAAATTCCTTGGTCTTTGTGCTTGCCGCTCCGTTCCGCGTTCGATTATAGTGAGCAGTCTTGGTCGGCGGAAGCTCCCTGAGCGGGGAAGGCCCGGCGACATCTCACGTGCAGGAGTTTTGACACAATCCAGCTTTTAGGAGGGCCGTCATGGCTCGCGTCACCATTGAAGACTGCCTCGAACGGGTGGACAGCCGTTTTTCCCTGGTTCATCTCGCCGTTCGTAGGGTGCTCCAGCTCCGCAATGGAGCGGTGCCCCTGGTGAACACGCCCAAGAACAAGGAAGTCGTGATCGCTTTGCGAGAAATCGCCGCCGGAGCGGTCACGCCGGCCAACATCAAGGACCTGGAAGAGGTGAAGGTCCTCGCGGAGGAACCTTCCCGGGCCAAGGAGGACGCCCAGCGGCGGGAAGTTCATGAAATCTTGGAGGAGGAGACCCAGTACAACGGCTCCATGGAATTCGAACAAGCCGCCCCTTACGAGGAGACCACTCCGGAGTCCGAGGCGAACTGATCGGGCGTGGGGCAGGACCCGAAACGAACCCGCGAAGGGACCAAAGGCGGGAACTCATGGCGAAACATGACACGCTGAGCTGCCTGCAAAAGCGAGACATCCTCAATCGAGCCGCCGCTTCTACGGCTTCCCTCTTGGGCTACGGGGAGGGCATGGAGCGCTCCGGCCTGCTACACGACGCCCTCAGTTTTTATGAGAAAGCGGGGGCTCGCGATGCCATTGCGCGACTCCGGGATGTTGCCGCGCAAGACGGTGATCTGTTTCTCTATCGATGCGCCTGCCGGGCCCTCGGCGAGGAACCGACCCCGGACCAATGGGCGGCGGTCGGAAGACGGGCCGCGGAGCTGGGCAAGACAAGCTTCGCACGCGAGGCCGCTCGGCTTGCAGGCCGGGATGATTTCCTTTCCGAGGGATCATCCCATGCGACAACCCCCTCCGAGCAGAACCTGCCGTGAACCGCATCGCAGCAAGAGCCTCTCCCCGCCATCCCATTTCGCGGCTACCTTGACAAGCCACCGGCACGTGTTTACGAATGGTTTGGCCCCAAATGCGGCTGCGCAGGGGCAACCCGCTTGCTCGTCCATGTGGCCGCCCGTCCCGGGGATACCGGCTTTCGGTCGATAGATGCCCCCTGAAAGACCGGGGCACTTTCCATACGAACCATTGGGAGGGTTTACAGAGATCGCATGTACCCCACCACTTCATCCGTGCGCCGGTGGGACCCGATCGTTTCCAGGATTTCCGGGCACCTCGCCTCTTTGGAGGTGACGGCAATTGAAATTTTTACAATTGCCTCTGCGGCCTTTGAGCCGATGTTCATGTCGGAGCGGGACCTGATTCACGCGGCGAGGGGGAAGGTTGCAGAATTGCACCAAAGGCTTTTGAGACTGAGTTGGGGCAGATCTGAATGGACAAACGAGACTACTACGAGATCCTGGGGGTTTCGCGCCAGGCGGGTGAGGACGACATCAAGAAAGCCTACCGTCAGCTGGCCTTGAAGTATCATCCCGATCGAAACCCCGGCGACAAGGAAGCGGAAGAGCGATTCAAGGAAGCGGCGGAAGCCTACGAAGTCCTTCGAGACCCCCAGAAGCGACGCATCTACGACGCCTATGGGCACGACGGTCTCAGAGGAACGGGATTCAGCGGCTTTGGCGGATTCGAGGACATCTTCAGCTCCTTCGGAGACATCTTTCAGGATTTCTTGTCGTTCGGCTTCGGCGGATCCAACCGCCCGAGGACGGCCGCAAGACCTGGCGACGACCTACTCTATGACCTGACGCTGACGTTCGAGGAGGCCGTCTTCGGAACCGAAAAGGAGCTTCAAATCGAAACCTACGTCCCCTGTGCCCGCTGTGACGGTCAGGGGGCGGAACCGGGAACGCGGGAGAGCACCTGCCCGAATTGCCAGGGACGCGGTCAGGTGGTTCAAACGCAAGGTTTCTTCCGTGTCAGCACGGCTTGCGCCCGCTGCCAGGGAACGGGACGCGTTCTGACTACCCCGTGCGAGGCGTGTCAGGGCCAGGGTCGCATCAGGCAAAAGAAAAAGGTGCAGGTCAAGGTCCCCGCCGGCGTGGATTCCGGCACGCGTTTGAGGTTGCGAGGCGAAGGCGAGGGGGGATACCGGGGTGGACAAGCGGGAGATCTCTATGTACGGCTCCATTCTCAACCCCACGAGTTTTTCGACCGCGACGGTGACAACCTGTACGCAAAGATCTCTATTTCGTTCGTTCAGGCCATCCTTGGGGACCGCATCGAAGTCCATACGCTGGAAGGTTCCAAAATGGTGGAGATCGAGCCCGGGACGCAGCCGGGAGCCGTTATCCGATTCAACGGAGAGGGCGTTCCCAGACTGAAAGGCTACGGTCGAGGGGACCTGTTCATCGAGGTGGAGGTGAAGATCCCCAAGCACATCACAGCGCGCCAGGAGGAGCTGTTGAGGGAGTTCGCCGAAATCGAGAGGGAAAAAGGCGAGCAGAGGACATGGAAATGGCCTTGGAACTGGCGCAAGAGCAAGGAAAAGGAGGGGGAAAGCGACACCATGGCCAGGACGCCCCATTGATGAGGGGGTGCCCTCGCCGTTGAGCAGGAGGAGCCCACCCGGTGTACACCCGAAAACCCACGTCATCCCCGAGACAATATGAGGATTTCTCGGCATCGGCGCTGTACTGCCCCCGATGCCGCAGCGCGATGCCCGTCAGAAGCAGGCTGCTCCTCGTCCTGCCGGATGGCGAGCTGCACGAATACCTGTGCCAGGCGTGCGCCACGTCCGTCGGAACGAAGACCGTCAAGGACACCAGTCCGCTTCAGCTCTACGCACCTTGATCCGGATCCCTAAACCATCGCCAAACGCGGGGCCGCCCCTCCAGGGAGGAAGCCCGAGACCTCCCGAGGCCGGTTGCCTTGCGCCCCCTGGACCGGGAGGCCGGGAACGAGTTGCGGCGCCAGGAACCAGGTGTGAACCAGACTCAGGAAAGGAACGTTCCAGATGATTGAAACCGAAGGGCTCACGAAGTTCTACGGTCCCCTCGCCGCGATCCGTGACGTGAGCTTCCAGGTGCAGAAAGGCGAGGTCGTGGGGTTTCTAGGCCCCAATGGTGCGGGGAAATCGACCACCATGCGCATCCTGACCTGCTACATGCCTCCCACCGCCGGAGTGGCGCGGATCGACGGGCTGGACTGCTTCGAGCAGTCCCTGCAGGTGCGCCGCAAGGTGGGTTATCTCCCCGAAAATGTTCCCTTGTACACCGACCTCACGGTCCGTCGCTTCTTACGGTTCGCGGCCGGCGCCAAAGGGGTCGACGCAAAGCAGATCACGTCCGAGGTCGACCGGGTCGTCGCGATTTGCGGGCTGGATAAGGTGGCCAACCGCATCATCGGTCACCTCTCCAAAGGCTACAAGCAGCGGGTCGGTCTGGCCCAGGCGCTCTTGAACAACCCGTCCGTGCTGATTCTCGACGAGCCCACCATCGGACTGGATCCCACCCAGATCATCGAAATCCGTCGGCTCATCCAGGAGCTTCGTGAAAAGCACACGGTGTTGCTGAGCAGCCACATCCTGCCCGAGGTGGCCCAGATCTGTCAGCGCGTCCTGATCATCAACAAGGGGCAAATCGTCGCGACCGACTCGCCGGGGAACCTCACCCACCAACTGCAGAAATCTGCGCAAATCGAGATCCAAGTGGGCAACCGCGCTTCCGAGCTGCCCGAACTCCTCGAGCACGTCGACGGCGTTCAATCCGTTTCGGTTTCCGACACCGGCGACAACCGCATTCTGGTCGAAACGGACCGATCCCACGAGCTGAGGCCCATTCTGGCCCGAATGATCGTGGAACGGGGAATGGACCTGCTCGAACTCAAGGTGAGGGATCTTAGCCTGGAAGACATCTTCCTGCAGTTGGTCACGGAGGAATCATCGGTGGTCCCCGAGGAGGAGGAATCCCAGTCATGAAAGGTTTCAGCCCCGTCTATCGTAAGGAACTCTACAGCCTGTTCGCCTCGCCGATCTTCTACGTGGTGGCGTTCACCTTCCTGGTCATCGCCGGCTATTTCTTTTACACGGCCGTGGCCTTCTTCAACTTCCAGAGCTTCGAGGCCAGCCAGAACCCGATGCTCGCCCGGCAACTGAACGTCTCCGACATGGTCATCCGACCGTTTCTGCTGGACATGAGCATCGTGCTGCTGCTGGTTTCTCCGCTGCTCACCATGAGGCTCTACGCCGAGGAGCGCAAGACCGGGACCCTCGAGCTGCTCCTCACCTACCCGGTCTCCGACACGGCGACCATTCTGGCCAAGTTCCTCGCGGCGGCGACCGCTCTGCTGGTCATCCTGACCGGAACCGTTCCGGGCATCTTGGTGATGAGTACGTTCAGCCAGCCAAGCTGGCCCTCCGTTCTATGCGGCTACCTGGGGATCTTCCTGCTCGGATGTGCCTTCCTCTCCCTCGGGGTGCTCACCTCGTCCGTCACCCAAAATCAGATCATCGCCGCGGTGCTCTCCTTCGGCGCCTTGCTCATGTTCTGGGTCATCGGATGGGCCAAAAACCTTGTGGGCCCCTCCGTAGGAGCCGTCATCGACTACCTGTCCATCATCAAGCATTTCGACAGCTTCGCCAAGGGCGTGCTCGACTCGCGTGACTTGGTTTACTATCTGCTGTTCATGCTTCTGTGCCTCTTTCTCACCCTGAGACAGATGGAAACCTACCGCTGGCGCGGTTAGAGACGGAAACACAAGGAGTCACACCATGGATCAACAGGGAAGGAGCCGTAGATCCTGGACGTATGGATCGAGCTCCGCCGTATCGACCGTTTTCTTCATCGGCATCCTCGTCTTCATCGCCCTGATCGTGGAGCGGCATCCGTGGCGTGCGGATTTGAGCGAAACCGGACGGTACACGCTCTCCGATCAAACACGCAACATTTTAAAATCACTTGATAAACCTATATCGGTCAAGGCCTTCTTCCAGACGGCGGCCCCCGATAGACCCCGGGCCAACGACCTGCTGGAGCTCTACCGGTACGCCAGCAAGAACTTCTCGTTCGAATTCGTGGATCCGGTGCAGCACCCCGAAGAGGTTCGAAAATACGATGTCCGCACCCACGGGACGCTGATCCTGGAAGGGTATGACCGCAAGCAGGTCGTTCAGATGGCCGACGAGGAGAACCTCACCAACGGGATCCTGAAGTTGATGCGCCCCGAGCAAAAGAAGATCTATTTTCTCGTGGGCCACGGGGAGCACCCGTTCCGCAGCGTGGAACAGACTGGATTTTCCAATGCCAATTCCGCGTTGCAGAAGGAAAATTACCAAACCGCCGAGCTCAACCTGCTGCAACAGCCCCAGGTTCCCCAGGACGCTGCGGTGCTGATCGTCGCCGGCCCCAAGAAGAACCTCTTTCCCGAAGAGATCGCTTCCATCGAGAACTATTTGAAAAACGGCGGCAAAGCGATGCTGCTCCTGGATCCCTACGTCGATGCCGGTCTGGGGGACCTGGCCAGCCGCTATGGCATCCGACTCGGCAACGATGTGGTCGTGGACAAGCTGAGCCGCCTCTTCGGGGCCAGCTACCTGACCCCCGTGGTGCTGGAATACGCCCCCCACAAGATCAGCGGCGACTTCAGGGATTCCAACGTGGCGACCTTCTTCCCCGAGGCCCGATCCGTCTCGCCCGCCAAGGAACCGCCCCCGGGCGTTCACGTGGAGGCCATCGCATCCACCTCCCCCAACGCCTGGGGGGAGACCGATCTGAAAATGCTGCGGGAAGGCCAGGCCGCCTTCGACGACAAGCAGGACCTGCCCGGTCCGGTGCCCATCGCGACGCTCTCGGAAATCGACGTCCAGCCTGAAAAACCGCAGGGAGACAAGGCGGCCCCTCAAGCTGCCGCCTCCACGGACGATCGGCCGGCCCGGAAAGGCCATCTGCTCATCGTCGGGGATTCGGACTTCGCCGACAACACCAACTTCGGCCTCTCGGGCAACGGGGATCTGTTTCTCAACATGGTGAACTTCCTCGCCGAGGAAGAGACGCTCATCACCATCAGTCGGAAGGAAAAGGAAGGACGGCCGATGCTCATGACCCAGACCCAGGGAACGCTCCTTTTCTGGACCACCATGGTCTTCGTGCCCCTTCTGGTTCTCGGCTGCGGCCTGGGGGTGTACCGCGTGCGGAGGAGACAGCGATGACCTGGCGACGCGCCCTGATCTACTTCGTGGTCCTGGTTCTCGTCGGAGGATACTTCTACGCCTTCGAGATCGTTCAGAAGCAGAAGCAGGAGACCGCCGAACGGGAGGCCAAGCGTCTTTATTCCGTGAAACGCGATGACATTCAATCCGTCGAGATTTCACCTCGGGATCAGAAACCGGTCCTTTTGGAGCGGAAGGAGCAATGGCACATCGTTCAACCCATGGCGCTCGATGTGGAGAAGGCCTCCCTGGAATCTCTCCTCGGAGCCCTTTCCGATCTCATGAGCGAGGCGAAAGTGGGGGATGCGGTCCAGGATCTCAAACCGTACGGGCTCGACAACCCCGCCCTCAGGATCCGTTTTCTGGCCGCCGAACGCTGGCATGAGCTCACCATCGGCGACAAGAACCCCGTGACCCGAGGCTACTACGCCCAAACCGGCCCGGGGGCGGTTTATCTCATCGCCGAATCCAACTGGTCCGTCCTCAACAAGGGTCTCAACGAACTGCGACGGCGAGCGCTCTTTTCCTTTCAGCCCGAAGATGTCCGCACCCTCGAGCTCGTCTGGGAGGGCGGAGCCGCCTTCCGGGTGAGGCGCTCCGATGAGCCGGGGGGAACCTGGCAAGCGCCCGACGAGCCGAAGCTGAAGATCAAACCGAGCAAAGTGGAAAACGTCCTCCAGCAGGTCCAGTTCCTGCGGGCACAGAACTTCGTCGACGAGCAGGCCGGAGGTGAGACCCTGGCCGCCTACGGTCTTCAGCCCCCTCAGGTCACCGTCCGGATCGGGCTTGGGGGAGAGCGCACGGTGGAACTCAAGCTGGGCCGACAGCCGGAGGGCGGCGAGAGGCTGGTGAGCGCCGTCAGCACGGAACTCGGTGGCGTGGTCCAGGTCGAATCCAATGTCCTCAAGGAAATTCCAAAGGATCTCGCGGGCCTGGAGGACCGGTCCCTGGTCTCGGCCCGGAGCCGCGACGTGAAGCAGGTGAGTTGGCGATTCGGGGATACTTTCGGTAGCCTATCGAACATCGAATCCAACAAGTGGCGCCTCACCATCGGAGGCGGCGAGGTCCGGGAACCGAAGGAATCCTGGCGCGTGAACTCCTTTCTGTGGGAGCTGCAGCAGACGGAGTTCGTGAAAAAACTGGATCCCCCGCCCCCTAAACCGCCGGCTCCCTACGCGCAACTGGACATCCTGGCCAACGAAAAGCAGACGAGCCTCGTTTGGGAACGTTCGGCCCAGGGCGTCTCAGAGCCCATGCAGGTTTGGGTAGAGGAAGCGGGGCGCACGGACTGTGTGGAGGTCGCTTCAGATCCCCTGAAAAAAGTTGAGGAGGAGATTCGCACCCTGCTGAGCTCCGCGCAGCAGAAATCCTGAAAGCCCTCGGGCGGAGGAAAGAATCAGGAGGAGGGCGACCAGAGGCAACGCGTGCCGGGCGGGAAACGGGGGAACCATGGGTTTCAAATCTTCCCGGTAACCGCGCGCCTCGAGGGCCGCGGCCATCTCATCGGCACGGCCGAGAACCTTGCGGAAAACGGGAAGAATGACCTGGCGGATGCGCTTGAGCGGACTGCGGACCCGGTCCCCGAACCGGGCCCGGTGCGCCAGCCGCACTTCCTCCAGCACCCCGAGCGTCAGGGGGAGGAACCGGACCACGAGACTCATCATCAGCGCCATGCGACGCGCGGGTAAGAAGGGCAAGGGTTTCATGAACCAGAGCAAGGCTTCCTGCATGGCCTTCGCGCGGGTCACCCGCGAAAACAGGGCGGAGAAAGCGAGAATCAACGCCAGCCTCCAGAGCGCGAGTCCGGCCTGGTGAAGGCTCGCTTCAGTGGCGGGCAGCCAATCCACCGGGCGCGCCTCCGAGCTCGTATCCCACCCCTGGACCAGGAAAACGACGGCCAGCAGCACACTCCAGGCCCGAAGATCGCCCAGCGGCACGCGCCATGGGAGTCTCGAGGCCCCCATCGCCCCAAGGAGGATCCACGTGCACAATAGCAACACGGGCGGCTCGCCGTGCACCAGCAGGGTCGTGAGAACGCACAGGGCGATCAGCTTGCACCGGGCATCCCAGCGGTGCAACGGTGAATCCGCCCCCAGGACCTGAAACATCAAGGGTCGAGCCATGAAAGGGGCCTCCCTCCCAGCAGGTACCAGCACGGCGGGCGCAGGCCGAATTCGGCCAGACGCGGCCCGATGACCTCTGGAGAACCGATCGCGACGAGGCGCCCGTGCTGCAAAACGGCCAGCCGCTCGGCATGCGCCACTACCTTCTCCACGTCGTGGGTGGTCACGATCACCGTGTGCCCCTGTCGGTGGAGCAGCACCAGCGACTCGAGTGTCTGCCGGACCCCGGCGTAATCGAGGTTCGCGAAGGGTTCATCGAAGACGATCACCGGCGGAAGCATGGCCAACACCCCGGCAAGAGCCACGCGCCGCTTTTCGCCCCCCGAGAGGAGCTCACAGGGCCGATCTCCGAGGTGCTCGATGCCAAGGGCCTCGAGGGCCGCTGAGACCCGGTCGCGCACCTCTCCCGGGGAACATCCCATGTTCTCCGGCCCGAATGCGACATCCTCCCACACCGTGTCCCCAAGAATCTGGCTGTCCGCATCCTGAAACACCATGCCGACACGACGCCCCGCCTCCCGTCCGTTGGCCGCGACATCGTACCCGTCCATTCGAACGGTTCCCGACAGGGGCCTGAGGAGCCCGTTCAGATGCCGCACGAGGGTCGTCTTGCCGCTCCCGTTGGGCCCGCACAAAACGAGGAATTCGCCGTCCGGGATGTCAAGGGACACCCCGTCGAGGGCTGTGGTGCCGTCGGGATAGCGGTGGTGTAAATCACGGATTTCGATCATGAGGATACGGGGGCCGGCGCCAATCGACGCCTCAGAAGGGGGCGAAGGGCCCGGGCCAGGAAAAGCGCCGCCACGGCCTTGACGACGTCCGGAAGGAGGAAAGGAAGCATCCCGACCGTCCAGGCTTTCTGCCAGGACATCCCGGTCTGCATCTTGAGCCAGGGTACCCCGCAGGCGTAGACGACGATCGTTCCCAGGATCACGGCCAGCCCATCGAATGCCATACGCGATTGCCCCCGTTCGCTGACGAGTCCCGCGAGGCAGGCCGCGGCGGCAAACCCGAACAGGTATCCCCCACGGGGACCGAGCAGATGGGCCATGCCCCCCTTCCCTTCGGCGAAGACCGGGAGTCCCACCGCCCCCACGAGAAGATAGATCCCGACGCTGACCAGCCCCCAGCGCCCGCCGAGTAAAAGACCGGCGAGCAGCACGAAGAGGTTTTGCAGCACCACCGGAACCGGTCCGATGGGGACGACCGCATAGGCCCCCATGGCGACAAGCGCCGCCATCAGCGACGCGTAGACACTCATTCTCAATTCCTGACCCTGCACGCGCCTCACTCCCTTCGCGCCTCGAGATCCGTTCCTAGTGTTCCGGTCGCAGCCGTTCGGCGCCCCGGAACCTCCCTTCGTTCGACATCGTAAACCGTATTGCGAGCGCCAGGTTAACGAATCGGTGGGTTGGTGTCAAGATGTGGTTGTTGGGATTCGGGTGACACTTTCCCGTATCCAGTTTGTGACTTCTGTGGTAAACAGGGCGTACACTGGGGGATGGTGTGTTGTGACGCGTTTCCTCACCGCCATTCGGCAAGCCAATCCCGGCACCGACCTGATCACAAAGGAGGATGGTTATGAAGAGAAAGGCCAGCTATCGTCTCATGGTGACTCGCCGCGAAATGCTCTACGTTCACGATGAATTTGACCATGCCCTGATGTTGGTGGAAATGGAAGGCGAACCCCTGGAGTATCAGGTCGGAATCGCGGGCGAGTTCGTTTCCCGCCGCAGCGTGACCTTCCATGACCGGATCCGCGGGGCGGGATACATGAAGGGCTATGCGATCACGAATTTCAAGGAAGGCTCGCTGTGCAGCGTGTTCGAGGGCAACCGGGACGGAAAGACCAAGCTCACCACCGGCACCTGGAAGGTCTACAAGGGAATGGGGAAGCTCTCGACCATGACGGGAAGCGGGACGTTCACGGTTCGCGCCGGGGAGAGGGACCGCGAATACATTCTTGATCTGGAGGGCGACTACGAGCTGTAGTCCTGGTTGGACCTTCCAACGCGCACAGCTGCGCGGGAGTTCCGTGAAGATCAGAGCAGCCCGGGCCTCCAATCGCAGGCCGGGGACGCCGGTCTATCCTGTTGAGGGTGTGCTCGTGCTTCATTCCCCCGCCACGGGAATTTCCTCTTTTCGATGGCTTCCGGGCCCTGTTGCCATGGGGGTGACGGCACCGGGCTGCGGTGAGACGATCCCGAGGTTTTGCAACAGCCCATGCAGCGGTAAAAGCCTTGGGCTTCCATGGAAATGAATCGGGCGTGGGACCCATCTGGGTCCCACGCCCGACTTTTTTCCCACCGCGCTCCCCGCGCACAATCCCTGGAATCGCCGGAGCATGGTTCCTGACCGGCTATTTCGCCTTCTTTTTCTCTTCCTTCACGGCGACCTTGGCGTCGCCTTTTGCCGGACCGATGTTTAGATCGTAGCTGAAGATGGTGCTATTGGATTCCCAAAGTTTCAGGAAATCCTTGGCCAGCACCAGACTGGCCACCAGCTCGGTGGTCCCGTCGTTGTTGAGGTCCCCGACGCGCAGGCTCGTGACCATCCCGCTGATTTCCCGTGTCTTCCAGTTTTCAATGAGCCCCATCTGGTCCCAGGACAAGGACACGATCTCCCCCCGTTCCCAATATTGGAGCCCTTGCGGCATGAGGGCCCCTTTCGTGTCCGTGTTGCGCAGAAGGACGATTTCCGGAATCCCGTCCTTGTTGAGGTCGGTGACCAGGATGGGCGCCGGGATCGAGAACAATTCGACGTAGTTGTACCGGCGGTCCATCACCTTGCCTTCAAACGAGTTGGTGGTC
>CAZGQL010000052.1:20021-27015 GCA_964527905.1 uncultured Syntrophobacteraceae bacterium
CGGCGTTGCTCAGGACCAGCAACGAGAAGGTCCGATCGATCACCAGGTATTCATTGGCCCGATCGTTGTTGATGTCCGCGACCGCAAAGTTGAAGACGTTGCAGCGGGACGGCAGCGGGACAGACGTTGAGGGCGTGATCGTCGTCCCGATCAACTGCATCTCCATGATCTCCGGGTGAAAGGGCCCTTCGTTGAGCAGGCCTTTCTTCTGCCCGAGCAGGACCTTCCCGCGCCCGGGAAATTCCACGCCGTTGAGGAAATAGGGCACCGGCTTCCCCACGGGCTGCAGCTTGCCGCCGCTCAGGGACAGGCAAAACGACAAGACGTCTTCCGTGAACCCGCGGTCTCCGAGGATGGTCTCATCCCGCATGCCCCCGACTTTGTTTCGTTTCTTCAGGTTGGTGACATAGATTTCGGCGACGCGATCCCGGTTGGTGTCCACCAGAGTGACCCAAATGAAGTTGTCCAATGTGTCGCCCGTGTACACGCCGAGCGTTTTCATTCCGTCAGCGTCCCGACGGTAGACCGTCACCTTGTTTTGCATCACGGTCACCATTTCGACCTTGCCATCCCCGTCCACATCCCCGATGTCCATGCCGAGAACGCCGCCCTTGAAGGTCTGGCTCCGCCACAGGCCGGGCTGACGCAGAGCGGATTCCGGCGTGATTTCAACAAAATTGGGATTGATGTAGGAGATACGATCCTTGGTCGACATCGCCCCCGGCAGCAGAAGCTCGGGGTTGCGGTTGGCCAGGGCGACCTCGTCGGCATCCGCCGTCAAAGCGTCCCCCCCCGAACGGCCGAACACCTTCTGGTTGATTTCCAGGGCAAACTGGTTGATCTTGGGGATGACGTCGTCGAGACCCTTCGTTTGGGCGTAGAGGTTCAAGGGTTCCTTGCCGCCGGCGACGGCCGCCATCTTCGCATCGATGCTGATGGCCTGCCCCATGGACGTCACGCTGCCGTAAAGGACGTAATCGGCCTGGAGAGTCTTGCCCACGCGCAAGGCATCCGCCGCACCGATGTCACCCTTGGCGTTTCCGAGGGCTTGTCGGACGCTCGCCGCATCCAACACCTGCACCTTTCCCTGGGCCGAGAGGCGCGACGTCAGCATGTCCCGGATGCCCTCCTGAAGGTAGTGGAGTTGGCTCGGAGTGTGCATGTTGAATGGAAGGACGGCAACCTTGGACGGTCCCGCTTCCGCCGCCCATCCCGGCGGAAGCGAAACGATTCCGAGCGTGCATGCCAGAAAGAGAGCGGTCAGAAGACGGATTGATCTGCTTGTCTTCATGGAAGGGTTTTCCTCCTGAGGCGAAAAGATGTTCCTGGTGCTGGTTTGACCAGCCCCCCTACGGCGCGGTGGTGCCTTACAACACGTTATCACATCAAGTTGTCAGTCGCCACGTCATTCCCGCGAATGCGGGAGCGCGGCCTTTTCGGGTTTTCTAGGCCCTCGCCTCCGCGTGAGTGACTGAATTGGCTGAAGTCCATAGCCTGGATGCGACCATGGGCCAGGGTCCAGCTTGCCCGGCCGGCAAGCCCCCGGGGCGACCGGACCTTGAGACTCCCTGTCACGACTGCGCCGGTACCTTACCCCATTTTTCCGGCATTTGGGAACTGCTATCTGAACGATTCGGCGTCACTTTTTTCTTGACTCGGCCTTGGAGGCTGATGTAGACAGCTTTACAAGTGTAAAAGGGGCTTAACCATTAACCGCGTGAAACGAGAGAGGAGGTGGTCCAGCACAGTGCGGCGTAAAGGGGCGAAACACCCAGCTTCAGGAAAGAGTGAACGATTGGTTAGCTAATGAGGAGGAAGGAAATGAAAAGGTATTTCGTGGTAGCCGTTGCGGTGCTGGCGCTCGTGGCCGTGGCCATGCCAGCTTCCGCAAAAGTGGAGTTCAGCTACGGCGGTTTGTTCCGCGCGCGTATTCTCGATCAGCATGACTTTGCCGCCAACTACACCCAGAGCAGCCCCGCCGGCGTGGATCTGAGCGAGGAGAATCTCAGCCGGATCGATCAGCGTCTGCGGCTGTTCTTCACCTTCACCGCGAGCGAGAACCTCAAGCTGG
Source organism: uncultured Syntrophobacteraceae bacterium (assembly GCA_964527905.1). Lineage (GTDB taxonomy): Bacteria > Desulfobacterota > Syntrophobacteria > Syntrophobacterales > Syntrophobacteraceae > CALBZH01. The sequence continues at coordinate 22,093 of CAZGQL010000052.1, forward strand.
TCACCAAGTTCGAGGCCAACGAGATCTGGGGAAGCTCCAGCAACTCCGGTCGCGTGGGTGCGGACCAGGCCGATCTCATCATCAAGAACTCGTACATCGACTTCAACATCCCCAACGGCATGCTCCCCATCAACGCCAAGGTGGGCATCCAGGGCATCAACGTGTTCAACTCCTGGCTGGTGGACGATGACTTCTCCTCGGCGAACCTCACCTTTAAGTTCAACCCCAGCCTGAAGGCGAGCATCGGCTACATCGGCGGCCGCAATGACGATGTCTTCAACGAGCAGGAAAACATCGACGACCTGTGGTTGGTAGTCGACTATGTTTGTGGTCCGTTCTCTGCGACGTTCGCAGGTTTCGCCCAGTGGGGCCGCGACACCAACGTCAGCGCGGATCCGCAAACGGTCATCAACACGCCGGTTAGCAGTACCAACCAGCTCGTCGGCACGGGTGGCGTCACCCACGCCGCCGTCGGCTCGCTCGACATTTCGACGCCGAACAACTTCTTCCGCAGGTATCTTTCGGATGCCGGGTTCGGTGGGCCTTACACAAGGGCTGCCTTCTCGAGCAACCAGCTGTACAACCTGGGCTTCGACCTGCGCTACAAAGTGGATTACCTGTCCGCATACCTGACCTTCATCAAGAACTTGGGTTCGGTCGATATCCTCGCTTTCAACGCCGACGGTACGGGTCGCCCCATCAGCCGTATGAGCCGCACGATGGATTACGAGGGCTGGATGGTGGATGCCGGACTCAGCTATTTCTGCGGTCCCTGGACCTTCAACGTGGGCGGTTTCTACACCAGCGGTCCCGAGGACATCGCCGACAGCTTCGGAACGCCCAACCACCCGGCGGGCAAGAAGACCGGCGACATCGACTGGTTCACCTACCCGCTCGCCACATCCAAGTACTTCTCTGAAATCATCGGCGGCGGTATCTTCGATAACCGGGCTCCCATGCATGAAGATCTGCAGTGGAGAGGCTACCCGATGCCGAGCAACCTGTGGACGGTGACCGCCGGCGCTGCCTGGCAGGTCCTTCCCACCACGAAGCTGTCTTTCTCCTACTGGTATTTCGGAACCTCCGAGGACGTCGTGTCCGGTCCCAAGCGTCCCGGCGATTTCTTCGGCCAGCAGGATTTCCTCAACGACTACTTTACCGCCCAGAATCTCTTCAAGGGCGATCTGCAATTCGACAACGAAATCGGTCATGAATTCAACCTCACCCTCACCCAGAAGATCGTGGACGGCCTGGTGCTGGATGTGGTCGGCGCCTACCTGATCGCCGGGGATGCGTACAGCCTGCGTCCCAACGACCAGGATGCCTACGAGTTCGGTGCCCGCCTGCGCGTGCATGACGGAATGCGTGTACCGCACCGCAAATTTCGCTATGATTCTCCTCTCTGAGTGTTGGCTGAGACAGTCAGCGTCAAGGGGCCCGGGAGGTAATCTCCCGGGCCCTTTTCGTCGGTACTCCGAAGCACCCCCCAGCCCTTGCAGCCCCCTTCCTCCGAACCCCCTACGAGCCCTCCCTTGTTTCCCCGTCTCCCAGGCAGTATATTTTCTAAGTTGCTCCATGGACATCCAGGGAGGCGGTCACCCCACTTGGGTGTGCCCCACCCACCCTCCTGTCCGTGGAGGCCGGAATGCACTCTTACCGACCTCCTGGCCCTTGCCCCCGCTGGGGTGGCGAGATGGATACGGTCCTGAAACGGCCTCAGGTCAACTTCCTTTCGACGGGAGGCTCCCGGTGTACCTGCGTCGGGTCCAAAACGGATCCCTTCACCATTACGTCCTGCGCGAATCCTTCCTCCAAGGCGACTGTTGGCGTCATCGCGACCTGATCGATATTGGATTCGACCCTTCTTCCTGGATCGTCTATCCAGGGGGCAACGGCTTTTATTTCGAACCGCTCCTCCACGAACGCCTCGATGAGATGGGTGCCGTTTATGACGAGGAGCAACTGGAGGAGGCCTTCTTCCCTTTTTTGGCGCCGCACCTGCAGCGCGTCCTCCACCAGTTCTCACGCCGGGCTCCATCCCGGGCCAGGCCCCCCACGGCTCCCTCACGTGAGGAGCAAATCCAGCGGATGCATCAGTTCGATAAGCGACGGGTCCATTACCTTCGCTGCGGCCGCATGGATATGGGGAATCTGGACGCCGGGCCTCTGAAGTTTTTGAGCATCCTGGTGGACAAGAGCCGAGACGAGGTCGAGCATACGATCGAGGGGATGGAGCGGGCCCTGCGGCCCCATGAAACCCGAAACTACCTATACGCCGCCCTCCACCTCGACCTCTACTTTGCCGGCAGTCTTCTCAGGCATCACCCCCTGGCCCTTGATCCCGAAAAGGTCGACCAGTTCTTCATCGACGAACTGTGTGCTCTCAATGACGACCGCGCCTTTTTCCGAGGCGTCGACCGGGACGATTCGAACCATCTCCATGAGTATCTCAAACGTTACGCGATTCTTTACTTCGACGCTCCGGCGGCCGCCCGCATGGAATTTGGGGATTTCAGCCGGTTCTTTCGAAATCGACGCCAGAGTCCCTCGCCCGTTCCATCTCGGACCCTTTCCACGGACGAGGCCTTGGCGCGCTTCGATCTCACTCGTCGGGAATTCGAAAACATGACCCAGGAAGATCTCGCTCGGCTGTATCGAAGAAAAGCCAAGGACGCCCATCCCGACTGCGGCGGTCGCCACGATGATTTTCTCGATCTGACGGATGCTTATGAGGCCTTGCGCCATCGGATGTGAGGGAGCGATTCCCCCCCGGAGCACAACCCCCGCGCCGTCTTTGAGAGTCCCGCATCGTCCTGCTGCGGGGAGCCCCGCCCTTGCTGCAGGCGCTCCCATCCAGGAGAGTTCCCGATCCCTCAAGCAGGCGGCACCACGTTGCGCCGGGCCCCTTTTTTCGATACGCTGATGGAGTGGACCAGGGCCGACTTCGGCACTGATGACTTTCTCAGATCCCCGACCTTGTTGGAGGTGGATACGTCATGGTGATGGGCGAGCTCACGCAGGAAACGGATCTTTTGGTGATCGGAGGGGGCCCGGGAGGGTATGCCGCGGCGTTTCGCGCCGCGGACCTCGGCATGGATGTGACGGTGATCGACGCCGGGGGGCGTCTCGGCGGGGTTTGCCTGTATCGGGGCTGCATTCCCTCCAAGACCCTGCTCCACGTGACGGAGCTCCTCCACGACGCTCGGAACGCCGAGGAAATGGGCCTCCGCTTTGGTCCGCCTGAACTGGACCTGGAGACGCTGCGCCGCTGGAAAAACCGGGTGATCGAGAGGCTCTCAACCGGCTTGAGCGATCTCGCCAAGAAGCGGGGCATCCAGGTCATCCAGGGCCACGCGGTCTTCGAGGGCTCCGACCGGGTGCGGGTGGCAGGCGGCGAAATCCCCCATTTCAAGTTCCGCAACGCCATCATCGCCACCGGGTCTGCCGCGAGCCCCCTGCCCAACGCCGAGTTCAAGACCGGCGGCCGCATCATGGGATCCTCGGGCGCCCTCGCGTTGGCGGACATTCCCCGGACCCTGCTCGTCGTGGGAGGCGGCTACGTCGGCCTGGAGCTCGGCTCCGTCTACGGAGCGCTTGGGAGCGACGTCACGGTGGTGGAGTATGGGAGCCGCCTCATGGCGGGCGCCGACGCCGACCTGGTCCAGCCCGTCGCCCGCCGCCTCGAGGAGCTCTTCAAGGCCATCCACCTGAACACGGGGGTCGCCTCCCTGGTCGAGGAGGGCAACCAGGTGCGAGCCACCTTCACGGGCGCGGAAAACCTTCCTTCGGCCGTCTTCGATCGGGCCCTGGTGGCCATCGGGCGGCGCCCCAACAGCGCCGGCCTGGGCCTCGAAAACACGCGCGTCCTGACCGACGAACGTGGGTTCATCCAGGTGGACGCTCAGCGACGGACCCATGATCCACACATTTTTGCCATTGGGGACGTGGTCGGAGGCGCCATGCTGGCCCACAAGGCCATGCACGAGGGGAAAGTGGCGGCCGAGGTGATTGCCGGCAAGGCTTCCGCCTTCGATGTTCAGACCATCCCGGCCGTGGTTTACACCGACCCGCAGATCGCTTGGTGCGGGCTCACCGAGGACGAGGCCCGTCGCCTGCAGCGCCCGGTGAAGGTGTCCCGGTTCCCGTGGTCCGCGTCGGGCCGGGCGGCCTCCATGGGGATCTTCAAAGGGATGACGAAGCTCCTCGTGGACCCCGATTCCGGGCGGGTGCTCGGGATGGGCATTGTGGGCCGGGAAGCGGGAGAGATGATCACTCAGGGCGCCCTGGCCATCGAAATGGGGGCGACGGCCGAGGACATCGCCCTGACCATCCATCCCCATCCCACCCTGTCCGAGGGCGAGGAGGAGGCTGCCGAAGCCTTCCTCGGCAGCTCGACCCACATCCTGCCGCTGCGGAAAGGGACATGAAACCGGGGCGCATCCGATGCCGCACCGCCTGGCTGGGACTCGTGGAATATGAAGAGGCGTGGCACCTGCAGCAGCGTCTCGTTTCCGAACGGAGCACCGGCCGGATCGAGGACACGCTCCTGCTCCTCGAGCATCCGCCCACTTTCACCCTGGGTAGGCGCACCGATCCGGCCCATCTGCTGATCGATCCGGCAACGATTGGGAACCGGGGCGTTGCGCTCCACCACGTGGACCGCGGCGGGGACGTGACCTTTCACGGCCCCGGGCAGCTGGTGGGCTATCCCATCCTGAGTCTCCTCGGACGACCGGGGGGCGTCGGCCGTTACATGAGGGACCTCGAGGAAGTCCTGATCCAGGCTCTCTCGGTGCTCGGCGTTCGAGGGGAACGAATCCCCGGCTGGACCGGCGTGTGGGTCGGCGACGAAAAAATCGCTGCCATCGGGGCCCGGATCAGTGCCGGCCGAGTCACGAGCCACGGGTTCGCCCTGAACGTCAC
>CAZGQL010000053.1:0-11372 GCA_964527905.1 uncultured Syntrophobacteraceae bacterium
CTTTGATCGGCACTGGGTCCCCGCCTTCGCGGGGACGACGGTTGGGGGATCACCGGGACGACAAGACAAGGCACCCCTAGGATGTCGGTAACCCCACGGTCGTGGGATCACTGAGAAGACGGGACAAAGCTCCCCCCCCGATGCCGGTAACCACGGTCCCCGGGAAGGAGCGCGGCAAGCATGCGGGATGACGAGCTCTTGCTCGGGTCCATGCAGAATCTCCGGCGGGATCAGCCATCGAATGAGCTCAACCCTCGACATCCTGAACCCTCTGAGCATCCCCGACTGGGACGAGCGGATCCTCGGCCACCCGGAGGGTACCGTCTTCCATACGGCCGCCTGGGCTCGAGCCCTGCAGGAATCCTACGGCTATGAGCCCGTTTATTTCACTTCCTTTGAAAACGGTGCCCTCGAGGCCCTCATTCCGGTCATGGATGTGCGAAGCGTTCTCACGGGGCGCCGGGGCGTGTCTCTCCCCTTCACCGACTACTGCCGGTGCCTACCTCCTCCCGGGGTGGACCTGCACGAGATCATCTCCGTGCTGGCCGACCATGGCATGCGCAGGGGCTGGAAATCCATCGAGCTTCGAAGCGACGTGTCCCTATCTTCCGACATCCCGGCTTCGGCCTCGTTTCTGCGGCACACTCTGGACCTGACGCCGGGGGAGACCGTGCTCCACGCGAAGCTGAGGGACAGCACCCGCCGAAACATCCGCAAAGCGAAAAGGGCCGGCGTGACCGTCACCCGTGGGACATCCACCGAGGCCCTCCGCGAGTTCTACCGTCTGAACTGCCTCACCCGAAAGATGCATGGCGTGCCGCCCCAGCCGTACCGATTCTTCGAGAAGCTCCGCGAGCACCTTCTTTCCCGCGGTCTGGGCGAAATCTTCTTGGCCCACGCCGAAAGCCGGGTCGTGGCCGGGGCCGTTTTCCTGACCTTCGGAAGGCGGGCCGTTTACAAGTATGGTGCCTCGGACCGGCGTTTTCAGCACCTTCGGGCCAACAACCTGGTCATGTGGGAAGCCATCCGCTCGTACGCATCCAGGGGATTCGGGACGCTCTGCTTCGGGCGCACGGAACCTGAAAATACGGGCTTGCTTCAGTTCAAGCAGGGCTGGGCGGCATCCGAGGAAACCCTGGCCTACTGCCGCTACGACGTGAAGATCCACCGCTTCCAAGCGGCTCAGCCCACCGTTTCGTGGTTCCAGCGCCGAATCTTTCAGGCCATGCCCGTTCCACTCTTGCGCATGACGGGCCAGGTCCTATACCGCCATGCCGCCTGACGTCGGTTGCTCCTGCTCAGGCCCTGGATAGGGAAGCGAAGCGTCTGGGGGCGCCTCGGCACGAAGGTGAAACCATCTGGATCGCCCCCATTGAATACGTCATCTTCCGGAAGCTGCAGTACTATCGGGAAGGCAGGTCGGAAAAGCATCTGAGGCACATCGCCGAAATGCTCCTGGTCTCCCATGGGCAGATCGATTTCGAGTGGCTGCAGCAGCGTATTGAGCAGGATGGTCTGTTGGACGAGTGGGAAGGCGCGAGAGCCCTCTCGAGGGAATCGCACGGTCTCTGAAGAAGTCTTTTCAGTCTTTTTTGAATTTCATGGCTTTTCTCTGCGTTCTGCGTGCCTCCGCGTGAGTCACCTTCTCTTTCGTGCCTTGTCTTTTCCCTTGTTCTTGGCTCTTATTCCCTGAAAGCCCCTGATGCTCCGAAAGCACCTCCGCCTTTACTACTTCGCCAAGTTCCTCATCCCGCGCCGGCTCCAGATTGCCCTGCGCCGTAAGCTGATCCGGCACCAGCTTCCCAAGGTCGCGGACATCTGGCCCATTCATGAAGGTGCTGCCGCGCCGCCCGAGGGCTGGACCGGCTGGCCCGACGGCAAGCGGTTCGCCTTCGTTTTGACCCACGACGTGGAATCCAGGCGGGGCCTCGATCGAGTTCTTCGCGTCGCAGACCTCGAGGAAAGCCTGGGCTTCAGGTCGTCCTTCAACTTCGTGGCGGAGGACTACGACGTTCCAGAGTCCCTCCGGCGTGAATTGACGGAACGCGGTTTTGAGGTGGGCGTCCACGGCCTGACCCACGACGGGAGCCTCTATCATTCGCGCGCCTCCTTCACCAAGCAGGCCGCCCGCATCAACCGCGTCCTCAAGGAGTGGAACGCCGTCGGGTTCCGTTCGCCCTCCATGCACCACAACCTGGAGTGGCTCCACGATTTGGACATCGTCTACGATTCGTCCACCTTTGACACGGACCCGTTCGAGCCCCAGCCCGATTCCCTCCACTCGATTTTCCCGGTCTGGTTGAACGACGGCGCGCGCGGCCGAGGCTATGTGGAGCTGCCTTACACGCTCCCGCAGGACTACACCGTATTCATACTCCTGCAGGAACCGTCCATTGAAATCTGGCGCCGGAAGCTGCATTGGATCGCCGAGCGCGGCGGCCTGGGCCTGCTTAACAGCCACCCGGACTACATGTGCTTCGGTCCAGGGAAGCCTGCCCTCGACGAATACCCCGTGGCGCGTTATCGATCCTTTCTGGAGCATCTTCGCAGCCGATTCGACGGACACTACTGGCATGTCCTACCTCGCGACCTGGCGGATTTCTGGATGAGGGCGACCACAAACGGCATGGAGAAGGTCTTGGGTGTGTATCCTCTTGCTGAAGCTAGTGTGCCGGCCGATTCCATGGAGCCGGCCATTTCTGATTGTTCTGCGGACGTGGATCAACCCCTCCCCACCCCGCAGTCAAGATCGCTGCCCGTGAACGCAGGGCCGCGACGGATCCCCGCGCGTGATGTTCCCCCGTCAACCTCATCGGGACCGGGGGCCGGGAAGCCCCTTCGGGTCTGCATGGTGGCTTACACCTTCTACGATGCCGACAACCGCGTGAAGCGTTATGCCGAGTCATTGCAGAGAAGGGGGGACCAGGTGGACGTCATCGCCCTGCGCCGGGAGGGGCAGCGTCCGTTTGGCATCGACAAGGGCGTCCGGGTGTACCGCATCCAACAGCGGGTCGTGAACGAAAAGGGCAAGCAGGCGTATCTGTACAGAATCCTGGCCTTTCTGTTGAGGTCGTTCGCTTTCCTCACCAGCCGTCACGTGCGCTGCCCATATGATCTGGTCCATGTGCACAATGTGCCGGATTTCGAGGTGTTCGCCGCCATCGTCCCCAAGCTCATGGGGGCCAAGCTCATCTTGGACATCCACGACATCCTTCCCGAATTCTATGCGAGCAAGTTCGACGGACGCGGGGATCGGACCATTTTCAACGTGCTCAAGCGGCTGGAGAAGCTTTCCTGTGCCTTTGCGGACCACGTGATCGTGTCCAATGATCTTTGGCGTGAAAGGCTCATCGAGCGTTCGGTCCACGCATCGAAGTGCACGACGATCCTCAATTACCCGGATGGAGCCATCTTTCGGGCGGCGCCGGAGCGAAGGGTGGAAAACGGTTTCACGCTTTTGTACCCGGGGACCTTGAACCGGCACCAGGGGGTGGACGTGGCCGTGAAGGCCTTCGCACTGGTTAAGGAGCGCTTGCCCGAAGCGTGCTTCCACATCTACGGGGAAGGGCCTGAAACGGAAAATCTCCAGCGTTTAGCCGAAGATCTTGGCCTTCGGGACCGGGTGATCTTCCACCCGGTGGTGCCCATCGAAGAAATCGTGCGGGTGATGCAGGCGGCCGACCTTGGAGTTGTACCCAAGCGCGCGCGCGGCTTCGGGGGGGAAGCTTTCAGCACCAAGATCCTCGAGTTCATGGCCCTGGGAGTGCCGGTTGTCGCCTCGGACACGCGGATCGACCGCTACTATTTCAACGATTCTCTGGTGCGATTTTTCCGGTCCGAGGACGAACGCGACCTCGCCGAGGCCATCGTCGCGCTGGCCCGGGATGATTCGGCGCGAAGGCGCCTTGCCGAAAACGGCCTGCGCCTTGCCCACGAGTACACTTGGAACACCAAGGTACAGGGTTACCTCCACTTGGTGGACCGACTGGTGGGTTCCCGTTGAGACGACCCGGAGCGGACTGGATGCGTCTTGACCGACTCGTGACCCTCCGTGTCATGGAGCCGCTCCTGCGCAAGGGATGGATCGCGAGGAAGCCCGGGATTCCGATCCTCATGTATCACAGCATCTCGGATGAGGTGGAAAGGGGCGTCCATCCTTACTACCAGACCACGACGACACCCCGACGGTTCGCCGATCATATGAGGTATCTGCATGAGAACGGCTACCATGTCGTGTCGCTTGGCCATGCGGTTGACCTGTTGCGAAACGGGCAAGATCTTGACCGGCGGAATGTGGTTCTCACGTTCGACGACGGGTTCCGGGATTTTTATACGGAAGCCTTCCCGATCCTCCGTCAATACGGTTTTCCCGCCACGGTGTTCCTGCCCGTGGCCTTCATCGATGACCCGGGATCGACGTTTAAGAACAGGCAATGCTTGACCTGGGACCAGGTGCGGGAGCTCCATGCCATGGGAGTGGAATTCGGCTCGCATTCCCTGACGCACTCTGACTTGTCCGCCCTAGAATCAGATGAGTTGGAAACGGAGATCGCGCTTTCCAAAAAGAGGATCCAGCTTCACTTGGGCCAAGAGATCCAATCGTTTTGCTACCCTTTTGCTTTTCCTGACGGCTTCACGGAGTTCACGAAGCAGCTAAAAGAGCTACTGCATGGAACCGGCTATCGTTACGGAGTAACAACACGAATCGGCTTTGCCGACAGACACGAAGATTTCATGTTTATGAAGCGAATTCCCGTGAATCAAAGCGATGATCTTGATTTTCTTCATGCGAAATTGGTCGGGGCCTACGCCTGGATTTACCCTTTTCAAGTATACTTAAAGCGGATGAGACGGCTCGTGACGGCCCCGAAGCGGTGTCTGCTGGCAGGATTGCTGACCCTGCCATGATGGACAAGCCTGTAGAAGTAAGCAACGTGGACCGGGGGGACGCTCATTTCCAAAAGGATTGCAACATGAACCAGCCCCGCTACGCTGTCATCACGCCCGTGCGCAACGAAGCAGAGCACATTCACCACACCATCAATTCCATGCGCCGACAGACGATCCTACCAGACCGCTGGGTGATCGTCGATGATGGCTCGACTGACCAGACAGGGCGAATCATCGACGAGGCTGCGGCGCGGGATCCTTGGATCGTCGCCGTTCACCGAAAAGACCGGGGGTACAGACAGGCCGGGGGCGGCGTCATCGAAGCCTTCTACGATGGATACCAAATGATTGATGGTGCCGACTGGGACTACCTGGTCAAGCTGGATGGCGACCTTGGCTTTGATCCCGACTATTTCGAACAATGCTTTCAGGAATTCGAGCGGGATGCAAGTCTGGGCATCGGAGGAGGGACAATACAGAATCTCGTCGAGGGTCAGTTTGTTGCTAACGAAAAGGCGCCGCTCTTTCATGTGAGGGGCGCCACAAAAATATACCGACGTGGTTGTTGGGGCGCCATCGGAGGGCTTATCAAAGCTCCTGGATGGGACACCTTAGATGAGGTAAAGGCCAATATGTGCGGGTGGAACACAAGGAGTTTTCCTCACATATTTGTAAAACACTACAGACCTACCGGTCTGGCTGATGGGACCTGGAAGTCTTGGGTTAAGAACGGCATGGCAAATTATGTGAGCGGCTATCATCCTTTGTTCATGACCCTGAAGTGTATGAAGCGCATGCTTGAACGCCCCTATCTGATTGCAGCAACTGGCCTGTTATGCGGATTTGCCTCTGGATATGTAAAGCAAGTCCCTCAAGTCGAGGATCCAGAGTTGATTTGTTATTTGCGAAAACAACAATTAAGACGGCTATTGGGAAAAAAAAGTATATGGAAATAACGCCCACTATGAAATGAATTTGTAATTGAAATGGGTTCGGCTGTCCTAAGCTTATAAAGGTTGAGGCTACGCTTTTTTATCAAGGTAAAGTAAGCTTACGTTATTTTAGGAGCAAGGAGAAATTACTTAATGCTCGGCCGTAGAGTTATAAAGGTTGGGATCAGCAGTCTTGTGTGGCTTCTGGACAGCCTACACAACACTGCTTGCAGCCTTGTAGGGACGAGACTGCTCCCTGCCCGCTCCGTCGTCCTTTACTACCACGATGTGACAGAGGCCAAACGGGAGCGTTTCGGCAAGCAGATGGACCTGCTCTTGCGACTAGGTACCATCATTTCCATTTCAGGCTTGGAGCACAATTCTGTCACTGAGAATCAATATCGCATCATGGTCACTTTTGATGATGGCTTTGTCTCCTTTGCGGAGAACGCACTTCCAGAGATTACAATGCGGAAAATTCCAGTGACTGTGTTCGTGCCTACCGGCTCATTCGGGAAAACTCCCTCGTGGATTAACAGCGATGAGTCACCCGTTCATAACGAACGAGTGATGTCGGTAGGCATCCTCAAACAGCTAACAAGTAACCCTTTCATCACTATTGGTTCACACTCCGTCAGTCACACCAATTTTCTTAAACTGGATGAAGAAACAGCCTTGCGTGAACTCACCCACTCCAAGGAAGAATTGGAGCAGATTACTGGGCGATCGGTTGATGTGTTCAGCTTCCCGCATGGCGCATACAACGCTCGTTCCGTCGAGTTGGCTAAGCAGGCTGGTTACCGGCTGGTGTTCACGATCGATCCTTGTCTGGCTTATCCGAGAGAGGATCGCTATGTAATTGGTCGCTTCCATACCAGTCCAGACGATTGGACACTCGAGCTGTTTCTAAAAGCCCGTGGTGCTTACCGCTGGATGGCTCTATGGAATCTCGTTAAAAATAGGAAGGATAGAAACGATCTATCGTTGATACAATGTTGACCAAAGTCTATTATTTTCAATAGCATGGATTTATGAGATGTTTCAGGCCATGGATATAGGGAAACACGTAGAACTTTCTATAGTCATTATAAGCTGGAATACACGGGAACTATTGCTGGATTGCATTAGGTCTTTAAAAAATTTAAGAGTTCCTGGAGGATATCAGATTATAGTGATCGACAATGCATCATCTGATGAGTCTGCCAAAGCTGTTCGAGAAGCCTTTCCCGATGTAGTGGTGGTTGAAAATACTACAAACCTTGGTTTTGCTAAAGCGAATAATCTTGCAATTGAACAATCAAAAAGTGAATATATCTGCCTTGTTAATTCTGATGTAATAGTATTAAATGGATGTATTGAAGCTCTTTTGAAATATATGAAAGAACATACAGACGTCGGAGTAATTGGTCCTAAGCTATTAAATGGTGATGGAAGTTTTCAATTGTCATGTAAGAGATTTCCTACGGTTTGGCGAACACTGTGTGTGGCGCTCGGCTTACATAGGGTTTTCCCAAATTTGCCTTTATTTTGTGGCACGGAGATGACCGACTTGGATGAGAACACGACCCAGGATGTCGAAGCAATCGCTGGAGCATTCCTGTTAGCAAGACGTTCAGCCATCGACCAAGTTGGTCTGCTTGATGAGGATTTCTTCTTCTATGGAGAAGATATCGATTGGTGTAAACGCTTTCATAACGCTGGATTTCGAGTTACATACTATCCTTTAGCCAAGTCTATTCACCTTGGGGGAGCTAGTTCATCTAAAGATTCTCTGCGGTTTAATCAAGAGCTTTATCGTGCCAAACTACTTTACTGGAAAAAGCACCACAGTGACGTTGATAGGTTATTATTTTTGTTGATAATGATCAATCATCTGACACTGCGAATTATTATAACTATCATAAAAAAAATATTTAACAAATCGAAAAATATTTACGTAAAAGACACAATATCTAGCTATTCTAAATTAGTTTCTTTTTTTTGTAAGAATCTCTGGGCTAATCACTTCTAGTTATCAGTTCCAGGTAGACTCAGTTAGCTGATAATAGTTTTGAGTTTTTCTTTTTCCCTAGTGCGCATAACTGTGTACTGTGAGGAATATTATGTTAGCAAATAATGGAAATGAGCAATACCATGCTGAGATACGTATACTTAACAATAATGACTGGTCATATGGTCTGCAACTCTTCGATGACGCTACTGTTTATCAGACTTTGGCATACGGAACAGCCCGATGGGGCAATGGTAACTTGTGCCACATAGTGATCAAGAAAGGTAGCCGTATAGTCTCTATAGCCCAAGTGCGGATAGTCGCACCCCCATTCTTCCGGGGCGGAATTGCCTATGTGGGATGGGGGCCTTTGTGGAAGCTGAAGAATGAAGAGGACTCTTTGGATAACCTTAGCCATATGCTGAAGGTATTGAAAAAAGAGTTTGTTCTTGAGCGTAAGATGTATTTACGTGTATATCCGTATTGTTTTTGGGAAGATCCAAACTCAAGCCTTATTAATGAGACATTTGTGACTGAGGGATATCATCACAGCTCTCAGAACATGAGGACTCTGATTCTTGACCTTTCTCGGCCGCTAGATGAACTGCGTATGAACACGCGGCGTAAATGGAGACAGGTATTGGGGTATGCTGAAAGGGAAAACCTTACACTAATCTCAGGCCTTGATGAAAAACTTCTTGCAGTGGGGATTGACATCTACAAGGAAATGCAGCAACGGAAGCAGTTTGCTGAGTTTGCCGATTATAACAAACTCGTGACCATTCAAAAATATTTACCGCAGGCACTGAAATTTCAAAATCTCATATGCTATGTGGATGGAGTGCCGGCTGCAGCTTTGACATGGGCTGTGGTCGGCAGCACCGGTCTTCCTGTGCTGGCTGCCACAGGATTGGTTGGGCGAGAAAAGAACGCATCCTATCTCTTGTGGTGGAAGATGGTGGAATCGCTTAAATCGCAAGGCCTTAAGTCCCTTGATCTTGGCGGCGTCAACCCAGAACGTAACCCCGGGAGCTATGTATTTAAGACAGGTTTAGCCGGGAAGTTGGGACGTGAGGTAAATTACCTTGGCCATTACGATGCTTGCGAGAGTCGTTCTAGCCTGCTTCTGTTTACACTGGGTAATCGTGTTAGAGCAACTTATCGTGCTGCACAATTGGCTTTGGAAAAGCGAAGGAGGGGGCCTTGCTCAGGGATATCGCCACGGAAGAGATCTTCTTAACAGTATGGTCCAACTCAAAAGGGTGCAATCTGCAGAATATGGGCGCTGTCCATATGACCCGGCTTTGAAGTGGTAATAAGGGGCTCTAGAGTAGTGATACAATATATTGACGTGTTGCAGATTGAAGGTAGTGGTTTTTATTGATATCGGTTCAGTTTCACTTCTGAAAAAGCATATCTATATATAGCAGCGGTCGGGTTGGCAAATCAGGTATTTTCATAGTGACAACTGTATCGATTATTTTTACTGTGATTTCAAGTTTGGCATTGTTAGCGGTGCCAAGACGCTGGGCTTTACTGCCCTTGCTGGCGGCTTCTTGTTATATGACTCTCGGACAGATGCTCATCGTTGGGCCATTTCACTTTTCTGTCATTCGCATTTTACTGGCTGTCGGTGCAGCCCGCATTTTGATTAGACATGAGCGGCCTACAGGGGGGCTGTGTGGCTTGGACTGGCTAATGGTCATCTGGGCCTCATGGGCTCTGTGTGCCAGTCCATTTCATCGGGAACCCCATGAAGTTCTCGTGAACCGGCTCGGACTTGCCTACAATACGTTGGGCATCTATTTCTTGGTCCGTTGTTTCTGCCAGAGTTTTGAGGATGTTACTTCCTTGGTGAAAATGACGGCCATCCTTTTAATACCTGTTGCCTTGGCAATGCTCAACGAACAACTGACGCACACCAACCTTTTTTCTGCTCTAGGTGGTGTACCGAATGAAGTTTATCTCCGCAATGGCCGTTTTCGGTCTCAAGGGCCGTTTAGCCATCCCATTCTTGCCGGAACCGTGGGGGCGGTCTGTGTTCCGTTGATGATCGGTATATGGCGCACGAGCCCGGTCATGGCTAAAACTGGTCTGGCTGCATGTCTCATGATGGTCCTAACCTCTGCATCGAGCGGGCCACTCATGAGTCTGATCTTCGCAGTCATCGCGCTTATGCTTTGGCGTTGGCGCCATCTCACCCGGCAGTTGCGCATAGCTGCAATCCTAGGTTACCTGTCGCTGGACTTAGTGATGAAGGCTCCAGCCTATTACCTAATTGCGCGCATAGACCTGGTAGGTGGAAGCACGGGCTGGCACAGAGCGCGGCTTATTGAGTCTGCAATAGAGCACCTTGGAGAATGGTGGTGGGCCGGTACCGACTATACGCGGCACTGGATGGTGACCGGTGTTTCTTGGAGTGAGGATCATGCGGACATCACGAACCACTTCATAAAGATGGGGGTCCTTGGTGGTTTGCCTTTGATGTTTTTGTTTATCCTGACTTTAGCCTTGGGTTTCCGCTATGTGGGCGAAGCGCTGCGTGCTGGCAGGGGCGGTCCCATTGCTGATCAGTTTCTTGTCTGGTGTCTTGGAGCTTCACTCTTTGCCCATACTGTAACGTGTATTTCAGTATCGTACTTTGACCAGTCGTTTCTTTTTCTTTATACGACCTTGGCCATGATTGGTTCCATTTGTGTCTCAGGCTGGAGGACGGTTTCGCCAACGAGGACTCCACCTTCATGCGCCGCGTAGGTGAGAGCGCAGCGCATCGCACACCACATACAGGTCGGATGTAGAATTCCTGGAATGCCATGCTTGTAGTTTGGACTCGTTTCGACAAGTATCTTCCTTCGAGTGAAATTCAAAGGCACGCCAACTGAATGAGCGTACGATTCAAAAGTATTTGATTTGACTATATAAATAATAAGAGTCATAGTCCCGCACTGCTGCACAATCTACTTGGCTCCTTTATTGCTAATCCGGTAAGCATCTGTTTTGCTGGCTGGGCTGCTCGGTGAACGGCTGACACGGATTCTCTCAGGAGGGTCTGGGAGTGAATGATTCATCGAGATTCATGCAAGGGTGAGGAGACTTTAAAGGATTGATGGCTCTTAAAATATACATTGAAGGCTTTATAAAGGAGTGGTGTTTCATGGAAAAGCATAATCTACCTCGAATGATTTCTTGTGTTTTAATTAAAGCGGTTTTATGTTTTGTATCCGTCTTATTTTTACCCAGCCAGAGGCCATTTTTCCGACGGCTTGCAGCGTTCATGACGATTCTTTCCTGCATCATGGTCCAATCAGTGATAGCGGCGACTTATTATGTCAGCAAATCAGGCGTTGATTCAAATCCTGGAACAGAAGCGCTGCCATGGTTGACTATTGAGAAAGCTGCCAATAGCGTAAAGGCGGGTGATACTGTTTATGTTTTGAGCGGTATTTACCATGAAATAGTGAAATGTACTGGGGCAAGTGGTACGAAAGACAATCCTATCATGTTTATTGCTAATGGAACAGTGATGACCTATGGATGGGTATTTTCAGCGCCATATTATA
>CAZGQL010000053.1:11413-26116 GCA_964527905.1 uncultured Syntrophobacteraceae bacterium
GCTTCACCGTAACAGGTGAAACGGTGCCAGCATATCAAGGGTCATTCACTATAAAGCCTACAGCTCAAGGAACCAAGATCATTAAGAACCTTATCGCCCACGCTCCTTCTATAGTTAATGTATATGGAGTCTTGATGGATGGAAGGGATTTCGGTGTAAACCCAGCGAACTGTTTAATCAGTCAGAACCGGTTTGTGGAACCTTCATTCCACGCATTGGCAACCCAGGGGCAAGGGCACTTGATAGAAGCCAACTATTTTACCGGTACAAAAGGCTGGGACGCTATTAGGGCCATGTCATCCAACACGACCTATCGCGGGAACACGTTCGAGAACTGGTCAAACCTTATAGGTAATACTAATCACACTGACTTGATTCAATCGTTTGCCGATAATGGAGAAATTGCTCTGAATGTCATTGTTGAGGGCAATTTTGCATATAATTGCGTTGGTGCGCAGATTGGACAATTCACAGATACTCAGCTGGTTCCCACTGGAAATGTCGGATTCTGGACTTGGCGTAACAATATATTTATTAATGTGGAATGCAGCATGAATATTTATGCTGATAATTTTACCTTTTATAATAATGTTTTTTACAGGTCTGGTAGGAACACAGGGACAGTTATTGTTTTCCGTGCATCCACTGATCGTGGTTCTGCACACTATGCGAAAGTCTACAACAACATCTTCGTCGAGTGCGGCAGCGATCCTTCAAGAACCAACGTAGGCTGGTATGGGACTTATGTACCCACGGGTGCCGAACCGCTTCAAGGATTTGAGGCTGACTACAACTTGGTCATCGGCACGGGGGCCGGTACGACCAAGACAGGGTTCAGCGAATTACACGGGGTTAATGGCCTTGATCCTCGCTTTGTAAACCGAGACGGTCTCGATTTCCATCTGACTGACGGCAGCCCAGGCATCCGAAGTGGCAAGAATCTTTCTGCCCTTTTTTCGACTGATGCCGCTGGTGACATAAGGGATAGCAGCCAGCCTTGGGATCTCGGAGCGTTTGTATACAAGTCAGGTGACCCAGCCCAGCTGGGAACTCCGAAGAACTTCAGAATGTCACTCGGTCAATAGTCCTATGACGGCCATGATCCCCAATTCGTAAAGGCAGGCTTCGCGAATCAATTCGAGGTAGTTGCTTATTGGAAATCGGGCACTCCTATAAGAACAGGGATCGCGGGAAAATGCCAAGTCCCTGTTCCCGCCTTAATCGGAGTTCTTTATCGCTTCAGCTGGCATCCTGAAGGGTTCCGGGAGAGCACACGTTGAATCCGGATGTTCAAATTTATAATGGATTCGAGGATATTCAGGCCCTTTCTGCTGCATGGCAATCCCTTCAGCACCACCCGAACAGCGACTACGACCATTTCATGCTGGTTTGCCGGTTGCGTTCCGATGTAATGGCCCCATTTGCTCTGGGATTCTGGGAGGACGGTAGCTGCCGGGCCATCATGGCAGGACGATTGGAGCGGCTGGTTGTTCGGCCTTCCATGGGTTACGCGAAGTTGCCTGGGGTGAAAGCAAAAGTATTGACCTTTATCCATGAGGGAATTCTTGGCGAACTCGATTCCAGAATGGCTGCGGCCGCAATCGAGGCGCTTTCCGCCATGATGGCCAGCCGAGAAATGGATGTCGTCAACTTTCACATGCTGCCCGATAGGGTGAGCAGCCTTTGGGCGGTGCTGCAAAACAAGTCGGCACACAATTGCGGAGCGGTCTTCTCCGATTGGGCGATTCACCGCGACATGCCCCTTCAAAGCGAGCCTGGCTATTTGCTCCGCCGGATGCGCTCAAAGCACCGGACTTGGATACGAAGAAAGGAGCGGGACCTCGAAAATGCTTTTCCAGGCCGGGTGGCCTGGAAATGGTGCGCAGGAAGCATCGACGTTCCCGAACTATGCGACAAGATGGAGGCTGTGGCACGGACAACCTATCAGCGGGGGCTGGGCGCCGGTTTCGTGGACAATCGCGAAAATCGAGAGCGGCTAGCCCTCTTTGCTCGCAATAATCAACTGAGGGTTCTCCTCTTGGAAATCGCCGGCAACCCAAAGGCATTTTGGATGGGAAACGTCTATAAAGGGGCTTTTCACTCCGCCGCTACCGGCTATACACCCGACGTCAGGGATTTCGAGGTTGGGACCTTGACTTTTATCAGAATGGTGGACGAACTGGTTCGGGAGGGCGTAACAAGGCTGGACTTCGGCCTGGGTGACGCGCACTATAAAGAACGGTTTGGCGATCGGCATTGGCGAGAGGCTTCGGTCCAGCTCTTTGGGCCAACACCCAAAGGGCGTTTTCTCCATGCTTATTTGGGAATGTTTCGCCGGCTTGATCGTGAAGCCCGTCGCCTGCTCTCCCGACTCGGGGCCGTGGATCGGATCAAGCGATCGTGGCGCGATAGGCTGCGCGGTTAACCGTGGCCGCCCAAAGTGATCCGGAGGGAAACTTGCCCGAGGCGTTCCAGCATTCCACCACCCCGATACCATCAAACGATGCCGCCTAATCCGCAAAAGCTGCTGCATGGTGCGGCCCTGTTGACGGTAGGGCAGGTGGCGACTTACGGCCTGTCCTTTGCCCGCAACCTGATCCTTGCTCGTTTACTCACCAAGGCGGATTTCGGTCTGGCCTCGGCCCTGGCAATGGCCGTTTCCTTGCTGGAACTGGTCACTCGCATGGCTTTCGGTAGCCAGGTCATTCAGTCCCGGGAAGGCGAAGATCCACATTTCCAGCGGGTGGCCCACGCCGTACAACTGACAACGGGGCTCATTTCGGCGCTGCTGGTTCTCGTCGGGGCGTATCCGATGGCGTGCACCTTCGGTGTGCCCGAGTTGACGTGGGCGTTCGCTTCCCTTGCGCTGGTGCCGCTGGCGCGGGGCGGTATGCACCTCGACCTCGCGCGCCTGCAGAGGGAGTTTCGCTACGGCCCGGCGATCGTGGGCGAGGTTGTCCCGCAGGTGCTTGTGACGGCGGCGGCTTGGCCTGTGGTGGCGTGGCTGGGGGATTTTCGCGCCGTGCTGCTGATCATGCTGGGAAAGGAACTGTTGACCGTCGGGATGTCCCATCTGCTTGCCGAGCGCCCCTATCGTTGGGCGTGGGATTCCCGTCACGTCCGGCAAATGGTCGCCTTCGGCTGGCCCTTGTTGCTCAATGGGCTTGTCATCTATGCTTCTCAGCAGGGGGATCAAATGCTCGTCGGGGCGGTCTTTTCCCTGTCCGACCTCGGGACCTATGCCATCGCTTTCAGCCTCACGTCCATCCCCTTCTTTGTGTTTGGGCAGGTGGGCTCATCCCTGATGATGCCCGCCCTCTCCCGCCTGCAGGACGACCCCAAGGAATTCGAGCGTCAGTACCGCCGATGCCTGGAGTTGGCGGTGCTTGGCGCTCTGGTTCTTCTGGGACCGGTCATCACGGCCGGAGACCCCATAGTGCGCTTCTTTTACGGCGCCAAGTATGGGGGAGTCGGGCCGCTCATGGCCGTATTCGGCACTATGGTGGCGCTGCGATTCTTCCGTTGGGCGCCGGCGGTGGCGTCGATGGCTCGCGCCGATACCATCAACCAGTTTGTCGGGAACATCGCCCGCGCCGCCGGTCTGCCGCTGGCATTGCTGGTGGTTTGGCTGGGAATGCGTGATTTGGTCGTGGTCGCGGCCTGCGGGATCGTGGGGGAATCGTTGGCGATAATCGTGACCGTTCTACGCATTCGAAATCGGATTGGAATTGAACTCTCCGCGCATGCCATGCCATTAATGTTTCTAGTGGGATGGCTCGTGTTGGGATTAGCAGTACAGCGATTCCTGGGTGCCGGCCCCAGTGTGATGGCGTCCACATTGGCGGTCTTCGGCCTCTGGCTCATGGGAGCCATTGGGGCTCTATGCATGTTCCCGGTTCTCGTAACCTTTTTGCGCCAGATGCTTGGCTCCTTTCGCGTTTCTGCACCTGTGGTGCGCCGATGACATCTCCCGGCCTATCATTGCGGCGCTAGCCTAGTTGGCGGATATGTGGGTTCATGTATCAATTCCACCGTGATGGGAAGTGGGCTCCTTGCTACATTGTCCAATCCGTTCGATGCAGATCGCGTCTCACTAGTAGACAGCTTGAGCCCCCCGAAGCCGAATTCGTGTTTCCCCATGAAGCGGCTCGCTATGAGCCTGACTTCGTTTCCCGCTCTTCGCGATCGTGGCATGCGCTTGGCCTGCCGCATCGAGGGCGGAGAGATTAGGTCGACGAGCTTTCGGGTATTGATGCGCCGCTATCACGGGGTCCACATCGGCCGATACAGCTATGGCTCCAGCCTCTGGTCAGGCGTATTCCCGGCGGGAACACGCATCGGTCGGTACTGCTCCCTGGCGGGAGGCATTCAGGTCTTTCGTCGGAATCACCCTACCGCCCGCATGGCGATGCATCCTTTCTTTTACAACGCGCACTGCGGCCTGGTCGCCGAAGACACCATCCCGGCCGTCACCGAAAACCCGCTCGAAATCGCCCACGACACTTGGGTCGGAGCCAATGCCATCATCACGCCTCGTTGCCGCCGCATCGGGATTGGGGCGGTTGTGGGGGCGGGGGCGGTGGTGACGGCGGACGTGCCGGACTTCTCTATCGTGGCGGGCAACCCGGCTAGGTTGGTGCGAAAGCGTTTCAGCGATGAGACTTGCATGGCTCTCCTTGATTCTCGTTGGTGGGAATATTCCATCCGTGATCTCGCCCCGGTCTTCCCCCTCGTTCTGACCGACGCCACCCCCGAATCCGTGGTACAAGTCCGCGAGCACCTCCAAAGCTGCCAGCCAGTGGAAGATTTCCCCGATTGAGCATGCCCTTTCTCACCTAGAGCTGACCCGTAGCAACGGGCGCGGTTGTCTCCAATCCAAGCGTTGCATCGAATGCGTCGGCGCACGGAAAAGGAATGCTTGCCTTGTCAGGGGCAGCCGACCTGATCCGGTCCACGGCTACTACCGACAGCCGCACACAACGTGTTAAGAGATCTTGGGGGATGTTGAAGATGTCTTGGCCCAGTCTGTCCCCATTGTTTCGAGGATTTGGCCCCGTTCGATGAGGGTCTGTCAAGAGACCCTTGCAGAGCTCTTCTGCACCCCGCCACGGCCATTCCCGCTTCGGCGGGAAAGCTGTTTTGGGGTGAATCCTGAGCCCTGCCTTCGCGAGGGTGACGGGCTTTATGGATTTTGCAGCAGCCCATGCCGTTCCGTCAATTGATGTGCCCATTGAGGAAACAACTTTCCTGTGGAATGCTCAACCCTGGTCTGGTGAAATCTTCTGGGTCCCCGCCTGCGCGGGGACGACGTCAGGAGGAGCGCAGGCACACAGGGAGTTTTCAGGATTCTGTGGGGTTTCGCTGGAGTCTGGAGTCGTCGCGGTTTGGTCTTGGGTTCATGATGTAAATGATTTCCCAGGATGAAAGACCGTGAACTGACCGACGGTTTTGAAAAATGCTGATAAAATACACACGGCACGCAAGAAGGCGGATGAAATGGCGGAATATCGACGAGAGAGATATTGAACTGGCATTGTCTTCTCCCGATCGAATCGAACCATCCCGGAATGGACGTGTGAACGCCTATAATAAGGTTGGGGAGCAGGTCCTTAAAAGTGACGTATCTTCAGGAAAATGAACTTGTCAAGGTCATAACAGCCGTATGGAAGGAGGAATAGGCCATGCGGATAGAATACGACCGAGAGGCTGATGCAGTCTATATTTATCTCCAGGAAAAGGAGGTTTTCAGGACCATCGAAATTTCTCCTGGAGTCAACGTGGATCTGGATGACGAGGGAAGACTGATAGGTATCGAAGTCTTAGACGCCACGCAACACTACTCACTCTCCGACATTTTCAACTTGCGGACCGAAAACCTCGTTCTCGACGACAGCCTCCTGGGCAGGCAGCCGCCATCTCGGTTGGACAGCCTTGATGCACGATGATGGAAGCGCCGTCATTCACCACCTCGCCGGCCGATACGAGGAAATCAGCGATGGGAAGCGTTGTGAGGCAAATCTCCGCATCAGGAACTGAGGGTGCGGTTCACTGCGCTGCGGATGGGTGTTTTCGGCTCCTGCGCCAGGGGTGAAGCAGGCCCTGAGAGCGACGTGGGCATCCATGTCGAAATGGCGGAGCCAACCTTCGATCGCTACATGGACCTCAAATTCAGACTGGAAGAAGTTCTCCAGCAGACTGTCGATCTCGTGCTTGCGGATACCGTGAAACCTCGTCTCAAGGCGATCGTAGAGAAGGAGATCGTCTCTGCCTAGGGACTTACGCCTGTAGCTGGGCGATATCTCGGAAGCCATCGGCCGAATCAGAGAGTGGACGGCATCGATGGATGACGACACATTCACCAGGGACCTCAAGATTCAGGACGCCGTGGTCCGCAATCTCGAGATCATCGGCGAGGCGGCGGGCCGCCTGCCGGAAACGGGTGAAGTCCAAATCAAGGGATATTCAATGGCGCAAGATCGTCGGGATGCGAAACTTTCTGGCCCATGAGTATTTCGGTGTCAGTCTTCCCGCGGTCTGGGATGTGGTTCATAAGAACCGCGCTCGCCTAAAATCGCTTGTCTGAAGCAGGTGGAAGACAATACCTTCGATGCTCAGGAATAGAGGTCATACGCCGGCCGAGGTGGGGAGCCGCCTGAATGGACGGGGTGCATTGCAGAAATGCGTGGCCGTGATGGGGACGCCGGTGAGCTCCGGGAACGGGGGCCTGATGGCCCCGGGGTGTCTGTCCTCGGCCATTTCTGGACGGATAAGGGGCTGGTTGAAGAAAGGGGCTATTCGTGCAATATTCAAAAAAATAAAGATGCAAAGGAACATCGTCCGAGGGGAGTGCCACCATGACACAGGTCGAGCTGCAGCAAGCCAAGGAGCGGTTTCTGGAACTTGTCGAGCTGGCCGCGGCTGGCGAGGAGATCATCATTTCCAAGGACAAGCGGCCATTTGCGAAACTGGCCCCTATTCACGGGCCAAAAGAGCGGCGGCAGTTTGGAAGTGCCAAAGGCCTGATCACCATCGCGGATGATTTTGAGGAGCCTCTCGGGGACTTGAAGGATTACATGTAGTGCGCCTGCTGCTCGACACCCACAGTTTTCTCTGGTTTCTTGGCGGAGATCTGCAGTTGCCTCGGTTTGTCCGTGAACTGATTGCGGACATTCGGAATGAAATCCTTCTCAGTGTGGCGAGCCTATGAGAGATTGCCATCAAGGTCAGCCTGGGAAAGCTGACCCTGGGGCGTCCTTTTGAAGACCTCATTCCAGAACAGCTCAGTTTGAATGCGATCGAGGTCATGCCCATCGAACTCGATGATCTGAGTCTTTTGGCCAGACCGCCGTTCCAGCATCGCGATCCTTTTGATCGGCTCATCATTGCTCAGGCGCTGACAAGGGATGTACCTGTTGTGGGCAAGGATCTAGTGTTTTCGAAATATTTCGTGAAAAGAATCTGGGAGGATTCCGGCAATGGGTAGCACCGGTTGCAATTCCTCCATTGCGTGCGGGATGCCCCTAAGCTCCAGCTTCGAGGCCAGCACAATGGGCGTGCTATGATAAAGAAGCGCGTGGCCGTGATGGGGACGCCGGTGAGTTCCGGGAACCGGGGGGTGATGGCCCTGGGGGCCTCGCTGCTCAACCTGTGCACGGAAGCGACGGGCGGCGAAGTCTTCTTGATGCTCGGCCACGACAGCGACCGGCCCGCATCCTTCCGCATCGCGGGAAAGAATCGTCCAATCCCCGTGGTGCCCTGCCGCCTTTCGCCCCGCTCGCGCCTCCAGGATCATCAGGCGTGGATCCTGCTGGCCTCCCTGTTGTATCGGGCTCTCCCCGATGCGTCCTGGCGGCGGGCCCTCAGCCGGGCCACCCCCTGGATCGCCGCCTTGGAGCGGGCCGACCTTGTCGGCGATGTGCGCGGCGGAGACAGCTTTTCGGACATTTACGGGCTGCTGCGGTTCCTTGACGGGTTCCTCAAGGCCTGGAGCGTCCTCCTGGTCAAGGGAGCCCTAGTCCAGTTTCCCCAGACCTACGGACCCTACCGGAGCTCCATCGCCCGTTGCCTCGCCCACTACCTCTTGAAACGATCGAGCGTCGTCATCGCCCGGGACGCCAACAGCCGCCGGGTCGCCCAAGAACTCCTGGGGCCCGGTCGCGAGGTGTGGCTGAGTCCCGATGTGGCCTTTTCGCTTGAGGCCGTGCAGCCGGACCGCATCGAAGTCGACCCGCCCCTCACAGGCCCCATGCCGGAGGAGGCCATCGGACTGAACGTCAACGGGCTCATGTTTAATGGAGGCTATACCCGCGACAACATGTTCGGCCTGCGGCTCGACTACCGGGCCCTGCTGCCGGAGCTCGCCGCGGCACTCCTGGCCGTTCATCCCGGTGAACTATGGCTGGTGCCCCATGTGTATGGGCCTCCAGGGAGCGTCGAGAGCGACCCCGACGCCTGTCGCCGGGTCCGCGCGGCCCTCCCCGAAGCGGCGCACGCTCGGGTGCGTGTCGTGACGGGGGAGTATGATGCACACGAGCTCAAGGCGATCATCGGACGGTTTCAGTTTTTCGTCGGCTCGCGTATGCACGCCTGCATCGCAGCGCTTTCCCAGGGCGTGCCCTGCGTTGGGATCGCCTACAGCATGAAGTTCGAGGGCGTGTTCGATTCGGTGGGCATGCACGGCTGGGTGGTGGACGGGCGCCGGGCGACCAATGAAGAGGCCCTGGAGCGGGTCCTGGAGCGGTACGGGCAAAGGCATGCGGTCCGATCCGAGCTCACCGCCCGGGCAGACGAGGCGAGGGAAACTCTTCGACGGATCTTCGAACGGTTGTGTGGGTGACGGCGAGGGAATCCGTAGTCAAGAGGAACCAACTTCTTTTCCCACGCGGAGCCGCGAGAGCGCAGAGGCGGGTTTTTTCAGCGTTCTCCGCGGCTCCGCGTGAGTTTATGGGGTCCTTCCCCAGCCCCAAACGGGTGACCACCATGACACGACTCTCGGATGCCGCGAAGTGGAGGCTGTGCCTCGGCTGCGGCATGTGCCGGTTCCTGGCGGGCGATGACCGACTGCGGCTCATCGACGTCCCGGAGGAGGGCATTCGGCCGGTTGTCTTCACCGACGACCCGGTGGAATCGGCCGTCTTTTTCCGCGCTTGCCCCGTTTCACCGGAATCGGTGGAGTCAAGGATAGATCCCTGTCCAAGCCACGGGGGGGACCTGACCGTCGGCTTTGGTCCCGTTCGATCGATTTTCGAGGGGCACGCCATCGACCCGGAAATCCGGTATCGGGGGGCATCCGGGGGGCTGCTCACGGCCCTTTCCCTGTTCTGCCTGGAACGTCTCGGCATGGGCGGCGTGCTGCACCTGGGACAGGACCCTCAAGACGCCGTCCGCAATCGCACGCGTCTCAGCCGCACCCGCGACGAGCTCCTGGCGGCGGCCGGGTCCCGGTATGCACCGGGGTCGGTTTGCGATGGGCTCCATTGGGTCCGGGAAAGTTCTTCGCCTTGTGTGTTCATCGGGCGGCCCGTGGAAGCGGCTGCGCTCGCAAAAGCCCGCCGGCTGCTTCCGGAACTCGACGCCAAGGTCGGCTTGGTGCTCTCCTTTTTCTGCGCCGAAGCCCCCTCGACCCGGGGAACTTTGGAGCTCCTGCACCGGGCGGGCCTCAACCCCGCGTGCGTCGCGGAGTTGCGCTATCGGGGCCATGGCTGGCCCGGCGAGTTTGCCGCGCGCCTGAAGGGGACACAGGCTGCGGCGGTCCGCATGACGTACCGGGAGAGCTGGGCGTTCCTGCAAGCCTATCGACCCTGGTCGGCCCATCTGTGGCCGGACGGCACGGGGGAAGCAGCCGACATCGCCTGCGGCGACCCGTGGTACGAAGAGCCTGACGGGGTCAACCCCGGGTTCTCGCTGGTGGTTGCGCGCACGCCCAGGGGAGAGGCAATCCTGCGGGAAGCCGTGGGCGCAGGCTATCTCCACCTGCAGCCCGCAGAACCCTGGAAGCTCGTTCGATCTCAGCACGGTCTGGTTTCGAAAAAAGGAGCCGTCTGGGGAAGACTTCTCGCCATGAGTCTTTTCGGCATTCCCGTACCGCCTTATCCGGAATACCACCTGTTTGAAAACTGGCGGCGGCTTGACCGCACGGAGAAGCTCCGCTCCGTGCTGGGAACGGTCCGCAGGATCGTCGCCCGGGGCTATTGGAGACCCATGGAGCTCCCGCCAGGTCCATGGTGTGAGGACACGCAACGCAGCGGGTGATCATGAGGCGCACCCAAAGTGGCGCGGAGTGAAGCCGTGGCATTTCCCAACAGGTACATTGAGCTGACACCAGGGTCCGGATCCGCTCGCGAGCGACGTAGCCCCGAACACACCACAATCCATTGAGCTCGAACCTCGTTTCCTATATCGACCCTGATTCGGATCCGCGATGGGATGCCTTTGTCGAGGCTCACCCCCTCGGGCAGATCTATCACCTGTCCGGCTGGAAACGGGCCCTTGAGTCGAGTTTTGCCCACATCCGCGGCTTCTTCCCCGTCATTGAGGATTGTGCGACGGGGAGGATTCGAGCAGGGCTACCCCTCTATTGCGTCAACAGCCTGCTGACCGGCAAGCGCCTTGTCAGCATCCCGTTCGCCACCCTTTGCGATCCCCTGGTGTCCACAAGTGAAGACCTGCAGTCGCTTCTCGATGCCGCTTCAGTCCTGGCCAGGGATCTTCGTGCCGGTTGGATACACATAAAAACCTTCGCTTCGGCTCACCTGCCCAGCGACCATGACTTTGTGGCAGGTCCTTCTTATCGGCACCACTATCTCCTCCTCGATGAACCCCCGACCAAGCTCCTGCGGCGTTTCCACGCGTCGAGCGTCCGCTATACGCTGCGGCGTTGCGAAAAGCTTGGCCTAACCGTAGAGAACGGGGACAGCCGCCAAGACCTCATGGCATTTTACGGAGCATACGTGGCGACCCGGAGGCGGTTGGGCCTACCTCCCCAGCCGCTACGCTTTTTTGAGCAGCTTTGGCGCGAATTCGAGCCGGCTGGGAGGCTGCGCATCCTGGGGGCTCGCCATCAGGGCCGCGCCCTGGGATTCATCCTGCTCCTCCAGTTCAAAGGAAGGGTGTCCTGGGAGTGCATCGGCGAGGATCCCGGCTTTCGGACCCTGAACCCCACATACTTTCTCGTTTGGCAGGCGATCCAGCAATCATATGACGAAGGCGGCAAGATCTTTGACTTTGGCAGGACTTCGCCCCAGAACCACGGGCTCATGGATTTCAAGCGCCGTTGGGGGACTCTGATGTGCGAGCTTCCGGAATTCCTGCTCCTGCTCAAAGGGTCGGCTCCGAAAGAGCGGTCGGAGGCATCAACGGCCTATCGCCTGGTGAGAGCGGTGACGCCGCGGCTCCCGAAGAAAGCTGTGGTGCTGCTCGGCGAGCTCTGCTACCGGCACATGGGTTGATCCTGCTCCGCCTTTCGTTTTCAGACGAGCTTGTGTGAGAGGGGCGGGTGCATTCACTGTCCCAAGAGACTTCCCTAGGTGCCGCGAAAATTCTGAACCACCGATCTCTATTGCTCATGACCCTGTTGCATTGGGTCCGCCACCCCAGGGGATGCTGACATACTCTTGAGTTAGCGCGCCAGCGTCATTTCCGCAAAGGCGGGAATCCAGTGATCATGCGGTCCTTTGGACCCCCGCCTTCGCGGGGGTGACGTTCTCAACACCATGGAGGGGAGCCGGGGGCCCAGAAGCCATCGACCGGGTTCCCACCTGCGCAGGAGTGATAGTGGTGCGCTGCATGTGCGATGTACAACAGCCTCTCATGCAGGATAAAACCGAATAGACAGCACTCCCCACGGGGCTCCCACCGGCCTTCTGCCGAAAGGGCATGTGGGGATTGGCCTCTCCAAAATGCCAAGCTGTGATCAGGGTATGAGAATGGACCCATCCCCAGGCCTCATAGAGCCCCGAAGCGGGCGCCGGCTCTCCCTCGTCGATTCGCCCGAAGAGTTGGAAAGGCTGAGGGATTTTTGGCAATTGCTGGTGTGGCATCCGTACACGGACCTCGACTATTACCTGACGGAGCTGCAGACGGACCCATCGGTCGTTCGTCCGTATGCTCTGGTCCTGCAACAAAACGGAAGGCCCACGGGGCTCGCCGTCGGCAGGGTTGTGGACGCAGGGCTCAACATCCAGTTTGGTTATAAGACGGTTCTCAAGCCCTCCCTGCGCACCCTGGTGATCCATTCACGAGGTATCCTCGGTGACACATCTGAAGCTGCCTGCAAATGGATCTTGGATGCCCTGTTGGAGCAACTGGCCGCCGGTGCATTCGACCTAGTCAGACTGCAGGGGCTGCCCCTGACATCCCCGTTGTACCCTTTAGCACGGGGTCGCCCGGCGCCCGGCATGAGAGACTGGCTCCCTGCAGTGGCCCCCAGTTGGCAATTGAAATGCTTTGAGAGCTACGAGCAGTTTTTGCGGGCCCATCCCAAACTCAAGAAAAATCTCAAGTACTACTCCAATCTCATGCGACGGTATTGTGGGGGGGCCGAGACGGTCAAATGCTTCAGTGACAGGACCGACCTGGATTTCCTAATGAGTGAGCTCGAAACCGTGGCGGCCAAGAGTTGGCAACGTGGGCTTGGGGTTGGTTACGTCTGTGACGCTAAGACGCGGAAGATGTTTGATTTCATGATGACCCGTGGGTGGCTGAGGGCGTACGTGCTGTACATGGATGAAAAGCCGGTGGCGTTCAATTACGGAGTCCGATACGGCACATTGTTCGTGGATGAGACACCCGGGTTCGATCCTGCGTACGGCAAGTTTCGGGTAGGGAAGTACATGTTCCTGAAGGTCATCGAAATGATGCACCAGGATGACGAGGTGGAACGGATCGATTTCGGCCCGGGGAACGCTCAAGACAAGCAGCTTTACTGCAATCAAAGTGAGCTGGTGAGCGATGTGTTGATTTTCGCACCGAGGCCGAGACTTCTGGCGATGAACGTTCTGCGGTCTGTCATCGCGATCGCCCATCGCCGGATAAAAGATGTCCTGGGTCGAACCGGCTACGAAGCACAGGCCAAGAGATATTGGCGACAGCGAGCGGCACGAAAAGCCTCAAGCATATCATGAGCGACTGGAGTGGCAGGGGTGTGGGTTAGAGCAGGGTTTCCTCCCGTGCTTGAGGGGGAGCATTCTGTCCGTGCTAGATACCCCCGGTCGGAAGATCTGAGTTGTCGCATTCCGGACCGCTGCAAGCCCGCTTTCTCGTTTAGTTGAGATCGCATGCAACCCTTGCTGCCCGACCCATATCCCCTGCAAGTCCACAGCAGTTGGGCTGGGCTCCCGCTCCGGGCGAGTTTAAGAGCCTGAAGCTGTGATATTGGGGTGGCTTGGATCCTTTTCAGCTTGCTACGTCGGAAAAGTATACAATCTTACCAATGCATGCATGTAGTCTCTAACCAGTTGTTTTTCATAATTAATTGATCATGCATCAGCCATACATCATTTTGAACGTCGGCTTACTTTACAGTTTTTGGGGGGCAAACACAGGGATCTGGAGAGGGTATATCTTAAGTTCGCTTGTGGATTCATCATGATAACAATAGATTAGCCTTCGTCTCGCTTTGGTCCAAGCCAATGGCACTATCCTTGCTGCATGAACGAATAATCGTGTAGGTGTTGTGGGTAACAGGGACATTCACTGGCGTGAGACCATTGATAGAGGAGGATTGCATGTTTTCGAAGAAGCGTATCAACATTTCAATACTTGTGGCTCTCTTACTATTGACCATGGTGCCCGTCGCCATGGGGGGGCAGATCACGATCGACAGAATAGGCGGATATTATTCGGGGAATGGTGGCGAGTTCAATATCACCGGAATCGGCACCAGCAGCTATGCCGCGGCAGCAATCGTAAATGGTGGCTTCGAGTCTTTTTGCCTGGAAACCGATGAATATGTCACGATTACTGGTAAATACTATTATACCTTCAACAACCAGGCAGTGGCAGGAGGTTCCAACACTAATAGTGGAGATCCCATCTCTGCTGGAACGGCCTACCTCTATTATCAGTTCGCGAAAGGGACACTTGAAGGCTATAATTATATTGTTAGTTCCGGTCGAACTAATTCAGCGCGTTTGCTCCAGGAGGCAATCTGGTTCCTCGAGGATGAGATTTCGCGACCATCAAACAATCCCTTTGTTACTGCAGCAATCAGTCGGTTTGGTACTATTGAGGCTGCGAAAGCCAATGCCAATGGTATGTTTGGTGTAAGGGTGATCAATCTTTGGAAGAACAGCGACAAAACTGGCAACGCCCAAGATCAACTCTATCTCCCCGAGCCCGGGACGTTGCTCCTGCTTGGCATTGGCTTTTTGGGACTGGCCGCCGCGGGAAGGGCGAGGAAGCAGTAAGAGTAAACAAGTGTCGTTTGCGGGATGCACCAAGACTCATAGAACCAACCCCATCGAGCGGGGGCGATCGCGGGGGGAAACAGAGTACTATTAATTGCCTCGCAACTCACTCAGAAAGGCAGGGTCGTTATCGGCTCTGCCTTTCTGCTGTTGGTGTTTCAGAACCGCAAGACTTGTGCGGCTTCAATAGGGTTTTACTGTATCGTAACGCTCGGCTGCTCTCTCGGTTGTCGTCCCGGCTCGATTCTGGTCGCGCGAAGGAGAGACATCATGATCGAATCCGCCGCCTATGATCTGA
>CAZGQL010000054.1:0-273 GCA_964527905.1 uncultured Syntrophobacteraceae bacterium
GATCGGCTGGAAAAGACTTCCCAGGCACTCGCGGGACGACCTCGATCGGACGTCACCCCTTTCTTCGGCTGGCACCACCCGGATCTGAAGCGGCAGGTGGGCATCGACCCTGGAGTATTCCCTTGCTTTCCGGTACTTGTCTTCTTCCATCCAATGGACCTTTCCCTATGGATCTTTTCCTCGTGATGCATTTCAGGACGGGTCGGCTTCGCTCTTCGGCATCGCCCCCTCGCCAGGCGTGTCGGGCACCGGGTCGCTGAACCGTTCTCCGGG
>CAZGQL010000054.1:322-9987 GCA_964527905.1 uncultured Syntrophobacteraceae bacterium
AAGAGCGAGACCATGAAGGTCGCCACGGCCTGATCACTTTCGGCGAGCGCGTCCTGGGCCGCATAAAGCGCCAGCTGGCTGATCAGGACATTGAGAAAGTCCTTGAGTCCCTGGGCGTAGAGCTCGCTCGCGATCTGGTAAGCCCGCTCATTGGAGCGCTCGGCCACGATGCGGGCCTCCCGGCTGGAACGCTCCTTGGCATGGGCGACCAACGCGTCCTCCACATCTTTCAAGGCGGCCAGGATGGTCTGTTCGTAGCGAATGCGCGCCTGCTCCTGCAAGGCGTCCCGCTCAGCCACCCGGGCTCGGATCCTCCCCGCGTCGAACACCGGCCATCTCACGGACGGGCCATAGGTCCACGCCCGGCTGCTCGACAACGCCAGATCCCGGACATCCATGCTCTGATGTCCCAGAGCGCCCACCAGCGCAAACTTGGGAAACAGGTCCGCCTTCGCTTCTCCGATGCGAGCCGTGGCTGCCGCCAGCTCACGCTCGGCCCGCCGGATGTCCGGTCGTCGTTTGAGAAGCTCCGAGGGCAGTCCCACGGGGGCGGTGTCCGGTCCCACGGGAATGGGGCCGGGCGTTGAAAGCCGCTCCACAAGCGCCCCCGGCTCCTCGCCGAGCAAGATGGCCAGCTGATGCATGGCCTGCCTGGAGGATCTCTCCAATAGCGGCACCCGCGCCTCCGTGGTCGCGAGCTGCGCCCGGGCCTGCGCCACATCGAGCTCCGTGTTGAGACCCGCCTCGAAACGGGCCTGGGTCAGCTGGACCGTCTGACGCTGAGCCGCGATGTTTTCCAGAGCAATGGCGATCCGACGCTGGTCCGATCGCACCTGGATGTAATTGCGAGCGACCTCCGCGAGGAGGGAGACCAAAACGTCGCGCCGATTCTCCTGGGCCGCGGCGATGTCGGCGTCGGCCGCCTCGAGCCTGCGACGTGTCCCGCCAAAGAGGTCGATTTCCCAGCTGGCGTCGAACCCCACCGTGAACAGGTCCCGAGGAGGCGTCTTCGAGCCGGAAGCGCTTTTGCTTTCCGAATCGGCCCCATCCCGCCGGTCCCGGGTGCTTGAGCTCACGTTACCGCTGTTCTGGGTCCGGGAATAGGATCCCTTCGCATTGACCTCCGGATATCCGTCCGCCGCCACAACGCCTCGCCGCGCTCTCGCCTCGACAACCCGCGCCTCCGCAATCCGGAGCTCCTTGTTGGATGCGATCGCTCGATCGATCAGCTCGTCGAGAATCGGGTCCCCAAACAGCGTCCACCAGCGTGCCAGGTCAACCGGGTCAGTCTGCGGCATCCTCCCATCAAGCTCGGACCATTGGACCGGCAGGGTCGATTTGGGCCTCACATAATCCGGCCCCACCGTGCAGGCCGAAAGGAGGATGCAGAGCATTCCGGTCATGACCGGATTGATTTCGTACCACCCAAAGCGCCTCGCATGCATGCTCAAACCCCATCCATTCCTGCATCAGCAAGCACGATCCATGCCACAAGGTCAAACTCGTAAAGCACCGTCTCCGTTCATCGCACCGGGAAAAGCTCCTCCAACGCCGTTTCGAACACCCTCAAGTCCTCATGGGACCACAAACAGAACATGACCTCCTCCAGACTCCCCGCCTCCTGGCTCAGGAAGTCCCCGACCGTCTTGAGCATGATCCGCGCGCAGCGGTCCTTCGGAAAGCCGAAGATCCCCGTGCTGACGGCGGGAAAGGCGATGGACCGAAGCCCCCGCTCGCTGGCTCGGAGCAGGCTGTTGCGCGTCGCACTCTCAAGCTTGGCATCCTCGTCCCCTTCGCCCTGCCGCGGTCCCACCGCGTGGATCACGAAGCGTGCCTTCAACCTCCCGCCTCCGGTGATCACGGCCCCTCCGACTGCAACCCCACCGATGCGATCACACTCTTCCTGAATGCTCGGCCCTCCCTTGGTCCGGATGGCTCCCGCGACGCCTCCCCCCAGAATCAGCTGGGCATTGGCGGCGTTGACGATGGCATCCACGTCCATCTCGGTGAGATCCCCCTGCACGAGCCGAAGTTTCTTGCCGCCTATCGATCGTTCCATCACGTGTCCTCCCGTTTCACAAGCTCCCTGCCGTAGAGGAAAGCCCCGTCCCGTTGCCGCCAAACGCCCCCCGATCGCTCGAGGATCCAGCCGCTCGCCTTTCGGCCTCCGAACGGAACACGCATGGGAGTGAAGACAAAATCCGGGTTGTCGAACACCATGCCGAAATGGGCTTCCAGGGTTTCCCGGGCCCCCTCGGGCGGCGTTCCGAAAAACACGGCCAGAAAACCGTATCGGCTCGCGATCACTTCCCGGACGATCCCTTCGGGGTCTTCAAAAGGCTTGAGCGCAAGGAATGGACCGAACAGTTCCAGATCCGGAATGTGCTCCGTCTCGTAAACCATTGGATAGACCCACTCTCCGTCGGTTCCACCCATCAGGAGCCTTCCGCCGTCCATTTGCTTGAGGGCGGACTCGAGGAGCTTGACGGTCCTTGTGACTCGGATGGGGCCGATGTCCGTTTCCAGGTCCAGGGGATCCCCAACCTTGACGGTCTCCGTCAACTCCAGCACCCGCTTTCGAACGGCTTCGTAGAGGGATTCATGGATCAAGGCCTTTTTCAGGGTGGTGCAGTACTGACCGCCGTTGATGAAGGCCCTCTGAACGATGAAGCGGCTTGCCCGCTCCGGGTCGGCGTCCGAAAAAACCAGGCATACGGGCATACCGCCGGGGCCGGCGAAAAAGACCTTGTCAAACGCTTCTCGCTGACCCCGGTAAGACTCCCCCACCTCCGATCCCCCCGAAATGAACAAGACACGCACCGCCTCGTCGCGGACGCAGCGCCGCCCGTAGTCCCGATTATTTTCCCCCGTCACGGGCTCGAAAGTGGGGATGGGGCCGGAAATTTCCGCCAGAAGCTTGGCCGTTCGCGGGGTCCACGACGAAAAGCTGAAACGCAGTCGATTCCCACTGAGGAGGGCGGCGCCCCCCAGGCGGGCCAACATGACTACCGGAGCATCGTAGGGGAAGATGGCAGCCACCGTCCCGAACGGCTCCCCCCCCTGTACCAGATGGATCTCTTCCTCCATCGAGGCGAGATGTTCCGCTGCCAGATCCGCCTCCATCAGCGTGATCTTCACCGGGAAACCCGCATCCCGGGCCCCCTCCTCCGCCAGGCTCTCCCGTCGCATTCGGATGCGCTCGGCGAGGGCCGCGGCAGTCTGAAGCCTCTCTCTGAAATATTGCGAATGCTGCATGACCTTTCCTCCCCATTGTCCAGAGTCCATGGTCGTTCGTGAACGCCTGAATGTTGATTGTGGCTTTCCAATCCGCCAAATCCGAATGGGTCTTGTTTACAAGGAACCGACCTTGTGCTATAGGACGTTATCAAAAAAAGAAAAGTGATTTAGGATGGTTACTGGATGTCACACGCCTATCGGGATCATTACTTTCATCGAGCCAAACGAGAGAGCTATCGCGCTCGGGCCGTGTATAAACTGGATGAGATCCAGAAAAAATACAAGATCATAAGGCCCGGAAGCCGCGTGTTGGATCTCGGCGCCGCTCCGGGCTCCTGGATTCAGCTGGCGGCGGGCATCGTGGGCCCCCAGGGGTTGATCGTCGGCGTGGACATCAAGGCCATCGAGGGCGGTTTTCCCGATTACGTGGTACTCTACCAGGGGGACATCTTCGAGGAAACGTTCCTCGAGACTCTGATTGCAGCGCACGGCCCGTTCGACCTCGTGCTGAGCGACATGGCGCCGTCGACATCGGGGATTCGCTCGGCCGACAGCGCCCGCTCCGAGCTCCTCTTCGAGCGGGCGGTTCAGGTCGCGGCACGCGTGCTGCGGCCAGGGGGTCATTTTTTGGGCAAGATTTTCCAGGGTTCGGAATTTCATGCTCTTCTGCTGGGCGTGAAGCGGGCATTCTCCCGGGTGAAGGTTGTCAAACCGAGCGCCTCGCGCAAGGAGAGCAAGGAAATCTACATCCTGGCGATGGGTTATGGGAAAATGAATCAGGGAGGTTGATCATGTCGGGTCATTCCAAGTGGAGCACGATCCGCCACAAGAAAGGCGCGGCCGACGCCAAGCGTGGCAAGATTTTCACAAAGCTCATCAAGGAAATCATGGTGGCCGCCCGAATGGGCGGCGGAGACATCAATGGAAACCCCAGGCTCCGGGCTGCGGTCCTCGCGGCGAAAGCCGAAAACATGCCCAAGGACAACATCGACCGGGCGATCAAGAAGGGGACCGGGGACCTCGAGGTGGCGAACTACGAGGAAGTGAACTACGAAGGCTACGGCCCGGGCGGCGTAGCGGTGTTGGTGGAGGTGATGACGGACAACCGCAATCGGGCCGCCAGCGAAATCCGTCACATTTTCAGCCGCAACGGCGGAAGCCTCGGAGAGGCGGGGTGCGTAGCCTGGATGTTCAGCAAGAAGGGAACCATCGTTTTCAACAAGGACAAGGTCTCCGAGGACCTGCTGATGGAGGTGGGACTTGAGGCCGGGGCCGAGGATGTACGCGACCAGGAGAACCAGTTCGAGGTGACCACGTCGCTTGAAGACTTCATCACGGTAAAGACGGCCTTCGAGGAGCGGGGCCTGGAGTATGAGCTGGCCGAGATCAGCATGGTGCCCCAGACGACGGTACGCATCGAAGACGAGAAGGTCGCCCAGCAGCTTCTTCGGCTCATGGATGCTCTCGAGGATTCGGATGACGTGCAGCATGCGTACGCCAATTTCGACATCCCCGACGACATCCTCAACGCCCTGGCGTAGGATTGCATTCAGTGGGACTCCGACCTCATGGCGATTGAGCAGATCCGCATCATTGGTGTCGATCCCGGTTCCCGATTCACGGGGTACGGTCTCGTCGAAGGTGACGGCGTTCGTCTGCGCCACGTCGGAAACGGCGTCATCCCGCTCTCAGGCGGCCTCGGCCTTCCCGAACGTCTCAAGCTCATCTACCAGGAGCTGAGCCACGTCATCGAGCGGGAGGAACCTTCCTGCATGGCGGTGGAGGACGTGTTCCTGGCCAAAAACGCCAAGAGCGCCCTTAAGCTCGGACAGGCCCGGGGCGCCGCCATCCTGGCCGGAGTGAACGCCGGGCTGACGGTGTTCGAATACAGCGCTTTGCAGATCAAGCAGGCGGTCGTCGGGTACGGCAGAGCAGACAAAGAGCAGGTCATGGAAATGATCCGTCATTTCTTCAGGCTTCCCGCCCCCCTGAATCCCAATGCGGCGGATGCGCTGGCGGTGGCTCTGTGCCACCTCAATACGATCGCCTCGACGTCGCGATGGAGGGAGGCGGCACGTCCATGATCGGCTACCTCGAAGGCAAGGTGCGCCACAAGACACCCGATTATCTTCTTCTCGACGTCAACGGCGTCGGATATTTCGTTTACGTGCCTCTGAGCACCTTTTACGAACTGCCCGAAATCGGCGGAGCCACCGGCCTCCACGTGCACACCCACGTTCGGGAGGACGCCCTGCAGCTCTATGGGTTCCGCACACACGAGGAGAAGGAGACCTTCCTACACCTCATCGCGGTCAACGGCGTCGGTCCCCGACTGGCCGTCAACATCCTGTCGGGCATTCAGCCGGGAGAGCTTCAGTTGGCGGTCCAAAACCAGGACCGCAAACGCCTTCAGTCCATTCCTGGCGTGGGCAAGAAAACGGCCGAGCGCATTTTGCTCGAATTGCGCGACCGGCTGAAGCTCGGCATCGTCAAGGATGCAGGACCCATCCCACAACTCGTGCCCGAAGACACATACAGCGACGCCCTTTCGGCGCTGCTCAACCTGGGCTACCGGCCCGCCGAGGCAGGAAGAGCCCTTGGCCACGCCCAGAAGCGGCTCGGCCCCGACCCCCCACTGGAAAGTCTTCTAAAGGAGGCGTTGCGCACGCTGGCCTCTGTCTGAGGTCCCTTAGCCTGTCGGGGCTGAGCGTCAATCGACCGGATACTTTCACCCAGAGAAGTGACGAACATGACAGACCGGGTCATCGAGCCCAAGCCCAAAGAAGAAGACCTGCCGGTTGAAAACAGCCTCCGGCCGCGGCGCCTGGACGAGTACATCGGTCAGACGCAGCTGAAGGAAAACCTCAAGGTCTTCATCGCAGCAGCCAAACAGCGGTCGGAGCCCCTCGACCACGTGCTGTTTCATGGCCATCCCGGCTTAGGCAAGACATCCCTGGCCTTCGTGATCTGCAACGAAATGGGGGGCAACCTGCGCAGCACCTCCGGTCCCGTCATCGAGCGCCCGGGCGATCTCGCGGCCATCCTGACGAATCTCGAGCGGGGCGACGTGCTGTTTATCGACGAAATCCATCGACTGAACCACGTGGTGGAAGAGATCCTCTACCCAGCCATGGAGGATTTCCAACTGGACATCATCATCGGACAGGGTCCTTCAGCCCGGACGATCAAGTTGGACCTCCCGGCCTTCACCCTGGTCGGCGCGACGACACGAGCGGGACTGCTCTCCCCTCCCCTCCGGGATCGGTTCGGAGTCTCCCTGCGCCTGGAGTTTTATTCGGTCGACGAGCTTCAGGCGATCCTCGAGCGCTCGGCCCGGATCCTGTCGATCAAGCTCGACGCGGGGGGCTCGCGCGAGATCGCCAAGCGCTCCCGTGGGACGCCCCGCATCGCCAACCGCCTGCTGCGCCGCGTGCGGGACTTCGCAGAAGTCCTCGCCGACGGCGCCATCACCCGGGACGTGGCGGCTCAAGCTCTGAAGATGCTCGACGTCGACGAGAAGGGTTTCGATCGCATGGACCGCAAGATTTTGAGCACCATCATCGAGAAGTACGACGGAGGTCCCGTCGGGATCGAAACCCTGGCCGCCGCCGTTTCTGAAGAGAAGGACACGCTTGAGGACGTTTATGAACCCTATCTCATTCAAGAGGGCTTTTTAAACAAGACCCCAAGGGGCCGCTTGGCGACCCGCCTGGCTTATGAGCACCTCAAGCTGCCCTACCGCTCCTCACAGCAGTTGCGCCTGTATTGAGAGCCGACAAGGGGAAGAGAAAGGGGTAATACCGATGAGGCCCTACAGACTCGTGCCGTGCATCACCGAGGCGCGAATCGCCGAGTGCGTGAACGGCTTGGCCGAGACGATCAATCGCGACTATCGGGACAAGGAGCTTCTGCTCATCGGAATCCTGAAAGGAGCGTGCATTTTCCTTTCCGATCTCGCACGTCGCCTGGACATGCCGGTGGAAATCGATTTCGTGCGGCTCGCCAGCTATGGACAGGGCGCTGAGTCGAGCGGCCGCGTGGTCATCACCAAGGATCTCGAGGCGCCGATCGAAGGCAGACACGTACTCGTGGTCGAGGACATCATCGACACAGGGTTGACACTTGCATGGTACCTGGATTACTTGAAAAAACTCAATCCCGCCTCCGTGAAGACCTGTGCCATGGTCGACAAGAAGGAGCGGCGCGAAGTCGACTTGGCGGTCGATTACGTTGGGATCAGTGTTCAAGGCGGCTTCCTGGTCGGATACGGCCTGGACTTTGCCGAAAGACATCGCAATCTCCCGGCCATCTACGAAGTGCGATTCGAAGACTGACCCTACTTGAGATCTAGTGAGACAGGGGAAGGCTCCGAGGAAGCCTCCGGCGAGGAAGAACGAATGATCGTCACCTGTGAGTCCTGCAAGACCAAGTTCCGTCTGGATCCCACGCGCATCAAGTCACCCCGGAAGCGGGTTCGCTGCTCCAAGTGCGGACTCGTCTTCGAGGTCTCCCCACCCGATCAGGATGAGGAACTGTTCCACGTCGATCTGTCGGACGAACCCCTGAGCGAGGAGGAAGAGCAGCAAACGATCATTACCGCCAGACTGCCCCTGGATTCCTCCGAGCCACCGACCCGACGTCGCGGACCATCACGGCGTCAAATGATCGGACTAGCCGTGGCCGCCGTTGTGATCATCACCGGGGCCATTGTGTGGGTTTCGCGAACCTCCCTCCCGCCTTCGGAGCCTCTCCCGCCCGCCAAGGCGGTTCCTGGAGAACAGGCACAGCCCGACGTCAACCTGATCGACTCCACCCAGGCCTATTTTCTCGAGAATGCCCACGTCGGGCAGATCTTTGTGGTCGAAGGCGAAGTCGCCAACGAATCCAGTCAGCCCGTGAGCTTCATCCTCCTCGAAGGCAAGCTCTTCACAAAGAACAACGAGGTGGCAGTGTCCCAGCGGTGCTACGCAGGCAACCCCATGCCCCGAGCGGAACTCACCAAGCTCACCATCACGGACATCCAGAACCGCATGATGAACCGGGAAGGCAAGGACCTGCTTAACGTTCACATCCCCAAGGCCAAGCGTGTTCCGTTCGTCATCGTGTTTCACAACCTACCGGAGATCGACAAACTGAGCGATTACAGTGTCGAAGTGGTGAGCGCGAAGATGGAATGACGGGTCGTCGTAGACTCAGAGCCGCCGGGACACGAGGCCGGGCGGGTTTGTCGGTACAACCCCTTGAACTAACAAAAGGAATTGACAATTCCTCGGGTTCGGTGCTAGGTAGGGATCAGTTTCAAGCCATTGATAATTGTACAGAAACATTCCATGCGCGGCGGTGGCCCGCTGGGACGGGGGTGCTATGCTAGATGTAAAGTTTGTCCGCAGCCATTTTGACCAAGTGAGCCAGATGTTGCGGAACCGGCAGATGGAGATGGACCTGGAGCCCCTCCTGGACCTGGATGCGCGCAGAAGACGCATTTTGGTCGAAGTCGAAGAGCTCAAGCACCAGCGGAACGTTGCCACCGAGGAGATCGCGAAGCTCAAGCGCGACAGGAAGGAAGACCCCGAGCGGATCGAGCAGATGCGGGAGGTGTCCCAGCGGATCAAGGTCCTCGACCAGGAGCTGGCCGCGATCGATCAGGCTTTCAAGGACGCGCTGCTGCTCATCCCCAATATGCCCCACGAATCGGTCGCGATCGGGCGCGATGAAAAAGACAATCCGGTCGTGAAGTCGTGGGGGGCTGCACCTCGGTTCGATTTTGATCCCAAACCCCATTGGGATGTGGGGGAATCGCTCGGGATCCTGGATTTTGAGCGGGCAGCCCGGATGACGGGTGCTCGATTTGCCCTGTACTGGGGGGCCGGAGCCGCTCTGGAGCGGGCCCTCATCAGCTTTATGCTCGACGTACACACCACGAGGCACGGTTATACGGAGGTCCTGCCCCCCTTCATGGTCAACAGCACGAGTCTGATCGGGACGGGCCAGCTTCCCAAGTTCAAAGAAGATCTCTTCAAGCTGGAAAACCGAGACTTCTACCTGGTTCCGACGGCCGAAGTGCCGGTCACCAATATCCACATGAACGAGATTCTGGAAGAAGACGAGCTTCCGAAGTACTACACGGCCTACACCCCTTGCTTTCGCTCCGAGGCCGGCTCCCATGGCAAGGACACGCGCGGTCTCATTCGTCAGCACCAGTTCAACAAGGTGGAGCTGGTCAAGCTCGTGAAGCCTGAAGACTCCTATGAGGAACTCGAAAAGCTCCTGCTCAACGCCGAAACCATCCTTCAGGAGCTGGACCTACACTATCGGGTCGTGCTGCTGTGCACGGGCGACATGGGGTTCTCGTCCTCCAAGACTTACGACATCGCAGTGTGGCTGCCAGGTCAGGACACGTACCGTGAGATTTCATCCTGCAGCAATTT
>CAZGQL010000054.1:10033-14676 GCA_964527905.1 uncultured Syntrophobacteraceae bacterium
CAGGGCAAGCCGGAACTGCTGCACACGTTGAACGGCTCGGGCCTGGCTGTCGGCCGCACGCTCGTCGCCATCCTAGAGAACTACCAACAGGCGGACGGAACCGTGATCATTCCACCCGTCCTGCGCCCGTACATGGGGAATCAAGAACGCATCGTCCGGCAGCGGCAGCGTTGACAGGCAGGATGCACCCTCCCCCTGGAGTAACCCATTCAGCAAGGAGCAACCTACATGACCAAGAGTCAGCTCATCGAGGCCCTCGCCAAAGCCGAGGGCATCACGCTCAAGGCGGCAGAGACCGCCGTCAACGTGACGTTTCAGAGCATGGAACAGGCTCTGGTGCGCTCGGACCGTCTGGAGATCCGCGGATTCGGTAGCTTCAAGGTCAAGAGCTACGAAGG
Organism: uncultured Syntrophobacteraceae bacterium; assembly: GCA_964527905.1. Classification (GTDB taxonomy): domain Bacteria; phylum Desulfobacterota; class Syntrophobacteria; order Syntrophobacterales; family Syntrophobacteraceae; genus CALBZH01. The sequence continues at coordinate 10,432 of CAZGQL010000054.1, forward strand.
CTACAAAGGAAGGAACCCAAAGACGGGCGAACTCATCGAGGTCGAGTTTAAGAAGCTCCCGTTTTTCAAGGTGGGTAAGGAGCTTCGGGAGCGGGTGAACAACGCGGGCGGTCGCAAACCTTCCCCGAGCTTCTCCGATGAAGAGGACAAATAGTCCGTGGCGCCCTTCCGACGCCACCCTTCCCCTTGGGACAAGGAGGAACCGCATCCAGTGACAGGCTCGCCGCGCCCCTTTGGACGACGATGCAACGCCATGCTCGAAAAGCACCGGAATGGATTCCGTTCCTCCCCCAGAATCATGGGGCCGGGAAGCCGACGTTCCGTCAGTTCCGGATAATCAGGAAATAGACGTTCACGGCGAGTAAGGCCATGGTCCCTCCGACGAATTTCACCAGGTCGGTCAACGAAATGCTTTGACCAGCCGGTGGGAGCGTCATCTGCAGCAAGAAAACGAACGCCACGAGGGAAGCCACCGCGATCAACAGCTTGAATTTCTGCTTCCAGACTGCGAGCCCCAGGAGCGTGAGAGAAATCACCCACGCGATCGGGTTGCGGAGGATCTCCTGCCAGTCCAGGTTGCGAATCACCTCGGCGATCCTCTCCGTCTTGTATTCGGTCAGGAACTCCACCAATGACTTCCAGTAATTTTCCACCTTTTCCATGGCTCATCTTCCATAGTTGATATCAAAACGATCATATTCGCCCTTGTAGATCTCCTCGTGAACTTCCACAGCCTCCACGCGACTGTGCGGGCTGCCCTCATGGCACCAGGCCACCATACGGTCCACGGCGGCCGTATCCCCCTCGAACAGAGCTTCCACCCGCCCATCAGGCAGATTTCTCACCCAGCCCCGGACACCGGCCTCGATGGCCGCATCCCGCGTGTAAGCGCGGAAGAACACCCCCTGAACCCGCCCTTTGATCAGTACTCGAACCCGTTTCCGTTCCATCGCAACCTCGCCATTGCCGGGAAATGCACGCTGCCAAGCATTCAGGCACATCAACCACTCAGTGATTGAAGGAACTCCTCTTCCCCCATGATCCGGATATTCAGAGCCCTCGCCTTCTCCAACTTCGAACCGGCCTCCGCACCCGCGACAACGATGTCGGTGCCCCTGCTGACGCTCGAGGTCACCCGGGCTCCTCGGGCCACGACGGCTGCACTGGCCTCCTGCCGCGTCATTGCAGCGAGTGCTCCCGTGAAAACCACCGTCTTCCCCGACCAGAATCCTTCCCGTGCCGGGCCACCGGTCGAGGCCGTCTCCAACTCGATCCCCATAGCAAGCAGATCGTCGATCAGGGCCTGGTTTGCCGGGTGGCGAAAATACCCCACGACGCTTTGGGCGATGACGTCGCCGATTCCCTGAATCCGGGTCAGCTCATCGGCTCGCGCGGTGCGCAGGGCCTCGAGCGACCCCAGCTTTTCAGCCAGAACCTGGGCCACATGGCTCCCGACATGCTGTATGCCCAAGGCGTAAATGAAATTGGCCAGGGTCGTTTTCTTGCTTTCCGCTATGGCGCTCACGAGGTTTCGGGCCGACTTCTCTGCAAAACCGGGCAGATGGACCAAGTCCTCCACCCGAAGCCGGTACAGGTCCGCCACCGAGCGCACGATTTCCCGATCCACCAATAGAGAAACGATCTTTCGCCCCAAGCCCTCAATTTTCATGGCGTTCCGGCTGGAAAAATGCCAAATCGAGGCCTTAATCTGCGCGGGGCAGTTTCGATTCAGACACCGATGCACGCTCTCTTCGGGCAGCCGTACGACCTCCCCCCCACACGCGGGGCAGGAAGTCGGCATGCTGAAGGGCCGCTCGCCACCGGTTCGTTCCTCCGTGATGGCCTCCAAAACCTCTGGAATCACTTCGCCCGCCCGCCGAATCCTGACCAGGTCTCCAATCCGAATCTCCTTGCGATCCACCTCATCCTGGTTGTGCAAGGTGGCCCGCTGCACCATCACCCCCCCGACCGAAATGGGCTCGAGCACTGCAACAGGAGTCAGAACCCCGGTGCGCCCTACCTGCACCCGGATGTCCAACAGGCGCGTTTGGGCTACCGCCGGTGCGAACTTGTAGGCGATGGCCCAACGGGGACTGCGGGACTTCTCGCCCAGGCGCCGTTGATAGTCGATCCGATCCAACTTGATGACCACACCGTCCGCATCGTAGGGCAAATCGTAGCGCACCGCCGCCAACTCATCGAAGTGACGGAGCGCCTCCTCGATCCCGGAACAGCGCCTGGAGCGCGAGTTGATGGGAAGTCCCCAAAGCCGGAGCGTTTCCAAGAGCTCCCATTGGGTTTCAAACTCGTGTCCCTCGACCTCTCCCACTCCGTAGAAGAACGCCCTGAGGGGCCGGGATGCCGTAATCGATGAATCCTGTTGCCGCAAAGAACCCGCTGCGGCATTGCGGGGGTTGGCGAAAAGAGGCTCCCCGTCCAGGTCCCGTCCTTCATTGAGCTCATCGAAGTCTGACCGGTTCATGTAGACTTCCCCGCGCACGGCGAGGAGGCGAGGGGGAGGCGGCCCCCCCCCAGGCGTGATGAGCTTCCAGGGAATCGCTCGAACGGTCTTCACATTGGGCGTGACGTCTTCCCCTGTCGTCCCATCGCCCCGCGTCCCCGCCCGCGCCAGGACACCGTTTTCATAAATGATTTCAATGGCCAGGCCGTCCATCTTGGGCTCAGCCACGTACACCGGGTCTTCGGACGAACCGAGCAGCTTCTTGACCCTCTTGTCGAACTCCCGCACCTCCCCCTCCGTCATGGCATTCTCGAGGCTGAGCATGGGGATGGTGTGAGGGAACGGAGGGAACTTCTCGACGGGAGCAAAACCGACCCGCTGCGTGGGGGAATCCGCCGTGACGTATTGGGGATACGCCGCTTCAAGGGCTTTCAGCTCACGGAACAGGGCGTCATACGCTTCATCGCTGATCTCGGGACGGTCCAAAGCGTAGTACAGATAGTCGTGATGGCGGATCTGGGCCCGAAGCGCTTCCATCCTTTGGACGACCTCGGGACGTTGGATGTGGTCGTGGTCCACAGGTCACGCCTCCTTGCGCGAGTAACTCAACGCCGTGCGCAGGACACACTCGGCGAGTGCCTGCCGAGCCTTCTGGAACCGCGGCTCCTTGAAGCCATGAACCCATTCGAGACGGAACAATTCGTCCGACACCACCAACGCCAGCGCGAGCCGGACGGACCGGTATCGCGCCACCGTGAGCAAGGCGGACGTCTCCATGTCCACCCCGAGCACTCCCTCCCGCTGCAAGGCCAGGACCTTGCCGCGAGTCTCCCGAAACGGAGCGTCCGTGCTCCACACACAGCCCTCGTGGCAAGTGAGGTCCGACGAGGCGAGCGCCGCCCTCAGACCGGCGAGCAGCTCCTCCGATGGGCGTGCCGATTCCCCGGAAACGTCATAATGACGCGACGTGCCCTCCTCGGACACGGCCCCCGTCGGCACCACTACATCCCCGATCCTCACATCCGGATGGATGGACCCGCACCAGCCGAGCGCCAGGACATGGGTCACGCCGAGCGCGACCATTTTCTCGAGGACCAGGACGGCCTGTGGCGCCCCCAGCATCGGGCCCACCAACGCCATCGAGCGCCCGTCGAGGGATCCGAGGCGGACATCCGTGAGGAAGAGACGGTGGGTCTTTGGCGGTGGGGCGGGAAACAGCTCGGACAGCAAGGCCACGTCCTGGGGAGTGAACACCATGAGTCCGGAGGCGGGAAGAAGCGCCTCACGGCTTCCCCTTCGGGGATGAATCACGGCTTCTTCCGCGCGTTCTAACGGCATGGCGGCAGCGGATGGAGTCAAGTTGCTTAAATCGGTGGCCACGGCAAAAATCCCGAAACACCCGGTTCGAAGGCTCCAATGGGTCTGGCGATATGGTGCTTTCTGATTATAGTCGCCCTTCGAGGCGGCGCAAGGACTTTACGCTCGGAGGCCCTTCGTGCGATCGCCCTGGGCGAACCTGTAATGGCCCTTTACTTTCCTGTCGATTCCGGGTAGCAGCAATCATGGTCGATCCCCACACACGGGTCCCCCAAACGCATGAAGGAATCCGAACTCTTGCTGGCGGAAATCATCCTGTTCAGTGCCATCCGCAAGACCCTCCATTACTCCGTCCCGAGGGACCTGGAAGGACGCGTCCGCCCGGGATGCCGTGTCATGGTCCCGGTCGGGCGCCGCATGCAGGCGGGACTTGTGGCTGCGCTCCTGCCTTCCCCAGGGGAGGCGGC
>CAZGQL010000054.1:14686-15942 GCA_964527905.1 uncultured Syntrophobacteraceae bacterium
AACGGACCTGAAGCCCGTTGCAGCGGTCGTGGACGAGGTCCCGGTGATGCCCGAGGACCTGATCCATCTCTGCCGCTGGATTGCGGATTATTACTTCTACCCTCTCGGTGAAGTGGTGGCGACCGCCCTACCGTCGTCCCTGCTCCAGCAGCCGCGCGCCCACTTTCATCTAACCCCCCTGGGCCGTAATGCGCTGGAAGGGCCAACCCAATCCGGAATTCTAGAGATCCTTGCCGCAACACCTGGTTTCGACGAGCACGGGCTCCAAGCACTGGTGCCCGACGAGAAAGGGCTGCTCAAGAAGTTGTGGAGGCTCGAGCGGGAAGGCTTGATTGAAGCCTCTTATGCGTACGAGGCGCAGTCCATCCGACCGCGTGTCGTCAAGATGCTCCGGTTGAAAAACGCCTCCATTCCCGAAAATCTGCTCGCAAACGCAAACGCCCGCAGGGTCCTGGACCCTTTCGCAAACACCAACGAACCCATCCCCCTCGGCACCGTGCGCAAGGAGGCACGAAACGCCGACTATTGGATCCGTAAGCTCTGTGCGATGGGCGTTCTAGAAATTCTTCACCGGGAGGTCGTGAGGGAATCTCACCACGCCCAAAGCCTCCCCGACCGTTCGCCCTTCGCACCGACGGACGATCAGCGGAAGGTGTTGGAGGCCCTTCGCCCTCACCTGGACCCTCCCGTTTTCAAACCGCACCTGCTTTTTGGTGTCACGGGAAGCGGCAAGACCGAGGTCTATCTGCAACTGGTGGCGGATGTGTTGCGCTTCGGGCGTGGCGCCCTGGTCCTCGTTCCGGAAATCGCCCTCAGCACGCAACTCGAAGCAGTCTTTCGACAACGCTTCGGGGTCGAGCTCGCTGTCTGCCACAGCGGACTGTCGCCAGGGGCTCGGCACGACCAATGGAAGGAAGCGGCCTCGGGCCGCCGCCGCGTGATCCTCGGCGTGCGCTCGGCCGTTTTCATGCCGGTCCCGCAACCGGGGCTGATCATCATCGATGAAGAGCACGATTCCTCCTACAAACAGGAGGATCACCTGCGCTACCATGCCCGCGACGTGGCGCTCGTGCGCGCCCGCCTGTGTGGAATTCCCATCCTGCTGGGGTCAGCGACCCCATCCCTGCAGTCCGTCTTCCATGTCGAACAGGGGCGCTACACCCTTCTCACCCTACCTCGTCGCATCCTCGAACGGCCACTTCCCGAGGTCCGCGTCGTGGACATGCGGCAGGAAAGCCGCCGGGACCGGATCTTGT
>CAZGQL010000054.1:15974-18677 GCA_964527905.1 uncultured Syntrophobacteraceae bacterium
TCACCTCGAAACGGTCCAAGCGGGGGAACAGGCCCTGCTCTTCCTCAACCGGCGCGGTTTTGCAAGTTTTCTGGTGTGCACTTCCTGCGGTCACGTGCCCCAGTGTTCCCATTGCAGCGTGAGCCTGACCTTCCACCAGCAGTCTAACTTGCTCCGATGCCATTACTGTGGTCTCGAGGCTCCCGTCCCCCCTGCATGCCCCCAGTGCGACCGCGGAGTGCTCCTTCGGCATGGCTTCGGCACGGAGCGCATCGAGGAGGAGGTCCGCAAGCTGCTTCCGAACGAGCGGATCGTCCGCATCGACCGCGATACGGTCAAACACGCGCAGCGTCTCGTGGACTATTTCAATGTTCTGCGGAGCTCACAGGCTCGAGTGCTCATCGGGACCCAAATGATCGCCAAGGGCCATGATTTCCCCGGCATTACCCTGGTGGGGATCGTGAGCGCAGACACCGCCCTGCAGGTTCCGGATTATCGGGCGGGCGAGAACACGGTGCAACTGCTCATGCAGGTGGTTGGAAGAGCCGGCCGCGGGGACAAGGCCGGACTGGCGATCCTTCAGACCTACAACCCGTCGCACTACACGATCGAAGCCGCTCTAAAAGGGGACTACAGCCGCTTCACGCGGGAAGAGCTCGAAATCCGGCGGGAGCTTAAATACCCGCCCCACAGCCGCCTCATCCGCTTCCTCGTCACCGACGAGCGGGAAGACGTGACGCGGGAGGCTGCTCACGAGCTGGCCGCAATGGGCCGAGTGATCGCCGCGGAGCTCCGCGAACAGGGAATGCCCGTGGCCGTTTTGGGGCCATCCGAGGCTCCCCTGGCACGGTTGAACCGCCGGTACCGCTGGCATGTTTTCGCCAAGGCCTGGTCCGGTCAAGCCATCCAGAACCTCACCCAAACGATTGTGCATCGGAAGCCTGAAACGTCGGCCCTCAAACGCATTCAACTCATCATCGACCGCGACCCCGTCAACAGCCTCTGAAAACGGTATCAGGAGAGCCAACGGCCGACCGAAGGACTTTTTTGCCGGGCGGTGCATTTGGTCTTGAGAATCCGATTCAGGGCGAGTATTATGGTAAGTGTAATTACTCACTCTCATCTACCGCGAAAGAACCAACTTTCTATAGCTGACTCAACGGGTTCGATGGCCACTTCCCAACCGGTTTTCCAGTGGATCGGATGTATTGATATGCCACGAGCCACCCCATCAGACCGTGAGGGCGAGTCGAGAATACCGCGCCGCCTCTCCCTGACCGACACGATCTTCGTCACCTTTCGTCCCCTGTACGATGTGGTGGGGCAACTCGTGGACGTCAGCACGGATGGGCTTGCCCTGGAATATACCGCTCATGAACCGCTGGAGCGACGGGACAAGGTGGCCGTGGACATCTTCTGCCAGCCTCGGAACCTGAACCTCTCAAGGATCCCGTGCCATGTGAGCTATGATTGGAAGGTGGAGGACGCTCCCTCATTCCGCGGCTTCGAAACCCGCCGATGCCGCCTGAGGTTTGGAGAAGTGTCCCCGGAACAGCGTGCTCAACTGGACGCACTCCTAGAATCCTGCAACCCAGACTTCGAACCGGAGGGTTGAGCCTCCCCCTTAAGTACCCCCTCACCAAATCAGGTGCCCAAAGTGGAGTCGTCATTCCCGCGAAGGCTGGAATCCAGATGCCTGCGATCGACTGGATCCCCTCCAGATGCATACGGAACGTACGCGAGGCACGATCACCTGATGGCGTGGTGTTGGGAGTTGTCCAATGACAAACATGCGGCGATCGAGCGGGGTTAAGTCTCGCCGCTAGAGCGTCGTCTGTGTTTGAACGGTAGGTGGGGTGTCCCCGCCCGAGCCCTCGATTTTCAAGCCCCCAGAGTTCTTGGACGCGTCCTTACCGTTCTCGTTCCCGCCTGTCGCTTTGTGAGGCCTTCCCAATCTGATCCGATCCAGGGACGTCACCCAAATCGTTTTTCTCGCAAATCCTCTGGGGACTTGGACGATTGTACGGCTCCCGGCATTTGCCGTTGATCCAATAGGGTAGGGCGGAAAAATAGGAACCCCGTTCGGTCGGAGGGGTGACCGAACGGGGTCGGGAGGGGTTAGGAGAAGGCGACATGCTGTCAACCTTGTACCTGATGATAACCATTCCTATATCACGGGGCAAGGATGAGCATGGCGAATTTCAAACGGGGCAAGAAACGGGCACCCAGCCCGGAGCTTGGGGCGCATCCCGTCGCGCCCGTTCTTCTCGCTTACCTCGAGACTTCCCGAGTCCAACCGAATGGATCCTCCTTTGCGCCATACTGAATGGCGACAATCTCATCGTAGAGCCGCCGGGACCACTCTCCCACGCTTCCATTTCCGATCGTATGACATTGTTCCTTATAACAGATCTCTCCCACCGGGGAGATCACCGCAGCGGTTCCTGTCCCCAGGATTTCCTTGACATCTCCCGAGCGAATCCCGTCGATGACCTCATCAATCGAGATGGCGCGCTCGCTCACTGGGATGCCCCAATGGCGAGCCAACTGGATCACGGAATCCCGTGTGACCCCGGGCAGAATGGAACCTGTGAGGGCGGGCGTGACGAGCTCGTCCTTGATCCGAAAGAAGATGTTCATGGTGCCGACTTCCTCGACATAGCGGCGTTCCACCGCATCCAGCCAGAGCACCTGGGTGTAGCCCTTCTTCTTCGCCACTTCCGC
>CAZGQL010000054.1:18749-25994 GCA_964527905.1 uncultured Syntrophobacteraceae bacterium
GAACATATTCGTCCGAAACATAGATCCTGACGGGATTGAATCCTTCGGGGTAGTAGGCGCCCACGGGACCCGTGATGATGTAGTACAGATACTCATTGGCGGGGCGGACACCCAGGGCTGGCTCGCTGGCGATCATGGTCGGTCGGATGTAGAGCGACGAGCCCACGCTGCGTGGGATCCAATCCGCGTCGAGTTTGAGCAAGGCGGCAAGTGCCTGATTCTGCAACGCGATGTCTATCTCGGGCATGCACAACCGGACGGCCGACCGGTTCAATCGTTCCCAGTTCATGTCCGGCCGGAACAGCAGAATTCTTCCGTCCTTTGCGCGATAGGCCTTCAACCCCTCGAAAATCCCCTGACCATAGTGCAGGACCATGGCGGCCGGATCCAGGCAGAAGTCTTGGTAAGGGACGATGCGGGCATCGGTCCACCCCGTCCCGGCCCGGTAATCCAAAACAAACATGTGGTCACTGAAGGTCTTGCCGAAAATGAGCTTGCTTTCGTCCGCAGGCTTCGGACGGCCTTTGCCCGGCTCCACCGGTTGAATTCTGATCTCCATCTGCTCGCCTCCCTTGAGTCCCACTTCTCAAGTGCTGAACCGGTTCATCCCATGCGCGGCGCTACTGCAACGTGAATCGCGGGGAACGCAGCAGGCGGCTGATCTGCCTGCTGTAATCCTGCACCAGCAATCGGTTTCCAGCGTCGGCCAAATACTCTTGTTCCTTGTCTCTTCCCTTTTCCGGCTCCACGCGCTTTTCGATCACGCCCTTTTCCAGGTAATAGTTCAAGGCGTTGGCAAAGATGATCTTCGAAACCGCCTCGCCCCGTTCGATGAGCTCCAGCTTGAGCGCTTTTTGCCCCAGGTTCAAGACCTTTTTCATGAAATCTTTCTCGGTGTAGGTCCTCTTTTGAAGGTACTTGAAGGCACGCAGAACCAGCCAGTAACCCTCGAAATAGTTGCGCAGCAGCCCGTGAAAAGCGTGTGCAGCCCGAAGACCCTGGTGGGACAAAATGAACGGTTGGTCGTCCTGACCGACCCGATGCAGCCATTCGAGCCGCTCGAACGAATGGAGGACGCCCTCGATCATCTTTTCGTCGGACAGTTCGTTGTCGTAGACGAACTCGTACTTGAAAAAATTCTTCATGAACGCCACGTCTTCCAGCAGCTGGGAGATGCTGAACCGGAACGTCTGCTGGGCCAGAATGGACGTCGACACATACATCGCCGGAAGGAGGAAATGGATGATGTTGTTCTTATAGTATTCGAGGGTCAACCGCTTGCTGTCGTCCATGATGTAGACCTGCTCTTCCAGGTCGTCGTCCTCGTCCTTGAGCTTTGACACGAGCTTGTTGCGCTCCAAGTCCCAGAGCGTTTCGTTGACCACGACGTCGTAGCTCCTGAGCGTCTTGGACATGCGGATTTCCCGGTCGACGAGGTAATCGTGGAACAGGCGGCACACGTCCCGGAACTCCCCCAGGGAAACCCCGTGATGGGAGGGGGAGAGGAATGCGCAGGCGGCCAGGGCATGCGGAGTCACCAGCGAAGACTGATTGATGCTGTTGATGATCCGGTACGCGAAGTCCCGGTACATGGCATGTCGCTCACGGGGACGCAGCTTGGCTGGATCCAGGTGACGCCTCTCTACGTAGCGCTGGTACGAAATGGGCTCCGCGAACTGCACGTACACCCGGCCATAGGATTTCTTGAGGAATCGTCGGGCGCGCACCAGTTGACCGATGTTCTCGTCGACCTTGGACCCTCCCGAGACCTCCTTCATGTACGCTTCCTCCTCGGGAATCCGATCGTAGCAGATCGATGTCGGGACAAACACGAGGTCGTCGCAGAACCCGTCCTCGACGGCCTGGATGAGGATGGCGAGGAGCCCCAGCTTGGGCAGAACCATCTTTCCCGTCCGACTCCGGCCGCCCTCGATGAAAAACTCGATGTTGTGACCCAGTTGGACCATGGTCTTCACATAAAGGGAAAACACCTCCGCATAGAACTTCTGTCCCTTGAAACTCCTGCGGATGAAGAAGGCCCCGCCCCGGCGAAAGATCGGACCCAGGGGCCAGAAGGCCAGGTTCTTGCCGGCCGCCACAAAGGGCGTGTAGAGGTTGTTCTCGAAAAGGATATAGGACAGGATCAGGTAATCGATGTGGCTCTTGTGGCACGGCACGTACACGATGGTGTTGTGCCGCGCCGCCTGCTTGACCCGCTGGAGGCTCTCCATGTCGATGTCGATGCCGTCGAAAAGGGTGTTCCACATCCAGTTGAGGACACGCTCTCCGAGCCGTATGAGCGGATAGCTGTAATCCGCGGCGATCTCGTTGAGGTACTGGTCGGCCTCCATGCGCACCTTCCACATTTCCTGCCCGGACGCTCGGGCCCGCCGCTGCATGAAGGTTTCCAGCCTCGGGTGATGCAGAATGATCTCCTTGAGTTCCAGCTTGCTTTTGAGGGTCGGTCCGACGACCGCCCGTTTGATCTTATCGACCGAGTCGATGAGTTCCCGGCGCAGTTGAAACACCTGCTTGCGGCGCTCGGAAACATTGTCCGAAAGCTCGGGCAGGACCTCCATCAGGTTGAGCGGCTCAGCGACCTCGAGAACGGTGTTCGCATATCCTTGAAGCGTGGACAGAAGCTTGCGGATGACGTTGGCGCGCACCCGATGCCCCAGAAACATCTGTTGCAAACCGCGCCGTTCCCGATCGGGACTCCGGCTGTAAAGCAGGGCTACCGGCACCACGTAGATGGGATAGCCCACCTGTTTCTGAATCTCGATCAGGTGCTCGAGTGGATCGTTGCCTACGCGGATAGCCCGCTGATAGTAGCCGCGCTTGCCGACCAGGAAGAGCAGTCCCGATTTGCCGGATTCGATCAGGCTCTGGTAATGCCCCGCCGCGTAAGGATCCGGAAGACGCATCTGTCGCAGGTAGTGGAGGGCGTGAACCGGAAGGAGTTTGAGGGCGTACCAGCGCGGCTGCCAGATGTACGGGTGGACGTCAAACAGGAACGTGGGGGCCGGCGCGCCCAACTGCGCGAATTTCAAATTGAGATAGGCGAAGTCGAACTGAGACCGATACTCGATGGCATAGACCACGCGCCCCTTCTCGCCAAGTTCCTGAAGGAGCCGTTGTTGGTCCTCGGGCACGGAGACCTTGGCGATCGTCTTTTCCAACCACCTGCGGACAATGAGCCGTGGTTTTTCGTCGATGCTGTAGCCGAACGGGTCTTTCCGAATCGTGAGATTGGATTCCCGGGTCAACGCTTGCCAGAAAGACATTTTGATCCTTCCCTCTTGGTAACCGAAACGCATGAGACACAGCGGGTAAATCGAAATTGATACCTTTAGCAGAAATGTGATAAGAATCCCAAGTTTTTTTCCCTCTTAGACCGAGGTGCGCACAGGGTGCTGCAGGAACTGGCCGTCCACAACTTCGCCATCATTCGAAGCATGGAACTCAACCTCGAAGGGGGCTTGAACGTCCTTTCCGGAGAGACCGGAGCGGGAAAGTCCATCCTCGTGGGAGCCGTCAATCTGGTCCTCGGAAGCCGGGCTTCTCAGGAAATGATCCGTACCGGCGCCAATGAGGCGACGGTCGTGGCCGTGTTCGCCCCATCGAACCCCCAATCCTTCCGGGAGCGTATGACGCAGCTGGGATTGGAGCCCGCGGACATTCTGGAGATCCGGCGCAGCATCACGCGCAGCGGGCGCAACCGCATCTTTGCCAACGACCAGTCCCTAAGCCTCCAACAGCTGCAGACCCTCGTGCGGGGGCTCATTTCCATTTCCGGGCAGCACGAGCACCAGCAACTGCTCGACACTCAGGTCCATCTGGCGCTGTTGGATCATTTCGCTGGGCTGGACGGTCTGTGCGCGGAGGTCGCGTCAGCCTATGCCCGCTGGGCTGAGGCCAATGAGCGTCTGACTCGGCTTCGAAAGACGAAACAGGAGCGCCTGGAAAAAGGCGAGTACCTCCGGTTCCAGCTCCAGGAGCTCGAAGCCGCACGCCCCCAGCTCGGCGAAGACCTTGCGCTGGAAAGGGAAAAACATCTCCTCCGTCATGCGGCCACCCTGCACGAGACAGCCCAGAAAGCCCTGACGTGCCTTTTTTCCGGGCGAAGCTCCATTTTGGATCAACTCTCCAGCCTCACAAAAGACCTCGACACCCTCGTCCGCATCGATACCACCCTGACCCCCCTCGCCGAGCACGCCGAACAGGCCCGCATTCATTTGAACGAGCTGACCCATTTCTTGCAGCAATACGTGGGCCGCATTTCCTTCGACCCCCAGCGACTGGCGGCCGTCGAGGACCGCCTAGCCCTCCTCCAGAGGCTTGCCCGTAAACATGGTGGGACGCTCGAGGCCATGATCGAGCGCATGCGGGACATCCAACGGGAGCTCTCAGAGGGCGAGGACTCGGAGCTCCTCGAGCGTGAATACACCGCAGAGGTCGAAAAGGCGCGCAGCCTTTACCTGGATCAAGCGGGCGTTCTGTCCGCTCGGCGCATGGTTGCCGCCGAGGCACTCGCCCGGGCGGTGGAGCGGTCCCTGGCCTCCCTGGACATGGTCCACGCCCGGTTCTCCGTCTCTTTTGGAGCGTGCGCCGATTCCGACCGGCAAGAAGGTCGCTTCTCGCCATTGGGGCTCGATCAGGTGGAATTCTTACTCTCAGCCAACCCCGGGGAGGACCTTAAGCCTCTGTCGCGAGTGGCTTCGGGCGGGGAGCTCTCGCGGATCCTCTTGTCCCTCAAGAGCCTGCTGAGCCTCAAGGGCGAGTCGGAAACCTTGGTTTTCGATGAGGTCGACACGGGGATCGGCGGTCGTACGGCCGAACTGGTGGGGCTTCAGCTGCGGCGTCTGGCCGAGAGCCACCAGGTTCTCTGCATCACCCATTTACCCCAGATCGCCTGCTATGGGGCCCATCACTACAAGGTCACCAAAGAAACCATCGAGGGGGAGACGACCACGAGCATCAGGCGCCTGGACAAGGATGAGCGGATTGACGAGATCTCCAGGATGCTTGGGGGACTGGAGATCTCCAAGGCCACGCGCGCCCACGCCGAAGAGCTCCTCAATCGGGGTCAGACGGCACCGAATCCTTGATCCACCCACTGCTCCACAACTTGTCGGAGTTGCTCGTGGATCTCCAACCCCGCCCGGCGGAACCCCTCCAGCCCGAACACCATGTTGGCCTCTAGAACGTACCATCGCCCGTGAGCCCGGCAAACATCCAGACCCACTTCCTCGAAACCGCAGCGGCGAGCCACGTCCGCTGCAAATGCGAGACCTTCCGCTGGGATCCCACGTAACGAGATTGCCGCGCCCCGGGCGACGTTGCAGCGGAACTCGCCGGGGCGCTGAATGCGCCAGTAGGCGTGAACCACCACGCCGCCGAGCAGCACGACGCGAAGGTCCCGATCGATGGGAAGGAGCTCCTGAACGTAAACCGGGCGGTACCGTTCCATGCAAGAAATCAAGTCCATTTCGCTCGCAATCCGGTGAACCCCCTCCCCTTTGGACGACCCCATGGGGGATTTCACCAGAAACGGGAAATCGAAATCGGCGACAATTCGCGACAGCGGCTGACGTCCGTAGTAGAGGCGGGTCCGCGGATGGGAGATCTCGAGCAATTGGAACAGATGGGTCTGCAGGATTTTGTGGCCCATGAACGCGTAATAGTCTCGCGGAAAGGTGCGCTTGCCCAGGGATTGCAGAACCTCCTCGTACAACACGCTTGGATAGAACACCGCATCCGCCTCCCGAATGGCGCGCCGGATCTCAGCGGGATAGTCTTCCCAGTTGACCCGAACGCCCAGGGTTCGAATGGACCTGCTCGACCGCAACCGCTTTCCCAACGCGAGGACCAACGATTCAAGACACATGGCATACCCCCGATTGGCCCCGCGGCTGCGCCACCCTCATGGAGCCCAGGACCACGGACCTCGACGCGTGAATGGGTTGACAGAGTGAGTCTTCCACGTATAATGACCACCTGGTCATTGCGAACCTTTCGGGAGAAACCATGCGGCCACGCGAAACGTTCGAAAAACTCGAACCCGACAAGAAGCAGCGCATCCTCGACACAGCCGTTGAGGAGTTCGCCGGCCAGGGATTCCGCCAAGCCAGCGTGAACCGAATGGTCCAGAAGCTCGGAATCGCCAAGGGCTCCATATTCCAGTATTTCGGCACCAAGGAAGGCCTCTTCGCTTTCATCTTCGACCATGCCGTGAACCTGGTCCGGCGCTCCCTGCGGCAGGTCAAGCAGGACACGGCCGAAAGGGATTTTTTCGAGCGTATCCGATGCAGCCTGCTCGCCGGGATTGCCTTCATCCAGGATCACCCGAAGGTTTACCAGATCTACCTCAAAATGATCTTCCAAGAGGATTTCCCCCTGAGAAGCCAGTTCCTGCAAAAGGTACACCTCTTCTCGGCGGAATACCTACAACCGCTGGTCGAGTCCGGGATCGCCCGGGGCGAGCTCCGAGCGGACCTGGACCTAAAGACGACCGTCTTCTTTCTGGATGCTTTGATGGACCGTTTCCTGCAAGCGACCTGTGTCTCGTTTCTCGACGCCGGCGCCGGCCTCTATCAGGCCCCCAGGGAAACGATCGAAGCGCGGATCGAGGAGCTCATTCAGTTCTTGCGGTTCGGCATGGGCGTCCCACCCGGGACGGGCGAGCCGAACGCGTGAGTGGTGACGAAACTATACACCCGGGATTCCCTGGATCCCAACACAAACCGTGCCCCCCGATCGGGGAGCACGCATGAAAAGGTCCAAACGTGACACTCGATCCGGAATGGTACAGACCTCTGGGCCTGGAATCGATCTGCGAAAAGGTGCTGGCGGGACAACGGTTGGATTTGGAAGAAGGTGAGCGGCTGTTCCGATGTCCCGACGTGATCGCGGTCGGCGCTCTGGCTCACCGGGCCCGCACCCGGCTGCATGGGAAGCGCGCCTACTACGTGATGAACCAGCACATCAACTATTCCAACGTCTGCGTGAACGGTTGCCGCTTCTGCGCGTTCGGCCGCACCCAGGGCGATCCCCTCGCCTTCGAGCTCTCCATCGCGGAGGTGGTCGAGAAGGTCCGATCCCGGCTCGACGAGCCCATCACGGAGCTCCACATCGTCGGCGGCTGCCATCCCGACCTGCCCCTTTCCTACTATGAAGAGCTCATCCGGGCGGTCCGGGACGTGCGGCCCGAGGTGGTCATCAAAGCATTCACGGCGGTGGAGATCG
>CAZGQL010000055.1:0-19961 GCA_964527905.1 uncultured Syntrophobacteraceae bacterium
CGAAGCGCACCGCTATGCGCCCCATGACCCTCACCACCGCCGATTCTTTTCAGCCGGCCCCGACGGCATTCCGGCGGCTCCGGACGTTGTCGGTCAACCTCCCATTCCCGATGATGACATCATCTCTTGATTTCCGGCTGTGTGCGGCGGCTACGGGGCCGGACCCACGAGTCGATCGATGGAATCCGCGATGATCCTTCAGGTGAAAGCACTGCGTAAAGTTTATCCCGGAAAGGAGGGGACCGTTGAGGCCCTCAAGGGTCTGGACCTTGAAATCGAGCAGGGGGAAATCTTCGGCCTGTTGGGTCCCAATGGCGCGGGAAAGACAACGGCCGTCAAGATGATCATGGGATTTCTGCATCCATCGGCAGGGGAGGTGCGTCTGGATGGAATGCCGCTCAAGCCTTCGGAGCCGCGCACTCGCATCGGTTATCTGCCGGAAAGTTTTCGTCCCAACCCCAATTTGAACGTACGGGAATACTTGCGTTTCCAATGCTCGCTGGCTTGCTGGAATGGACATGTGGCGCCGGAGGAAGTGGACCGCCTGCTGACCCTGGTGGGGATGGATCGATTTGGGAAGCGCCGGATCTCGGACCTGTCCAAGGGGATGGGGCAGAGGGTCGGGCTCGCGCAGGCTTTCGCGGGGGATCCGGCCATCCTGATTTTGGATGAGCCGACGTCGGGGCTGGATCCGTTGGGCAAGAGCGACGTGATGGAGCTCCTGCTGGAAATGAAGGCAACCGGAAAGACCATTTTCTTCTGCTCCCACATCCTTTCGGAGGTGGAGCGGGTATGCGATCGAATCGGGATTCTCAACGAGGGTGAGCTCAGGTTTCTGGGCACCGTTTCGGAATTGTTCGAAAAATGGGGCACGAGCGATCTGGATCGGGCCTTCAAGCAGGAGGTTCTGTGCGAGCAATCCTGACTGTCGGCAGCATCACGCTCAAGGAAAGTCTGCGCGGCCGGGTTTTCGTGGGCATGCTCCTTTTCCTGGCCCTGTTCCTGATGTTTTGTGTTTACATCAGCTCGCTTTCTCTGGGCACCGTCGCCCGCGTGATCCAGAACACGGGCATGCTGGGCATCACGCTTTCCTGTCTCCTGGTGACCATTCTCTTCGGTTTGTATTCGCTGTACCAGGAAAAGGAGCGCAACGAGCTGTACGTGATCATCAACCGCATCCCGCGCGCGCATTACCTGTTGGGGCGCTTCCTTGGGGTGGCCTGTATTGTGGTCTTGTTCAGCCTGCTCATGGGATCGGGGGTCTTCGTCCTGACGTGGTTCATCGGCCAGAAGCTCGCTCCCCTGCTTTTCCTGGCCGTGTACACCGACGTGTTGGAATTCACCCTGCTCACCGCTTTCGGGCTCCTGTTTTACGCGATGGGACTCACCTTCCCATTGAATGCATTTCTCTGCCTGGCGGTGTTCGTGCTGGGCCATTCCTTCAATGAGGCCATTTTGAGCTTCATTGCCCTGGGAAGATTCGGCAGTCCGGGCCATAAGCTGTTCATTGAGGTCGTCTCTTACCTGTTTCCCAACTTCGATATCTTCGATTTTCGCCTGGACATTGTCCACGACGCGGTCATCCCCGGGATGAAACTGTTTTTTGCCAGCGCCTATTGGGTCTGCTTTGTCACGGCGATCCTGACGCTGTGCGCCATCGTGATGAACCGCAAGGACATTTAGAAACGGTTGACCCATGCTGGATCGTTCGACTGGCCCATGAAATCGCGATTGTTCATCAGCCTCGTTTTCTGGCTGGCCGCCATAGGGGTGAATGTCGCCGATCGCATCGCCTATCCGCTGGAGGTCAAGGAGGAATTGCGATTCGTGCCCCAAAAGGAGGCCGTTGAAATTCTCTCCCTCGACCACAAAGGCCTGGCGGCGGATCTTCTTTTTATCCAGACCATTCTTCATTCGGGAAGCCTCATGTGGAAGCCCCTCAAGTATGACTTCGACAGCGAGTGGAGCTATGGGGTCATGGATGTGGTGACTCAGGTCGATCCACGTTACCTGACGGCCTACCTGTTTTCGGGAATGGGTCTGGTCCACGGACCAGGGGACGTGCGTTTCGCGCGCCCGCTTCTCGAGCGTGGCATATCTTTTTTTCCGGACAACTGGGAGCTTCCCTTCTGGATCGGGTACTTGTATCACATCTATCTGGAAGACTATGACACGGCGGGGGAATACTTTTGGCGTGCCGCGCACTGCCCCAATGCCCCGAAAACCTTCTTATCGCTCATGTCGTCCTCGTTTCACAAGAGCGGCAATTATGAACGGGCCATCCTGGTGTTGTGGATGATGATGGAGAACACCGACAACGAGAAGGTGGCGCAGATCTACCAAAAGCGCATCCGACGCCTCGAAAACATGGCGATGTTGCAGCAGGCCGCCAATCGATACTTCGCCAGCAGGGGGGTGCAGATTGCCGACCTGAAGCAACTTGTGGACGAGGCTTGGATCTCCGGCATACCCGAAGATCCATTCGGAAAGAGCTATCGGTGGGATTCCGGAAGCAACCGGATCGTGATCGGCAATTGAAGCAGGTTGTTCACCCATGACCTACCAGGAATTTTTCAGACTGAAGGACTCTCCTTTCCGACTCACGCCGGACGTGGACTACTTTTTCCCCAGTGAGCACCACGGTGCCGCCCTGGAAACGCTGCTGTACAGCATCCGGTTTGGAGAAGCGTTTGCCCAGATCACGGGACAGCCGGGTGTCGGCAAGACCATCGTGGTTCGCCATCTGTTGAACCAGCTCGAGGGAGAGGTCAGGACGGCCCTGATCCTGCATCCGCGTCTGGGCGGGGAGGAGCTCCTGAAGGTCATCCTGGAAGACCTGGGGACGCCTGCGGAGACGATTCAGGGCAAGACCAAAGAGGGCCTTCTTCGCTTCTTTCGGGAGGATCTTCTCGGAGCGGCCCAAGCGGGCCGCTCGACGGTGGTGATCATCGACGAGGCTCAGGAGATCCCCAACGACACGCTGGAGGAACTCCGCCTGCTCTCCAACCTGGAAACCGAAAAAAAGAAGCTGCTGTCGATCATCTTGGTGGGGCAGACGGAACTGGAGGAGAAGCTGAACGATCCGGCGCTCCGGCAGCTCCACCAGCGCATCACGATCCGCTATCGGATCGAGCCCTTCACCCGGTCCGAAACCCAGGCGTACATCACGCACCGGCTTTCCATCGCCGGGGCGGCCGGCAATGTGTACTTTCCCGAGAAGGTGATTCATGCGATCCATCGAAAGAGCGGCGGGATTCCACGTCAGATCAACGTGATGTGCGAGCGGGCTTTGATGGCCGCCTGCGTGGAGGGAGTTAAGACCATCAAACGCTCGCACCTGAAGAGGGCCGTGGAAAGCTATCTCGGATCTGACCCTGGTTTCGGGAAGAGGCGTCTAGGTTTCGGGCTCGGGGCGCTTGTCCTTCTGGCCGGGGTGATCGGCGGAGGGTGGTGGGCGTTCTCCTCGGGGCATCGGTTCGCGACGCTGGCCGATGTCAACCCCGGCACATCCTCACCCGCTCCCGTTGTCCAGGAAAAGACGGCAGCCGACGCGACCGAAAGGGATGCCTCCACGGGTGCGACGGGCCAGCCCGATCCTCCCGCGGCCCGAAGTGACCAAGCGGTACCGGAAACCGAAGGCTGGCAAACGAATCTCCCCATCGATGCGGTGTCTCAAGAGGGGCGGCTCCTGGTGGTGAATCGCATGAAGAATCAGGGGCAGGTCTGGCAGGGAGACGGAGATTCCCTGCGTCAGGTGGCGTCCGTCGAATGGGAAGGTTGGGTTCTGGAGGATGGCATCTACCTGTTGGGCAGGGACAAGGACAAGCGCCCGTTCCTTTACCATCCGCACCGGGTGGAATCCTGGCAGCGCTACCAAGATCTGGCCCGGCGGCTTTGGCCCCAAGTGGGGGCCGAGGGGCTACTTCCGATTGTGCCTCTCATCGTCTGGTCCGGAAAAGAGGAAAACCGTCAACTGTCCTCAAGGAACGCTCTGAAGGTCAGGGCGTTGATCAACGAGTGGGCGGCCGCGTGGCGATCCCAGGATCTTGAGGCCTACATGCGTCATTATGGGCCGACCCATTCCAACTATCTCTCCATTCGCAGCGAGCCGACGGTTCTGTCAAAAGAACAATACGCCGTCCAAATGGCTCGGATCTTCCAGAGCAACCGGTACATCACGCTGGAGATCTCCGAGCCGGTCTGCATCATCGACCCAGGGGCGCCCCAGACAGCGGTGGCCATCTTTTCCCAACGGTACGCCTCGGATCGTCACGTGGACGAAGGGGTCAAGGTGCTGTTCCTGAAACAATGGAACGATGAGGGGGGGGCGGAGGCTTCGTGGAAGATCTCCGGGCGGTGGTGGATGCCCCTGCCCACGGAGGCCAGGGCAAGAATGTGAACAAGGATGCATTCCATGGATAGCCTGCGTCGAGACCAAAAAGGCATCTCCCTGCTCGAGATCCTGCTGGCCATCGCCATTGTGGGAGCCATGCTCCTCTATTTGACCCGAATGATCCGCGTGGCGGACACTGGGAACAAGGTCAACGAGGGGCTGGAGCGAATGGAGCTCATCGCGTTTCACCTCAAGGCATTCTATCGGGGTCATCTGGTGCTGCCCGATCCGGCCGTCGACCCGCGCAACCCGAGCGGCGAGGCGAATACCGTCCCCCTGGGCACGCCGCCCCTCGATCTGTCCCCGAAATACCGCCTGGATCCCTGGGGGAATTCCCTGCGCTACTACTGCGCCGAGCGCGTTGCTCCGACAGGGAAAACGAGGATCCGCGGGCTGAGGGTCAACGGCCGGGAGGCCGCGGGGGTGCTCATCAGCCTGGGCCCGAACCAGATCCAGGATTACACGGTGAATCAGAGTGCTACACCGCAGGAATTCACCAGCGCTGGCGACGATCTCTTGGTTCCCATCATCCTGGAAGAGGAGGCCTGGGAAATTGCCCTCGAGGAGCTGGAGTTTCTGAACAAACGGGTGGCCGCATACGATCGGCTGTTCGCCGGGGTGGACAACGACGGCCATGATTACCCTTATGTGGTGGCGCCGCGAGAGAACCCGCCCGAGCCCTGGGACCCGTACCCAAGTCCCACGGAGGCTTCCTATCGACTGGTTGACGAAGCCGGCTGCAATGCACAGCCCATCGCGACGAACTTACGGGGTGGACTCCGGTGTCTTCTTCATCCGAACTATTTCAGAAACATGTCCTTCGATCCCAACTGCGGCCGGGCCATTTTGGATCAGTGTCAGGGGAGCGACGCTCTGGACGATATCCTTGAGCTGTATGCCTACGAGGCGGGAGCAGGTCTCAATGTCGCGCGCTATCGCACGGACCCATGGGGGAATGCTTACCAGTGGGGATTCGGACCGCTGGTGCCGTATCGCGACCGGCGATACCACGTGTTTTTTTCGACGGGACCCGATGGACGTCCTTTCGATGGCACCCGACCCGTCGGTCCCGAGAACCTCGATGACGACATAACCTCCTACTGATTAGGAGCCTGCCATGGATAGGGGCGTTGGATCGGGCAGCTTCAAGCACACACGAGCCATTCTGAGCGACCGCCGCGGGGTGTCCCTGATGCTCATCGTGCTCTTCCTGGCTGCGTTGGGAATCGGGGTCGTGGGGGTGATGACCTTCGGCGCGAAGCTGCGCCAGGTGGAGAAGGAGCGCATCACGTCCATGAGGCTTGAACGGGTTCGCCAGGCCCTGCAGCGTTATTACCTCTCCCATCATGATCTCCCTGATCCGAAAGCGACGACTCCGGAAAACACCGTGCCCGTCGAGCAGTTGAATCTGCCCCAGGAACTCCGCTTTGATCAAAACGGACAGTTCATCCACTACAACTGCGTCAAGATCGAATCGGTCCTGCGTCGGTATCCGGAGTATCGCGATGAGCCGCCCGTCGTGGATCTTTCGGGGCTGACCCTTGGCGTAGCGAAGACTCCTCTGGCAGCCGTTCTGGTGGCTCCGGGTCCGGACAAGGTCATTCAGTCACGGGATACCGAGACGCACTATGTGGATCCCAAGGAAGGACCGGGCAACGACGATCTTCTGGTGGGCATCACCTTGAAGGCGGAGGCCGTTAAGATTGCGGCCCACGCCGTGGCGGCCCTTCAGGCGGCGGCCAAGGCCTATGATGCTCAGTTCGACGCCGAGTTTGAGAACTCCAGTGACAATCGGATCAGGAATCGGACAGGCAACAATGACGGCGATCTATGCTACCCACGTTGGTACTCCTACATTGACCCACATAATCCTCTCGACCCGACGGACGATGAAATCATCTATGTCACCCCCGCTCCCTATCCCTACGTGGACGAGGGTAATTATGAGGGGAACTATTCGGGCGATTGCGAGGGAATGCGTGGAGGACCACCCCGCCCTTTCAGCCAGCGGTTCGCGGGAAATGTCCGGGCGCTGGGGGGAAACGGCATCGGCTGTGTGCGTTACGGCCAGCTCTCCAACGATCCGGAGCGCGGCACGGCTTCCCTGGATGACGATGACGGGCCGGATTCCTGCTGGGCGAATGCCGCACACGATATCGCCGCCGTCTTTGGATTGAACAAGCGGTACGTGGCAGACCCCTGGAACCGACTCTACCAGTGGGGGAGGGCCGATCGGTGGTGTTCCGGTTACATTATGAGCGGACTGGAGTGTACGGATACCCCACAGAGGGATGCGATGCGCGATCTCCACTACTGGGCCTTTTTCTCCATGGGACCTGATCCCAATGGCGTATCCGACGACATCGTCGCAACCTCGGACAGAATTGGTGGGTATTACATCCGAAGGGCCCCCTTGATTTACCAGTAGATGAACGCTCAGCCCAGCCGAGGGCTCAAGTGACCGCTGCTCCCTCAAGGGGCACTCCGTCCCATGAAGCCTCCCCCTACGGCTTAATTCGGTACCTCCTTGCCAGTGAAAATCCGTTGCATGAAGCGGAGGACAGGTGATATAGAATTCACAATCGGGGAGAAGGGCATCGACGCGATGTGTATTCTCCCGTCTCCGGCCGCCTCGTCTTCGTGCCACGGCTTTGGTGGATCTTTCGAGCTGTAAAGAGGTTCTGCGGATGTTGGGGCGGCCGGAAGCCCGGGGTCCCCGGTGGTCCGGCTTGTTTGAACCCGCTTTTCAAGGTGGTGTCCCGTGCCGCACGACGTTCTCATGGTAGCCATCGTCGACTCCAGGACGCATCTGCTTCCCCTGAAGCGCCTCCTCAAGGGGTTTCGGGTCGCGGAGCCGCCCGTTTTCGATGCGGATACCAGTACCCTTGAGGAAAAGTGTAAAGATGCTCGTGAAATTTATATCATATCGGACTTCCCCGGAGGGAACCACTACTGGGAGAACTTCCCCAAGGTTCCTCGCCGCCATCTGGAAGAGGTGGTCGTTCGAGAAGCGCGGGAGGAGTTCGGATACGTCGGCCCGGTCCGGGTTGCGTTTCACGACGTGGGAGAGACGGTCCAAAATGGCGTCCCCAAACGGGTGCTCTCCTGCGTCGTGGTCGACTACGCGGACGTCTTTCGACTCGAAAACGAAATTTTCCGGCGCTTCCAGAACAAGATACAAAGCATTTATTCCCTCCCGTCCGTTCTGGCCGCGGCTGTCTCCCACGCCGAAAACCCCACCTCCGATTTCATGGTGGTGGCCATCGGGGACCACTCCACGACCATTTTGATCAGCTCCCCCAAGGGGGACGTGAGGGTCGCGCGCCAGATTCCTGTGGGCTTCGGGAAGGATATGGATGCGAGCAACGGCCCCTTGTGCAAGAGTTTCTTCCAGGAAATCGCCAAGGACCTGACCACCACCAATTTGTACTACCTGCAGACCTGCCAGGGATCCGAATGTGGGGCGCGCTATGTGCTGGGCAGTCCAGCACTGGAGCGAGCGTTGGACCAGCACGGATCCGAGCTGCTGCCTTACAAGTTTGGTTTCTCCAAGCCTCCCCTCTGGTCCATGGATCTGAGTCAGGCGGCGGCCTTGGCCCATCTTTACGGCGCCCTATATTGCCATCGAAGCTACAACCTGCTGAGCAGCACCATCCAGCTGGTCAGGACCTTCAACAAGGTGCATCGGGTCGCCATGGTGGCGATCATCACGGCCATCGTGAGCTGCGCGTTTTTCCTGTTCCAGATCGGCCCCGTGGATAAGGACAAGATCGATCTGTTGGCCAGGAAGCGGGAAGATCTCCAGACGCTCAAGCAGGAGGTTGCCCAGCTCAAGGAGCGGGTTGCCACCCTCAAGGGATTCAGGGGATGGGAGCCGTTTTATCAGAACACTTACAAGAATCAGCCCCGATGGGACGTGCTGTTTACGGAAACCGCGTCCCTGCTGCCCCGGGAAATGGTCCTCGAAAACGTGAGCATCGTGCCCGGAGCCGGCAAGGATGTTCAGGGGTGGAACGTGGTCATCAACGGCTATCTCAAGGTGAACCGGTGGGAAGAGGGGCTGGGACTGCTGCGGCAATTCCGCGATGGAATCCAACGATCCAGCCATTTTCAAGTTCAGATGACAACCAGTAAGCCCACCCTCGAGAAAGAGAACCGCATTGGAGATATGACCACCTTCAGCTTTCAGATCACCGCCCAACTCACTCCCCGGGATGCAAAAGAATGAAAGCCAAGATCTTTTCCATCGTTTTGGGGCTGCTTGTGCTCTTTGTGATTGTGGAGCTCATCAACATCCGAATCGAGAATGTCCGCAATCTGGACAAGCAGATCCAGGTCATCGAACAGGCCATTCTCAGCACTAATTCGGAGAAGCTCGCCCTGATTCGGGAGGGAAGAAGTATCGAGGCCGCACTCGCGTCGATTCCACGGGAAATCCTCAAGGGCTCGGAAGATCCGGAGCGCCAGTTCGTTCAATTCATGGATTACATCAATGCATCGGATCTCAAGAACATGGGGGGGGCCATTTCCATCACCCAATTGCCCACCTACAAGAGCTCGCCGGTTCCCCTCGAGGAAACGCGTTTCGAGATCACCCTCCCCATGAAAACGACCCGGCAGCTGGAAGCCTTTTTGAAATACCTGCTGATGCAGAAAGATTACCCGATCAAGGTCGAGCAGCTGGAGATCAAGCGAGTTCCGAAGAAGCTCCCGCAAGTCTCCCTGAAAGCGGCGCTCCTGCTGCCGGCCAGGATGGATCTGGAACAGTTTTCCAGGACCCTCAAGGACACCTCGTCATGATCGATCGACAGTCTGCCTATTACTACGTCGGGCTTGCCGTCCTATGCGGCGCCGTCGTGCTCACGATGCTCTATGTCGTCAAGCCCTCGCTGACCGTTGATGTGACTGCCCCCGACGTAACACACGCCCCTTCCACAGGCAAGCAACCGGACAAGAAAGGCCGTCAGCCCCAGGCGCAGGCTCAGCCCCAGGCTCAGCCCCAGGCTCAGGCGCAGCCGACCCAGGCCGAAGGGGAGCGCCTTCTGGGGCAGGGGAAGACTCAGTCCCTCCGCAGCCCGAGGGAGGAGAGCAGCTTCAACGAACCCGGTGAATTGGAGGAGACGGCCCCTGCCCCCGTTCAGGAGATCAAGCCTCCCCGGTTGGGCATGATCATTTTCGGCCCCGTGGCTCGCCTGGCCTTTCTGGATCAAAGCCTGGTCCGGGAGGGGGGCCGTTACGGCGCGTTCCGTGTGGATCGAATCGCCCCTAAGTCGGTCTTCCTGTCACATCCCAATGGTACCTTGGAATTGATTGCACCAGGGGATCGTTTTGGTCCCGCCGAGGTGAAGCAAAAGGAAAGGAAACGCCTTGAGAAGCGATAGCTGCCGCGGACTTCGTAAAGCCATCCGATTGACCCTCAGTTTCTGCCTGATTGCCATGCTGTCGGCAAGCTGCGCCACCGATCGGAAGCCGCCGACCGCCCCACGGGCTCAGCCCAGCCCCAAGGAGTTGATGGACAACCAAGCCGAGAAACTGGCCATGAAGAAGGCCGCGTCATCCCTCAACCAGAGCGCCCTTCCGCCGCTCGCGCCCCTTGAACCGCAGTTGGCGGCGGAAACCCAGTTTCCGTTCGAGAAGAAGCTCTACTCCCTCGAGGTGATCGATGAGCCCCTGGGCAACGTGCTGCTCGGGATGGCGATTGCTGCGGATCTGAACCTGATCCTCAACCAGGACGTGGATCGCAATGAGCGCGTCTCGGTGAAGATGAGCAATGTGCCGTTGAAGATGGCCCTGGACAGCGTCCTTTCCGCCCACAACTATCACTACACCATCGAAAAGAACATGCTGCGGGTGGAGGCGATGAAAACCCAGGTCTTCACCGTCGACTACCCACTCATCTCCAGCAAACCTAAGTCCGAAACCGGCGGGGACCTCCTGGGCAGTGGTGGCAGTGGCGGCGGAGGAGGAGGTGGAGGTGGTGGCGGAGGAGGGAGTGGCGGCGCCCGCTCGGGGACGACCACCACCTCGGGATCGGGTCTGAAGGGGGAATTCACGGTCAAGGTGGATGTGAAGGACGAAGACGAGCTGGATATCTGGAAGAAGATCGAGCAGGTTCTGGGGTCTTCGAAGGGGGGAAAGCGCGAGGGGGGAATCCTGCTTTCGGAGCGAGGCAATGCCAGCATCAATCGCATGACGGGAACCATCGTCGTCACGGACCGTCCCAAGCAGTTGAAACTGGTGGAGCAGTTCCTGGACCGCGTGACCAAGGCCCTTCGTCGGCAGGTCGTGATCGAGGCAAAAGTCGTTGAAGTCGGACTCAACAAGGGACACAAGTACGGAATTGACTGGACGCTGATCAAGACCTCAAACCCCAACCTGGACATCAAACAGAAGCTCACGCAGGGGATCGAGGCGTTCTCCCTCAAGTTCCTGGATCAAACCGGCGCCTGGAGCATCGCGGCGGCGCTGGATGCCTTGGCGACCCAAGGCACCGTCAACGTGCTCGCATCCCCCCGCATCAATGTGATCAACAACCAGACCGCCCTCATCAGCGTGGGACGAATCATCCCCTATATCGATCTGACCATTGCCACCGTCGAAGATGAAATCAACGGAGAAGTCGTGTTGAGGACCCAGGCCGAGCCCTACATCGCCCGGACCCTGGAGGGCGTGACCCTGGGGATCACGGCACAAATCAGCGAAGAGGGGCAGACCACCCTCCACATTGTGCCGGTCATCACCGAACAGACGGGCAATCGACAATTCACCATCCGAAACGAGACCTTTGAAGTCCCGGTTTTCGCCGTTCGCGAAACGGACACCGTGATCCAGGCATCGGATCGGGAAACGGTCATTCTAGGGGGCCTCATCCAGGAGAAAAGCACCGACGCGGTTGAAAAAATTCCTATCCTGGGGGACATCCCTTTCCTCAAGGCGGCTTTCTCCAGGCAGACGCGCGACACCGCCAAGAGCGAACTGGTCATTTTACTCACGGCAACGGTGTACAATCAGTGAGCCTGCTCAACCAATACCTGAAGTCCATCGGGCAGATGGAATCCCGTTACGCATCGGCGCCCCCACTGCCCTCGATGGTGAGAGGTCGCAAAACCACTGGTGGACCGGGTGCAACGGCGTCAGCGGTGCTGCTCGGGGCGGTGCTCTTCGCCCTGTGTGGGTCGCTCACTTTGTTCTATGTTTTTGACTATGGACCTTCGCATCCTGCCTGGATAAAATTTGTGCGATTGGGAAGCGCGCCGCCTGCCGGGGCGCCTGAGGTGAGTCCTTCAACGTCCCTTTCCCCCGCACCCGTTCAAGCTCCCGTGATGGATCCCGTCGAGACGCCAGCCGCTACGGCGCAGGGGGCCAGGGACCTTTCGACGATTCGCTCAGGGCAGCCACGATCTCTCGAGACCGCGAATCCCGCGCCGACGCCCGAACCGCCCCGGAATTCCGAGGCCGTCAGCGGAACGGAACTGGAAGCAACGAATCATGCTTCCCTGAAGGAGCTCCCTGCCATGCCGCTCAAGCCGGACGGGCAGCAAGGTTCTCCGGGGCCGCGAGGCGCCGCCGGGGCATTCGGCTCCATGACTCTGACCCCGCAGGAGGAGACGGAGCGCGTGTACCAACTGGGACTCCTCGCCTTCCAGGACGGGCGGTATGCCGATGCGGAAACCCATCTCCTCGCGACCCTGAAACGGGCCCCGGGGGATGTCGGCGCCCTTTTGAACCTCTCGAACCTCTATATTCGGCAGGACCGTCTCGAACCGGCGGAGAGGGCGCTCCAACAGATTCTCAAGACGGGCGAGCGCAACGGCAAAACGTTGGTCAATTTGGGCGTCATTGCGCTGCGTCGAGAAGAAAAAGAGCTGGCACGCAAGTATTTTGAGGAAGCCCTGCGTGTCGATCCCGCCGACGAGACCGCGCTCATGAATCTTGCCTATCTGGACCAGAGGGAGGGCCGTTTCCCCGAAGCTCAGCGCCATTACGAACAGATCCTGGCATCCAATCCGGAAAACGTCGATGCCCTGCTCAAATGGGCCTATTTGAAGGAGCAGGAGGGCGAAATCGACCAGGCCGTTTATTTGTACCATCGCTGTCTGAGACTGCGCAGGCTTCAGAATGACTCCGAATTGGCCAAGAAGGTCAAAGAGCGCATCCAACTCATTCGCATGAATTAGCCTCCGTTTCGGGGACCACGGCCGTTATCCAACCTGAGTGAGGGGTATGTCAATGACAAGACTTTCATGGAGATTCCTGGGGCTGCTGCTGACCACAGTCGCACTGTCTGGGTGCTTTTTTACCGACTTTCCTATGTACCGCATGGCAACGGACGGTTCGGACAAGAAGGTTTACTACGTGGTGGGACGTGTGATGGATTCCCACGCACGGCCGATCGAGAACTGTCGAGTATTTCTCACCATCTATGGGCTGGATTGCAGCAAGCAGACGATTCCCCCCGCCATCACGGACGTCACGGGAACCTATCAGATCGCCTTTGAGCTCCGGAGGTGTTATTACGATTACCGGCTGACCTTTGAGGCCATTGACCAAGGGTACCCCATTCGGCACGAATCCATCTCCCATTTGATGGAATCCCCCCTGTTTCAATACACGGGCAACAATCCCCTGGTCATGGACGTTGTCCTGAACAAGGCATGGCTCGGATCGCCGGCATCCAGCCTGGGATTCTAGGATCACCCATGGAAAATCGACTTCAAGAATTGCTCCTTTCCGCCGGGCACCTCACCAAAGCGCAGCTGGATGCGGCTTTGAGGGAGCAGAAGCAGACCAAGGAGCTCCTCATCGAGGTGCTCATCCGTCTGGGGTTGGTGGACCGGGAGACGGTCAGCCGCATCTGGGCCGAAGCCACCGGACACGAATACGTTGATCTCAAAGACCTCATCAGCAACCAGGAAATCGATCGAAAGGCGGTCTCGCTGGTTCCCCGTCACATGGCCGAGCGGTTTCAGTTGATCCCGATCCAGTTCCAGAATGGCCAGATCTGGGTGGCCATGTACAACCCGGGAAATATCATTGCCATCGATGTCTTGCGGAGGACGACCCAGAAAGAGATCCAGGTCTGTGTCGCCAACGTGGAAAGCATCAGCGAGGCCATAGCGCGATACTATCGAACGACCATCATTTCCGCCGCGGATGAGGTGGATCGGCTGGCGAATCTGGCCAGCAGCGGGGTTGCGGCCTGGACGGAGGAAGCGTCCCCCATTCCGAAAATCGTCGATCTCCTCATCAGCAGGGCTGTGGCCGACCGTGCGACGGACATCCACATTTCGCCGGATGAAAAGGCGACCCGGGTCAGCTTCCGCGTCGACGGCATCATGCGCCCGGTGAACGTGCTGCCGCGGCAGGTTCATGGCCCCATCATCACGCGGGTGAAGGTCATGTCCGGCATGAACATCGCCGAACAGCGGGTCCCCCAAGACGGCAAGATCAGTTACCAGTTTTCCGGACGCTATCTGGACATCCGTGTTTCCAGCTCCCCGACGGACAACGGGGAAAACATCGTCATGCGATTGCTGGACAAGGCCAGCATCGTGATGGGGCTGGATCGGCTCGGGCTGGATCTCAAGCACCACATGCAAATCAAGAATCTCAGCCAGAAGCCCCATGGAATCGTCCTCTCGGCGGGCCCCACCGGGTCAGGGAAAACCACGACCCTCTATTCCATTCTCCAGGAGCTGGATGCCCTGGAAAAGAACATCCTGACCATCGAGGATCCGGTCGAGTATCGCCTGCCTTACATCAAGCAGTCCCAGGTCAACGAGAAGGCGGGTTTGACCTTCGCGAAGGCCATTCGCCACTTCCTGAGGCAGGACCCCGACGTGATTCTGGTCGGCGAGATCCGAGACCTGGAGACGGCCAAGATCGCTTTTCAAGCCGCCATGACCGGCCACCTGGTGCTCTCCACCATCCACACCAACGATGCGGCCTCCTGCATTGCACGGTTGATGGATCTGGGAGTCGAATCGTACCTGATCCCCTCCAGCCTTCGAGCCGTCATGGCACAGCGCCTCGTCCGGGTCGTGTGCAGCCATTGCGCCGAGGAGGTTGACCTGACCGATGAGGAGATCGTACAATACGACATTCAAGAAGAGGGCATCTCGTGGGAAAAGCGGGGTCGTGGATGCGAGCACTGCGGGGGGTCCGGATATCATGGCCGAAGCGGCATCTTTGAGATCTTGCACATTACACCGGACATCAGTCCCCTCATTTTGGAAAAAGTTTCCTCGGATGTCATTTTGCGAAAGGCCCAGGAAGGGGGCATGGAAACCATGCGGCAAAATGGCATCCAGAAGGTGAAAGCCGGCATCACGACCCTGTCGGAAGTCTTCCGCGTGACGGGATAGGGTTCCGTGCCGATTCACCGAATTTTGAAACGCCCTTTGTTTTGGGTCGAGTTCGAAGTCCAAACGGAACCGGCGGGACGTTTCGGGCGATGACCAAGAAGCTTCGGGAGATCTGGGCACCATGGCGGAATATGCCTTCAAGGCGATCGACGCTCGAGGGTCCATCATCAACGGCAGACGTGCCGCGAACGATGAATTCGAGCTCGCTGCCATCCTGCGTCGTTCCGGCCTGGAGCTGCTAAGGGCGCGTCCCGTCAGTTCGGTTCGCCTGTTTCGATCGCTCCAGGGGGTTCAGTTCGGCAGGGTGTCCCGGATGGAGGTGATCGAATTCAGCAACAACATGGGGGTGATGCTGAAGGGAGGCGTCCCGCTGGCCGAGGCCCTTCGTGAACTGCGTGAAGACCAGGGAAACCGTTACTTCAAAAGCATCCTGGACCGGGTTCTGGTGCAAATCGAGGGAGGGGCTCCCCTCCACGCTGCACTCCAGAGCCACCCGCGGGTGTTCCCCGCCATCTATGCGAATATCGTGGAGATCGGGGAGAATACCGGGCGCCTCGACAGCGTCTTTTTCGATCTAAGGAAGCATTTCAAGCGAATCGAGGACCTGACCAAGAACGCCCGGAAGGCCATGATTTACCCCTCTGCGGTTTTGATCATCCTCATCGCGGTGTCCGTGTTTTTCTTGGTGCAGGTCTTCCCGACCATGTTCAACATGCCGACCGCCTTCAAAGTCGAGAAGCTGCCGCCGATGACCTCAGCCTTCCTGTGGCTCTCGACACTGTTGCAGACGCATTATTTGGAACTGTCCATCGGGGCCGTCGCTTTCGTTGTCGGGATTCACATCCTCCGCCGTATCAAAACCACACGCTATTATTTCGACTGGTTGGAGCTCCGGTTGCCCTATATCCGGGGCTTTTTCCTGCAGCTGCGCATGGCGACTTTTGCCCGCTATCTGGCCATGCTCCAGTCCGCCGGTGTCGACATCGTCCGCAGCATGGAGCTTGCCACCCAGTCCACCCACAACCTCGTGCTCGAACGATTGCTGCAACACAGCCGGCAGCGGATCATGGAAGGGAAAGCCCTTTCGGAAACCCTGAGGGGGGGGACCCTGATTCCCAACATGGTGGTCCGCATGATCTCAGTGGGGGAGACTGCGGGAACCTTGCCCGAGCAGCTCGAATTCGTTGCAGACTACTACGACGAGGTTCTCGAGCGCCGAATCGCCGTGGCCCTGGCGGTGATGGAGCCCTTGCTGATCCTCGTTCTCGCGGGCATGACGCTGAGTTTGATCATCGCCCTGTTTCAGCCCATGTACGGGATTTTCACGGATGTCTTCAAGATGTACGGTGGCACCCAGTAAGAGCTCCGGTTCGTTCATCCAGGGAGCGGGAAGGCAAAGTCATGTCGCCCATGCGTGATTCCAAGGCAGGTTTTTCCCTGATCGAGATGGTTCTGGTGGGGGTCGTCGTCAGCATCCTGATCGCGGTCATCGTTCCACGGGCCATTCGCGCCAACGTCGACGCCAAGTATGTGGGCGTTCGTCAGGCCGCTGCGGAAATCGGCCGGTGGGGAATGGAATGGAGCACACGCAACCTCGAGGCCCAGGCGCTCGGCGCCACGTGCAATCTCAACGACTACGTCGCGACCCTTGCGGGATATGTCGGCGATTCCAGTCCAACCGGTCCGAACTGGATCGTCGTTCGTCAGTCCCTCGATCCCGGTTGCCGCAATGGGACGGGAGCCATCAACCATTCGGTTGCGGACTTGATCCCTCCCGACAGCCAGCCTCGAAATCCCTTCAATGGACTGTCGTACTTCAATACGGGGGGCGGCAATGACGGGACAAGGCGGCAGGCGGGGCTTCTCTATCTGGGCTACCACGTCGAAACGGCCGCCGGGACTCCCGACATGGTGCATTACTATTTCGTGTATACCGGTACGGATTCCACTGGTCCGTCTGACTGGCACGCGGGCATGGGCTCGGGGCTGAATCCCTTCAACGGCCTGGCGCATTTGAGGAATGGGGTTTTCATGGCTAGGCAGGCCCGCTGATCAAGTTGGGTGAATCAGGGGCCACGGGAAGAGGCGTGTCGGAATCCGCGCAAGATGCGGTGTCCCCTTTTGCCTCTGAACGGGCCATGGCCGGGAGTCCCAACACGCCCGGAGGATCGTTGGGTGGATACCACGTGCTGTTGATGGGTGAAGCGATCGCCCTACAGTGAGTGGGTTGGAGGCGGCCCGAAAAGGGACACCGCGGTTTTATACGGCAAGGATTCTGACTTTGTGTGCAATGGAGGCTGTTGCACAGCTCGCACGGATCCGGCGACCGTCATGCCCGCGTAGGCGGGAATCCAGTTTTTGGCGGTTGTTCGCCCCCCGGCCCCGCGGGGGCGACGGGATTCGTAGTTTCTGTAACAGCCTCAATGGCGATGGTTTCATGGGAAACACCATCTCCAAGGTCAAACACTGCCATGAGAATGGAGGAGGTAGACGCGAGCGGCTTGCAGGTGAATGCAACGGGGATCCATCAACGTGACTGGGGAAGAAAAAGGGGGTCAGAAATGAAGATCTACAGGAGCAGTCGAGGCTTTACACTGATTGAGCTGTTACTGGTCGTGGGGATCGTGGCAATCATCTTGGCGGTCATTGTTCCCCTTGGAATCCGGGCGCGCATCGATGCCAAGTACGGCGTGGTGCGCCAGAATGCTTCAGAGCTGGCTTCGTTTTCCAGCGAGTGGGTGGAGAAGTCCATCCAGGCCCAGGACGAGCAGCAATCCACCGCCACTGTTTTGTCATATTACGCCACATTGGCAGGTGGCCAGACAGACGCCACGGGTAAAATAACTCAAGATCCTCCGGGGCAATGGGTGGCAACACAGTCTGCCAATAACTGGAACTTTCCTGGCACTAATCCCACCCCTGGAGGACGCACCCCCGTGGCGATCACCGGAAGGGTGATGAATGGTCAAAACAATTCGCTACCAGAAGATGTCGTTGAGGATATCGTTCCCCCCGACAAAGTGATTCGAAACCCATTTAATGACGTGAGTGTGTTCCGGATTCCGAATGACCCTGTTACACAGGGCCGCGTAGTCACTGGTGCCCTTGCGCTCGGTGTCCGAGCGGAAGGTAATACAGGTTTTTATTATTTTGCGTTTGCATTTCAGGGAACGGACAATACCTCAACCGGCCTCACTGACGAAAACACGTTCCATGCAGGTATGGGTGTCGATACGCTACCGAGGCTTCGGAACGGAGTCTTCTTGGGCCGGTTTAACTAGAACCGTTTACTCGTTGAATTCCATCAATGCCACGGATCGACGGTGGCCAGAGGCCCGCACCGTCGATCCGTTGTGTTTTCGGGCAGGTTCGGACAAAGCGTGGGCATGGAAGTGAGATCACCGGATCGCACCCTTGTTCACCGGTCCCCGAAGCCAAACGGGGAGTTGAGCGGCTATTCCCTCGTCGAGTTGCTGCTCGTGGTGGGGATCATCGGGTTGATCCTGTGGGTGATCCTTCCCGTGGGGCTGCGTGCGCGCGTCGAAGCGCGTTACGCTGTGGTGCGGCAGAGCTGCTCCGAGCTGGCTTCCTACACCAGCCAGTGGGCCCAACAGGCCATCCTGGCCAATGAAGATCTCCGTTCCTCGGCCACCCTCGCCGACTATTACGCCAGCTTAGCCGGCCTTTCCCACGCGCCCGCCCAAGGAACCGCCCCGGGGGAGTGGCTGGCGAACCGCACGGGACCGACCAACTGGAGGCACAATGGCCTTCGTGGACGTCCCATAGACGGGCGGTATCTGGCAGACAAGAGCTTCTCTGCGCCGGAGTCTGCAGTGGAGGACATGGTTCCGCCGGCTCACCCCATCTTGAATCCTTTCACCGAAACCAGTGTCTTTGACGGGACGAACCATCCACTTCCCGAATCCGAAGGGGGCTCGGGGGCCGTTCCCGGTGCCATCGCGTTCGGATGCGGTCGGGATGAGACGGACAGATGGGTTTATTTTGCATTTGTCTTTCAAGGCGTGCACAATAGGGACGTGAGTCTGGACGGAAAGGACACGTTCCTCCCCGAAATGAATCTTACGACCGTCTCGGGACTCCGCGCCGGTGTTTTTGCGGCTCGCTTGCCTTAACGCCGTCCCCGTTGTCTTGCCGGATCAGTCCCCCCGTTTCACACCCGAGGAGGAACCGAACCGGGTGTTGCAACGAAACGTGGGCGGAGCATGGGCATCCGTTCGGCAGGGCCGCATGCAGATAGTGCATCTGGAGAGGGGTAAAGCTCGAAAGAGATTGACGTTGCGCTGAAGGGGCATTCCTACGCAGGCGGAAATTGGGTCTTATGAAGTCTTACGGGCCCCCGCCTTCGCGGGGGTGACGCAGGGCCAACAACTTTGGGACTGATCTCCGCCTTGCTAATCATTGCACCCTAACGGTAGACTCGGGTCCCGTCCCGGCCGGCGTTGGCGAGATGGATTCCCGCCCGTGGCGCACGGTGAGCAAAGGGTCCAATATAGGATATCTTTAGAGTCGTTTAGAAAGGGCAGTCGCACCCATGAACCTGCAAACCGCCATCGACCTAGTCCATCGAGCCGTTTCTCAGATGCATCTCGCGACCGGCAGCCCGGTTTTCAATGAGTGGATGATCGTCAGCGTGACCGGGCCCGCGGTTCAGATCCTGCACTACTCCGGTCCCCGGTCCGTCTTGTCTCAAAAAAAGATGCAAACGGAGCTGCGATCCCTTGAGGAGGAAATGGCGCGGGACGGATACACATCGGGCCAGTTCTTCTTCAGCCACAATGCCACGGGAACCCACTACGACGCCTTCATCCTCGCCGGGCCCGGCAAGTATGTCCTTTTCAACAACACCACCCTCACCATGAGCGAAATCTGCCGCGATGCCTTTTGGCAGAAACAACAGATTCATTTTGTTGAGTTGAGCGAGCGTTTCCACCTGGACGCCCTGGTCTAATGAACGCATGGCCGGCTTATGCCCTCCATTCGCCCTGGTTGTACCTGTGCGGGTTTCTCGCCGCCTCGGCGCTGATGATTCTTTGCTTGAACCAGATGGAGAAGGCGGAGCTCCAGGGAACGGTATTGGGCACTGTCGTGATGCCGTATTTTTCGGGGGCGCCGAATCTGATCTTCACCTTTGTCATGGTCTACAAGAACGGTCCCGGAAAAGAGGTGGTCATCAACTGCCTGGT
>CAZGQL010000055.1:19987-24827 GCA_964527905.1 uncultured Syntrophobacteraceae bacterium
CTCAGCTTCCTGATCGGGCTGCCGTGTCTCCTCTGGGGCCTCGATATTGTCCCGAGAGTCACCAAGAAGCCGAAACTGCTCAAATCCGCGCGCCAAAACCAGTTGTCCCTCGTTCTCAACCTCCTGGCGGCGATTCTTTTCACCTGCGCCGTCTGGGCCCTCGGGCGGGACGGCAGGCTGACCTTCTGGGACGGCATTCTGCTCGTCGGCCTTTTCTTCTTCTATCAGCTGTGCGTGTTTTTCGAAGAGATGAAGCGGCGGATCGAAAAGGGCCGCGCCATGGATCGGCGGATACTGGGGGACATTCTCGGGATGATCCTTTCTGTAGCGGTGATGCTGTACTGCGTGGACTGGCTGGTGGATTGGCTGCAGCACGCCCGATTCGGTTTCATCCGCTACGAGCACATCGGGTGGCTGAGCGGGTGGCTGATGGTATTGCCCAACGCGGTCCCCGCCTTCTACTATACGTTCTATGGAAGGGCCGACATCGTCTACAGCTCGCAGGTCGGTGACGGCCATATCTGCATCCCCCTGTGCATCGGGTTATTCGCCCTGTTTCATCCCATCCGGATGCCGTCTTTTGCGGAAACGGGAATCTATCTGATTCTGGTCATGGCAACGTTCCATCTCGTCGCCGTGGTCGCCCTGGGCCGCCTCCCCCGCCTGCTCGGCCTGGTTTTCCTTGGGGCTTATGGGACCTTTGTGTACAAGGGCATCATTTCGAATTGAACCCGCTCCCGGAGATTCCATGGCCCTTTCCTCGGGTACCGATTTTTACGGCTGCGACGCGCTCTTGTCCCAGGACGAGCGAGCCGCGCGCGACCGCGTGCGCCGCTGGGTCGAGGAAAACTACCTGCCCCACGTTTCGGACTGGTTTGAACGGGGTGTTTTTCCGGTGGATCTGGTGCCGGAAATGGCGGCCGTGGGCCTGCTCGGGATGAAGCTTACGGACCACGGCGGACAGGGCTGGAACAACATGGCTTACGGCTTGGCGTGCCAGGAAGCGGAGCGTGGCGATTCCGGACTGCGCTCGTTTGTTTCCGTCATGAACTCCCTGGTTCTCCACCCCATCGCCACCTTCGGGAGCGAGGAACAGAAAGCGCGGTGGCTCCCGCTTCTGGTGCGCGGTGAAGCCATCGGCTGTTTCGCCATGACCGAGCCCGAGGCGGGCTCCGACCCTCAGAGCATGCGGACGACCGCCGTGCCCGATGGCGGGGACTACCTACTGAACGGCCGCAAACTCTGGATCACAAACGGCGACATCGCGCACGTGGCCGTCGTCTGGGCCCGGACGGAGCACGGCATCCGGGGTTTTCTCGTGGAAAGAGGCACGCCGGGCTTTTCGGCCCATCCCATCCGCCGCAAGTTTTCCTTGCGCGCCTCCGTTACCTCGTCACTCGAGTTTGACCACGTACGCATCCCGGGCAAGAATCTTCTCCCGGGGACCGAAGGTTTGAAATCGGCGCTCCAGTGCCTGAATGAAGCCCGGTACGGCATCGCCTGGGGAGCCGTCGGGGCGGCCACGGCGTGCTACGAAACGGCCCTCGCCTACGCTGGAAAGCGCAGGCAGTTCGGGGTCCCCTTGGCGTCCTTCCAGCTCGTTCAAGACAAGCTCGTGAAGATGCTGACCGAAATCACGAAGGCGCAGCTCCTTTGCATCCGTCTGGGACGCTTGAAGGACGAAGGACGGGCCCACCACGCCCAGATCTCCATGGCCAAGATGAACAACGCCTCCGAAGCCTTAAAAATCGCCCGGACGGCCCGGGACATCCTCGGAGCCACGGGCATCACCCTGGGTCATCCTGTCATCCGCCACCTGCTGAACCTCGAAACCGTCAACACTTACGAAGGCACCCAGGACATCCACGCCCTTTCCATCGGACGCCACATCACGGGCATCAGCGCGTTTTCGCCCGAAAGCGTGGGGCGTCACCCAACCGAATCCATGCTCCAATGCTGTGAGAACCCTAATCAGGCGACGGATCCCGATTCGCACGCGTGAGACCCGTCGGGGGCGATCCGATCTGGGACCGAGCGGCTCACAGGCCATATCGCGGCACGAGGATCATCACCCCCTCATTCCCCAAGGCGATTCTTTCTGCTCAGGGGGTGGTCCATTTTCAGTTATCCCAGGGGGTTAGATTTCGATTGTCCTTCCGACGCAGGGTGCCGCATATGAGCTCAGGCTTCCCCTCGTAGGTTGAAAAATCATCTTGACGGTTCAAGCCGACTCGGTCGAACCGGGCCCCCCTTTAAAGCCTCGCTCACCCGCCAGCGGGAACCCCATCCGAAAGGTCGTTCCCCCTTGTCCGGATTCAAACTCCAGAAATGCACCGTGTTTTTCCATGATCTGACGCGAGATACTCAAGCCCAGCCCCGTACCCTCAGGCTTTCTCGTGAAAAATGGGTCGAAGACCCGCTCACGGTCCTCGGCGAGAATCCCGGCCCCCGTATCGCCGACCTCGATGAGCACCGCCGGGGGATCTTCCTGCAGGCGTGTGGCCACCGTGAGCTTTCCGCCTTCCGGCATGGCCTCGATCGCGTTGATGATGAGGTTCATCACCACCTGGCTGATCTGGTTGAAGTCCATGACGGTCGACGGTAGAGACTCTCCCAGGATGACTTCCACCTCGACGCCGGCTTTGCGCAGGGAGACCCTCGCCAGATCCAGGCAGTACCGGACCACGTCGTTGACGGCATTGGGGCCGAACTGGGGCTCTCGGGGTTTGGCGAAATGGAGCACCTGTTGCACGATCCGATCGATTTTCCGCACCTCCTGCAGCATGTCCTCGACCATCTGTTGTTGCGCCGAATCCAGATGCAATTCCCTTTGAAGCATCTGGGTGTTGAAATTGATGGTCGCCAGAGGATTTCGGATCTCATGGGCAATGCCCGCCGCCAGGGTCCCCAAAGCCTTCAAGCGTTCGGTCTGCTGCAGTCGCTGTTCCATCTTCTTGGCCTCAGTGGCGTCTTTTTCGTAATAGACGACCCGCTCAAGCACCCCCGAGAGGCTCAAGACCGGAAAGGCAAAGAAGTAATAAAATCCCCCCCACCTGAAATGTGCCCCCTCACTCTGAACGGGGCGTCCCTCCTTAAGGCAGCGAAGGATCGGACAACCGGCGGGAGGGTCCTCCTGTTTGTAGAGAACCTGAGCGTAGCGCTGCCCGAGGATCTTGTCGGCCTTGCCGTAGATTTCCTCGGTGGTCCGGTTCACGCGATGGATCCTGTGGCGCGAGTCCACTATGAAGATGCTGTGCTGGATGGCGTCGAAACTGATTTCAAGCTCGCTCTTCGCTCGCTCCACGGAATCGAAGAGCTGGGCGTTCTCGATCGCCACACCGATCTGGTGGCCGATGGTGGTCAGAAAGGCGTTGCGGTCGGGCCGAATCTGAATGGGACCGTTGTTGGTCACATACAAGAATCCCAGAACGCGCTTCTGGGTCATGAGCGGGATGCCGATGACCTCTCGAGTCCCCTCCTCCTCCATGCGCTCCCGAAGACGATCGAAGGCGATGTCTTCCGGCGTCAGCCACCGTACCTCGCGATTGGCGAGGGTCTTTTCCATGGTTTTCCATTTGACCGAAAACGCCTGGATCAGGTGGATCAGGGTGGAGGAGAATCCGTGGTGGGCGGCCAGTTCGAGAACGCAATCATCATCCAGCGGCGAGCGGACCAGATAGATGGCGCCCATCTTAAACTGCAGAGTCCGCAGAATGGCCATCAGGGCTTGCTGCAGCACATCCTTCAGGTGGGGCGAGCAGTGCAGGGCGGAAGTGATGTCAAAAAGGATCTGCAATTCATGATGCTGGGATTCGCACTTCTCCCGCAAGGAATCAGGATCGATGGTCGCAATGGCAGGGAGTTCCATTTCGTTCTGCTTTCAACCTCCCTCGGATGAGTCGTGCCGTCCTTGGTTTCCATCCACCATGATCTCCCATGGAATCCCAGAGGAACGAAAGCATTTCCAGGAGGGGCGGGAGCCTGCGGAAGCGAGAAGGAGACGGAAACGTGGGTGCGGCGGTCTTTCAAGGCCCCAGGGTAGAGCCACAGGGGGAGCATCGGGTTGGTGCATGGGAGAAACGTTGTCTTCGATCCTTCGTGCGTCAGGGACTCTGGATTTTTCGCCTCATTGGCTCATGGAAGCCTGAATGGCCTCCCATTGCCGACAGACCTTGACGGCGATCCGAAGCGAAGCCGCGTCGATCATCTTGCCGTCTAGAGCCACACTGCCTCTCCCGTGTTCCTCGGCTTCTCGGTACGCGTCAACGATGCGCCGTGACCGTTCGACGTCCTCGGCCGCAGGAGCGTAGGCTTCGTTGATAGAGGCAAGCTGATCGGGATGGATGGCCCACTTGCCGTCATAGCCCAGGGCGGCACTCCTCGTGCAGGAGCGGCGCAATCCTTCCATGTCCCGGAAGTCACCGAACGGGGCGTCCATCGCCGCCAGACCGGCGGCCTTGGCGGCCATCACCAGCCGACTGAGCGGAAAGTGGTAGCGGTCCCCCGGGTAGTCTTCCTCCGCTTCCCCGTGTCCGCTGAGCCCACGGCTCTTCATGCCCAGGGAAGCCGTGTAGTCGGCCACTCCGAACACGAGCGCTTCCAGGCGGGACGAACTGAGCGCAATCTCCTCGACCCGCAGCATGCCTAAGGCCGTCTCAATGCTGGCCTCCAGACCGATTCGGTGCCCGAGCCCCATCCGCGTTTCAATCTGGCTGAGGAAGAGGTCGATGGCTCGGATCTCAGCCGCCTCGTTGACCTTCGGCACCACGATGAGGTCGACTTGCCGTCCGGCGCGCTCGATGACATCATGGAGCGCCTGGCCGGCTATCTGGAAAAGACC
>CAZGQL010000055.1:24837-25089 GCA_964527905.1 uncultured Syntrophobacteraceae bacterium
GCATAGGGAGACTCCATGTCGTGGATGCGCACCGCCCGAACCCGTCCCCGCCAGTCGAGCTCCAGCAGCGCGGCCACAGCCGCATCGCGGGCACCATCCTTCTCCGCGACCGGCACACTGTCCTCGAGGTCGATCATCACGACATCAGCCGGGAGGTGCGGCGCCTTTTGGAGCATCTTCTCGCGATTGGCCGGGACGGACAACACGGAGCGTCTGAGGCGAAACGGGCGTTCCATGGGGACAACCTCCGCC
>CAZGQL010000055.1:25179-25469 GCA_964527905.1 uncultured Syntrophobacteraceae bacterium
GCTTTCTTGGCCCGCTTTTCCTTGATGGCCGCCCGGGCCGCCGCCAACCGAGCAATCGGCACCCGGTAGGGCGAGCAGCTTACGTAATTCAGTCCAATCTCATGGCAGAACTCGACCGACGTCGGCTCCCCCCCATGCTCCCCACAGATTCCGATTTTCAGATCCGGTCGGGTGGCCCGGCCCTTTTCGACGGCGATCTTCATCAGAGCCCCGACTCCCACCCGATCCAGGCGCTCAAAGGGATCATGCTCCCAGATCTTCGCCTCCAGATAGTGGAAAAGGAACTTGCC
>CAZGQL010000055.1:25586-25822 GCA_964527905.1 uncultured Syntrophobacteraceae bacterium
CCGGGGGACCTCGATCATCGTCCCGACCGTGTACGGCACGGTGATCCCCTGTTCCTTCATGACCGCGTCGGCCTCCTCCACGACGACCTTCTTCTGGTTCCTCAGTTCGTCGACGTGGCCCCCCAGGGGGATCATGATCTCCGGACGCACGTCCGTCCCTTCCTTCTTGACCTCGCAGGCGGCCTCCAGAATGGCCCGAGCCTGCATGGCCGTGATCTCGGGGTAGGCCACGCCAA
>CAZGQL010000056.1:0-24214 GCA_964527905.1 uncultured Syntrophobacteraceae bacterium
CACAGATTCAGTCGGACAAGCCGGGGACGTGCCCGATCTGCAACATGAACCTGGAAGTGAAAAAACCGGAGGCGGCGGCGTCGGCTCCCAAGCAGGCGTCGGGCGACAAGGTGGTCTACTATTGCCCGATGCACCCACAGATTCAGTCGGACAAGCCGGGGACGTGCCCGATCTGCAACATGAACCTGGAGAAGATGGAAGGCCCCGGCGCGCCGGGGGAGACCGCGCCGGGCACGGTCCACATCAGCCCCCAGAAGCAGCAGCTGATCGGCATCCAGCTGAGCGAGGTGACGCTCGGCCCCCTGGCGAGCACGGTGCGGGCGGTGGGGCGCCTGGCCTACAACGAGTCGAAGATCGCGCGCATCCAGACCAAGTTCGAGGGCTGGGCCGAGCAGGTCTTCGTCGACTTCACCGGGACCCTGGTCAAGAAGGGGCAGCCCCTCGTTGCGGTGTACAGCCCCCAGCTGTTTGCCACCCAGCGGGAGCTCATCGTGGCCCGAAAATCCATGGACGCCCTGGCCGACAGCCCCTTCGAGGAGGTCGCCTCCGGGTCGAAATCCCTCTACGAGGCTACCCGCCAGCGCCTGAAGCTCTGGGACCTCTCCGACGCGCAGATCCGTGAGATCGAAAAGAAAGGGACCCCTTCCCGGAGCGTGACGCTCTTTTCGCCCCTCAGTGGGTTCGTGGTCACGAAAAACGTGGTCGCCGGCCAGCGCATCACGCCCGAGATGGAGCTCTACACGGTGGCGGACCTTTCCTCCATCTGGGTCCTCGCCGACGTGTACGAATATGAAGTGCCCAAGGTGAAGACCGGGCAGGATGCCGTCATGACCCTGGCCTACCAGCCCGGGAAAACCTACCAGGGGAAGGTGAGCTACATCTACCCCGACCTGGACCGGACCACGCGGACCCTCAGGGTTCGCCTCGATTTTCCCAACCCCGGCTTCGAGCTCAAACCCGACATGTTCGCCAACGTCGACATCCGGGCCGACCATGGGAGCGGTCTTTCCGTGCCCCAGGAGGCGGTGCTGGATTCGGGCCTCGAGCAGATCGTGTTCGTCGCGCTGGGGGAGGGCACCTTCGAGCCCCGGAAGGTCCGTCTGGGCATGAGGGTGGGCGATCGCTTCGTCGTGCTGGATGGCCTCAAGGCGGGGGAGAAGGTCGTCACGGCGGGGAACTTCCTGGTGGATTCCGAAAGCCAGCTGAAGGCGGCGTTCCGGAGCCTGGCGGGGAGCCCCCCGGAGGGCGGCGGGGGAGGAACCGGCGCGGGAGCTCACCGGCATGATCAATAGGATTATCGAGTATTGCGCCCACAACCGGTTCATCGTGCTCCTGTTCGTCTTCATGGCGGTGCTCGCGGGCTTCCACGCCATGCGGCACATCACCCTGGACGCCATCCCGGACCTGTCGGACACCCAGGTCATCGTCTACTCCAAGTGGGATCGCAGCCCCGACATCATCGAGGACCAGGTCACCTACCCCATCATCACGGCCATGCTCGGGGTGCCCCGGGTGCGGGACATCCGCGGGTTTTCCGATTTCGGGTACTCGTTTGTCACCATCATCTTCGAGGACGGAACGGACATCTACTGGGCGCGCTCCCGGATCGTGGAGTACCTGAGCAACGTCCTGCCGCGGCTTCCCCAGGGGGTGGAGGTGGAGCTGGGCAAGGACGAAACGTCGACCGGATGGGTGTTCCAGTATGCCCTGGTCGACAAGACGGGCCGCCGCAACCTGGCGGACCTGCGCTCGATCCAGGACTGGTTTCTGCGCTATGAGCTCCAGGCCCTGCCCGGAGTCGCCGAAGTGGCCCCCATCGGGGGGTTTGTCCGACAATACCAGGTGAACCTCGACCCCAACGCGTTGAGCGCCTACCGCATCTCCCTGGAAAGGGTCACCGAGGCCATCCGGCAGGGGAACAACGACGTGGGGGGACGCCTGGTCGAGTTTTCGGGTCGGGAGTACATGATCCGGGGCCGGGGCTACATCCGTTCCATCGCGGACCTCGAAAACACCGTGGTGGGACTGAATCCGGAAACCGGGACGCCCATCCTGGTGAAGCAGCTGGGGCAGGTCGTCCTGGGGCCGGACATCCGCCGCGGGATCGGCGAGCTGGACGGGCAGGGGGAGACGGCCGGGGGCATCGTCATCATGCGCTACGGCCAGAACGCCCTCACCGTGATCGAGCGCGTGAAGGCGCGCATCGCGGAGATCGCGCCCACCCTTCCCCAAGGGGTTGAGATCGTCACGACCTACGACCGCTCGGACCTCATTGAACGGTCCATCGCGACGCTCAAGAACACGCTCACAGAAGAGCTCGTCATCGTGAGCCTCGTGATCCTCATCTTCCTCTGGCACATCCCGAGCGCCATCATCCCCATTCTCACGATCCCCGTCGCCGTGATCATTTCCTTCATTCCCATGTACGGCATGAAGATCACGGCCAACATCATGTCCCTCGGGGGGATCGCGATCGCCATCGGGGCCATGGTGGACGCGGCCATCGTGGTGGTGGAGCAGACCCACAAGAAGCTGGAGCACTGGGAAGCCGAGGGGCGTCCCGGGCCCTTCAGGGACGTGGTGGTGTCCGCCGTGAAGGAAGTCGGGGGCCCGAGCTTTTTCGCGCTGCTCGTGATCGCGGTCTCCTTCATGCCCGTCTTCGCCCTCGAATCTCAGGAAGGGCGCCTGTTCAAGCCGTTGGCCTTCACGAAGAATTTTTCCATGGCCATCGCGGCCGTGCTGGCCATCACGCTCGATCCGGCCATCCGGCTGCTCTTCACCCGCATGGACCCCTTCGTGTTCAGGCCCCGCTGGATGGCGGCGGTGGTGAACGCCGTCCTGGTCGGCAAGGTCCACAGCGAGGAAAAGCACCCCATCAGTCGGCCGCTCATGCGGATCTACCATCCCCTGGTCGAATGCGTGCTGCGGCACCAGTACGCGACGATCGCCGTGGCCGTGGCCCTCGTGGCGCTGACCTACTACCCGTATTCGAAGCTCGGCTCGGAATTCATGCCGCCCTTGGACGAGGGCGCCCTCCTCTACATGCCCACCACGGTGCCGGGGATTTCGGTGACCGAGGCCCAGCAGCTGCTCCAGCTGCAGGACAAGATCTTAAAGTCCTTCCCGGAGGTCGAGCGGGTGCACGGCAAGGCGGGACGTGCGGAAACGGCCACCGACCCCGCCCCGTTCTCCATGATGGAGACGGTCATTCTGCTCAAGCCGCCGTCCCAATGGCCGAAAGTCCCCCGCTGGTACTCGGACTGGGCCCCCGAGTGGCTCCAGGGA
This sequence comes from uncultured Syntrophobacteraceae bacterium, assembly GCA_964527905.1. Classification (GTDB taxonomy): domain Bacteria; phylum Desulfobacterota; class Syntrophobacteria; order Syntrophobacterales; family Syntrophobacteraceae; genus CALBZH01. The sequence goes on from CAZGQL010000056.1 coordinate 3,286, forward strand.
ATTTTGAGGCGGGCATGGCCCGACCACAAGAGCACGCAGGAGCTCATCTACGGCCCGGGAGGGCTGAGCGACGCCATGCAGATCCCGGGGGTCGTCAATTCCTGGACCATGCCCATCAAGGCCCGCATCGACATGAATTCGACCGGGGTGCGCACGCCCGTGGGCATCAAGGTGCTCGGGTCGGACCTGGAGGTGATCCAGCGGGTGGGGCAGCGGATTGAAGCGGTGCTCAAGGACGTGCCCGGGACGTCCAGCGTCTATGCGGAACGGACGACGGGGGGCTACTTCCTGGATTTCGAGCTCAAGCGGGAAGCCCTGGCGCGTTACGGCCTTTCCGTCGGCCAGGCCCAGATGCTCATCTCTTCGGCCATCGGAGGCGAAAACGTCACGACGACCGTCGAGGGGCGCGAGCGCTATCCCGTGAACATCCGCTACATGAGGGATTTTCGGAGCACCGTCGAGCGGCTGGAGCGGACCCTGGTCACCACCATGGATGGGGCCCAGGTGCCCATGGCGCAGCTCGCGGACATCCGGCTGAGCTCGGGCCCCGGCATGATCCGGGATGAGAACGGCCGGCTCTGCGGCTACGTTTACGTCGATGTCTCGGGTCGGGACGTGGGGGGCTACGTGGACGAGGCCAAGGAGGCCATCCGCCGGCACGTGACGCTGCCCGAGGGCATCACACTCGCCTGGAGCGGCCAGTACGAATTCATGCTCCGCGTCCGGGAAAAGCTGGTCGTGATCCTCCCGGTGACCCTCTTCATCATCTTCCTGCTGATCTATTTCAACACGGGGTCGGCCGCGAAGACGATGATCGTGCTCCTCGCCGTGCCCTTTTCGGCCATCGGGGCGATCTGGCTCCTCTACTTCCTGGGCTACAACACGAGCATCGCCGTCTGGGTGGGACTGATCGCCCTGCTGGGTGTGGACGCGGAAACGGGGGTCTTCATGCTCCTGTACCTGGACCTCGCCTACTACGAGCGGCAAAAACAGGGTCGTCTGCGGACCAAGGAGGATCTTCGGGAGGCGATTCTCGAGGGCGCCGTGAAGCGTCTTCGGCCCAAGTTCATGACGGTGGCCGTGACGTTCATGGGGCTGGTTCCCATCATGTGGTCCACCGGGGCCGGCTCGGACGTGATGAAGCGTATTGCCGCCCCCATGGTGGGGGGCATCTTCACGTCCTTTCTCATGGAGCTTCTCGTCTACCCGGCCATCTACGAAGTGTGGCGCTGGCACTTCCACGTGAATCGCCGGTCTTCGCCCTGACCCACCCCGTCAGGATCCAGTGCGCCCGCCGCTGCCCCTTCGGAAGCGTTCCGGAACAAGCATCGGCAAATTGGGCGGGGATGAACCCCGCCCGAGCCCCGAGCATACGAATGCGATGTGTTCCTGGATGGGTCCTTCAGGGTGTCTTCTCGAGCTGGATCCCCTTGGCCTCCATCTCCTTGATGTACTTGTCCGGATCCTTCTTGAACTCCTCGAGGCAGCCCGAGCAGCAGAAATAGACCCGTTTCCCGTTGTGGTCGGCGTAAATGTTCTTGTCGATGGTCCCGGCCATCACGGGGCAGATCGTCTGTTTGGAGTCCTTGGGTGTGTCCGCCGCCGCGAACGCCGAAGCGCCCAAGACCCATGTCATCAATAAGGCCACAATCCAGACCGCGAGCTTGAAGCGCATAACATTCTCCTCTTGCCGTTGTGGAGCCTGGGAGTCCGATGAGAGCCTCTTCAGCAATATTCTAATGATAAACAGGGGCCGGCCCTTGTCACCCTCTCCCTCCTGTTCCAAGGACGGCGGATTGGAGGGGGTAGGGTGAACTGGTCAGGCGGCATTCGGGTTCTCCACTAAAAGGGGCGACCCGTTGCAGGGCATGCGTCCGAATGGAGGACGCGATGCGGCTCTGGATCATTGGATGGCATCGAAGCCAAGTGCGAATGCGATGGCCTTGCAGACTTCGCGCATGCGAGGGTGGGAGAGGCGGGTGATGAAGGCCCCTAACCGTGCTCGCTGAACCGTTTGGATGTTGTCGAGGTTGACAGCGCACGCTTGGAAGAGTCCGTCTTCCCGGCCGAGCAGAACTTCCGTCGGAATGGATCGGATTGTCGTCGTGATGGGGGCCACCGTGACGGAGGAGAGGAACTGGATGGCGGAATTGCGAGTCAAGATGAGGACGGGACGGCGCTTGTCCGGCTCCTTGAAGGTGTACCAGTACACGTCTCCCTGCTTCATGAATCCCCCCAGGCCTGCTCCGATTCCCAGATCTCGATCTCGCCCGTTGTTTGGGGGTGTCTCGCGTAGCCTTCCGCGTGCTCTTGCTCCAGCTTCGAGACGGCGTATCGGCGCAGCGCAAGCTGAAGGGCTTCGCGGATGAACGCCGAACGGGTGGTCTTAAGGTCCTGGATTACCCGGTCCACCTCATCGAGCAAGCCTTCATCGATGGTCATCTGAATGGTCTTCATGGGGCACCTCTCATTCGGATTCTCACGCACAGGGTAAACCATGCGGCGCTGATGGGCAAGGGAGGAGGGTGAACGGCTCGTGCGGTTCCGAGCGGATCGCCTTCCTCCCCGCTTGCAGCCGGGTCCATCGGGACTCTCGATCCGCTTGAAATCACCCCCAGGGCACCCGGATCATTTGCCATCAGCATCCAGCCCCATCGCCGGCGCAGCCGCTTCCTTTGGCGCAGCCCTGGCGGCGGCTCTTGAGGAGGCCGGGATTGCCCCCCCGGTAGATGAGGTCCAGCCCCATTTCGATGAACCCGTTCATTTCCACGGGGCGGATGCAGGCGGCCTCGAGAATCTCAGACGGGCGCTCCCCAATGCCGCTCACCAGAATCGCCCGGCAGTCCTTGAGGGTTTCGGCGACGGCTTCCCAGCGCTTGCTGCCGCTTCCGGGGCGCGGCGCGTGGCGCTCCTCGATCAGTCGGTACCCGCCCCCGGGGGTGGGCCCCCAGATCTGGAACCGCGCGGCTTCCCCGAGATGCTGATTCACGAGCATCCCTTCGTGGGTGGCCACGGCCACGTAGGGCTTGGCCTCGAGATTCCCGTCGGCCGGGAGGGCCCGGCAGGCCTCCAGGTCTGCCTGCAGGGCCCCCGAAAGATCCTCGCTCAGGAGCCCCACGGCGTCGGCGCGGCAGCGCTTGCAGTGGCGGACCTGAGGGAGATGCCGTTCGGCCTCCTTCCGAATGGCGCTCATCAGGGCATCGGTTGGCTCGGCGATGTCTTCGAAGATCGTCCCGCTCACCGGGTAGACGGGCATGCAATTCATGACCGTGGCGCCCCGGGCGGCCACTTCCCGGGCCACTTCCGTCACGTGGGCGTCGTTTACGCCCGGGATCACGATGGTGTTCACCTTGGTCGCGATGCCCCGCTCGTGCAGTCCGGCCACCGATTCGAGCTGCCGTGCGATCAGGAGCCGGGCGGCGTCGGCCCCCCGGTAGATCACCTTGCCGTCCCTCGCCCAGGCGTAGATCTTCTCCCCGATGGCCGGGTCGACGGCGTTGATGGTGATCGTGACATGCGACACCCCGAGGGACGCCAGCTCATCCAGATGCGCGGGAAGGGCGAGGCCGTTGGTGGCCAGGCAGAGCAGCATGTCCGGGAAGCGCTTCCGGACCAGCTTCATGGTCTGGAGCGTCGCGGCGGCGTTGGCCATGGGGTCTCCGGGACCCGCGATCCCCACCACCGTGATCCGTGGCTCCCGTTCCACCACCCGCTCCAGGTATTTTAGCGCCTGTTCGGGGGCGAGCACCGCGCTGGTGACCCCTGGGCGGCTCTCGTTCATGCAGTCGTATTTTCGGCTGCAGTACTGGCACTTGATGTTGCAGGTCGCCGCAACGGGCAGGTGGATGCGGCCGACGGAATGCGCCGTCTTGGCGTTGAAGCATGGATGTGCGCTGAGATCCCCGTTGTGCGTCATGGTCGTGTCTCCTGTGCGTCCCGGGTCACAGATAGCCGTAGCCCACGGGCGAATCGTCCTGGCTCTTTTCGAGGATGGCGTTGATGATTCGGTCCAGGAGCTCCTGGGTGCCGCGGTAGCCGATGTGGCGCAGCCTCTGGCCGCCGAACCGGTCGTGGATGGGAAACCCGACCCGAATGAGCGGCACTTTCAGGCGCCGTGCGAGGGAGTATCCCTTGCTGTTGCCGATCAGGAGATCCGGATGCAACGATTCGCACAGCTCCCCGATCCGGTGAAAATCGACCCCTTCCAGCACCCGGGGCGCCTCATCCAGGATGTCGTGTGTCACGTTCCGGACGGCCTTTGCGAACCGTCCGCTCCGTCCCCCCGAGGCGCACACAACCGGCTGGATTCCGATTTCGGCGAGAAAGGCCGCAAGCCCCACCACCAGGTCCTCTTCCCCGTAGACCACGGCCCGCTTCCCGAAGACATACTTGTGCCCGTCCACGTAGGCGTCCACGAGCCGCCCACGTTCCCGCGCGTGCTCTTCGGGCGTCTCGCGCCCCGAGAGCTTCTCCAGCGCGCCGAAGAACGCGTCGGATTCCCGAAGCCCGATGGGAAGCCCGAGCAGGAGCCGCGGCTGGCTGAATCGCGCGGCCAGGACCTGGCCGGCGGTTTCGGCCTCCATCCGCGTGCCCTCGGATCCGTCCGGAAGGGTGCGGCCGCATTCGATGGTGGCCGCGGCGCCCCCCATGGCCAGGATGGACGCGAGGGGCGTGCCTCCGGGCGGAAGCTTTTCGTAGTGGTCGACGGCCGGGGCGTCGAGCCGTTCCGAACCGTCCGGAAGGATCGTGCCCTGGATGCCGAAATCCCTTAGGATTTCCTTGAGGTAGCGGGTGTCCGCGGGCGAGACGAAGCCCGGAAGCAGGTTGAGACCGCCGTGGGGCTTGGCGTCGCGCGCCAGGTTGGCCACCACGGCCCGGAGCGCCGCGACGAATCCGTCCGCGTGGGTGCCCGAGTAGCTCGGCGTCGAGGCATGGACCAGAAGCGGCGGTGGCTCCCCCGTCCAGGCCCCTTCCTGCTCCCGGGAATATTCCTGCAGAATCATGGGGACGTCGTCTCCGATGGTTTCCGTGAGGCAGGTCGTGGCGATGCCGATCAGCTTCGGGTGGTATTTTTTGATCACGTTGCGGATGCCCTGCTTCAGGTTGGGCCCGCCGCCGTAGACGGCGTGCTTTTCCCCGAGGGAGGAGGACGCGATGTCCACGGGCTCCCGGTAGTGGCTGATCACGTAGCGCCGCATGTAGGTGGCGCACCCCTGGGACCCGTGGAGGAACGGGATGGCCCCTTCGATGCCCTGGAAGGCCAGGGCGGCCCCGAGCGGCGTGCACAGTTTGCACGCATTGGTGGTCGACACGTAGTGGGCATTGTCGGCGTCGGCCCGCTTCCAATCGGCTCCGTTGATGGCGTCCATGGCTATTCCCTCCACGGTCTGACGGAGCTTCTCGCACGGGGCGTGAAGCGCCAGACCGGGCTCATGACCGTTCGGTAGACTTCTTCCGCGAAGCGCAGCATCCCGACGAACCCCTCGAGGGGCAGCTTGCGCTCGTGGTTGTGGTCGCAAAACCCCACGCCGAGCTTGTAGGCGATGGGACGCTCCTTGACGCCGCCCACGAAGATGTCCACGTCCTCCTGCTCAAGGAAGGTGGAAAGCTCCAGCGGGTTGGCGTCGTCGACGATGATCGTCCCCTCGTCGCAAATCTCGTACAGGGTGTCGTAGTCTTCCTTCGTCCCCGTCTGGGAGCCCACCAGGACCACGCGCATGCCGAGCAGCCGGAACGCCTTGACCAGGGAGAAGGCCTTGAAGGCTCCGCCGACGTAGATGGCCGCCTTCTTCCCCTCGAGGGCCCGGCGGAATTCCACGAGCTTCGGGTAGAGCGTCGCGAGCTCCTCGCGGACGAGCTCCCCGGTTCGGGCCAGGATGCCGGGGTCCTGGGGCTCGAAGAACCGCGCCACCGCATAGAGGGCTTCGGCCATGTCTTCGACCCCGAAATAGGACACGCGCACGAAGGGCGTCCCGAAGGCTTCCTTCATCATTTTGGCCAGGTCCAGGGTGGCGCCCGAGCACTGGACCACGTTGAGGGCGGCGCCGTGGGCCCGCTGCAGGTCCTTCACCCGCCCGTCTCCGGTGATGTTGGCCACCGTTTCGACGCCCATCCGCTTGAAGTAGTCCCGGATGATCCAGAGCTCCCCCGCGAGGTTGAAATCGCCGAGGATGTTGATGCTGAGAGGCGGGATGCCCGCCGTGTCGCCGGTCCCCACGAGGGAGAACATGGCCCGGCAGGCGGCGTGGTAGCCTTCCCGCTTGTTGCCCTTGAACCCTTCCGACTGGACGGGGATGACGGGAATCCCGTGGGCTTCGCTCGCCCGCCGGCACACGGCCGTCAGGTCGTCCCCGATGATGCCGACGATACAGGTCGAATAGACGAAAGCCGCGCCGGGCCGGTAGCGCGCGAGGAGCTCATCGAGGGCCGCGGCCAGCTTTTTTTCGCCGCCGAAGACGACGTCCATCTCCTGGAGGTCCGTGGAAAAGCTCAGGCGATGGAGCTCGGGTCCCGAGGAGAGCGCCCCGCGGATGTCCCAGGTGTAGGCCGCGCAGCCGATGGGGCCGTGGACCAGGTGCACCGCGTCGGCGATGGGGTAGAGCACCACGCGGGACCCGCAAAACACGCAGGCCCGCTGGCTCACCGCGCCGGCCGCACTGTCCCGGTTGCAGGCCATCCGGTTGGGCTCGTCTCCCTTACGGCAGATCTGATCGGTTCGTTCGTCGAGGATGAGGGTGCCGGTGGAGTCCATGGTGAAGCCTTCTTGGAAGTCGGAAATTGGAAATCAGAAAACAGAAGTCGGATTTCGGGTCCCTGGAGCCGAGGCGAACGCTGCGCGCGAACCCTCGGCAATGGATGTCGGAAATCCCGTCGTCATCCCCGTCTTCTCCCCAGGGGACAATCCTTGGCGGGAATCCAGTGTCTTCGATTACTTCTGGGCCCCCGCCTTCGCGGGGGTGACGGGATTGAAGCGTGTTGCGACCACCTTCCAGGAACCCGAATTTATGACGCCGTGCCGGGTGCGACGGCGGTTGCCCATGGCGTGTCCCGGCGGCGGTCGCATCAGGCCAACAGGAAGTCCTTGGCCGGCTCTCCGCTTTCCAGGGCATCCAGGATTTGATCCAGGTCGTCCGTGCTCGAGATCCCGGCGTACCAGTGGCCTTGCGGGTAAACGACCATGATGGGGCCTTCTTCGCACAGGTTGAGGCACCCGGTGCTGGAGACCATGGCGTTCAGGCCCCGGTCGGAAAGCTCCGATTCGAGGTAGGCAATCAGCTGCATGGAATCCTTGCGGATGCATTTGCCCTTGGCTTCCGTGCCGCGGAAGCTCGCACAGACGAGGAGGTGGTGATCGGGTTTCTGCATGGCTTGCGTTCTCCTTGAGGTTACATCACCAATTCGAAGCGTTCTTCGGGGGCGTCCCGGTCCTGGCGGTCCATGAGGGCGCCGAGGATCTTTTCCAGCAGACGCATCGCCCCTCGATAGCCGACCGTCGGGAACAGGCTGTGGCCGACTCGGTCGAGGATCGGGAACCCGAAGCGCACCAACGGGATGTCCTCATCGCGGGCGATGTATTTGAGGTACGTGTTGCCCATGAGCAAGTCCACGGGGTCGTTTTTCACCCACTGGTGAAAGAGGAACAGGTCCCCGCCCGCCCGAACGTTCACCGGGTGCGGGATGTCCTGGGTGATCTCCCGGATGGCTTTTTCGAATTTCTTGCTCACCGTGCCCGTGACGATGTGGATGGGCCACATGTCGATGGAAACCAGAAACTCGGTGAGGGAGAGCAGCTGATCCGGATCGCCGACGAGGCCGACTTTCCTCTGGTAGAAGTACTGGTGCATGTCCGTGATGATGTCCAGCACCCGCCCCCGTTCGATGTTGATGGATTCCGGCACGATGACTCCGGCCATCTTCCGCAGGGCGTCGATGAAGGCGTCCGTCTTGTGGATCCCGATGGGCAGATCGAGGATCTCGCAGGGGACCTTGCACTTGCTGTCCAGGGCCCGGGCGGCCGGGCCGGAGGCCAGTTTGCCGAGGGCGATCGTGCCCAGGCTGTCCCCGGTGCTTCGGAGCTCCTCGATCGTTACCCCGCCCCTGGGGTACATGTCGAACTTCCCCGTCTGGGGCCGGTTGAGCACGTTGCTCGTGTCCGGAAAGAGGACCGTCGGAATGCCCAGCTCCGTGGCCAGCCGTTTGATTTCCTCCATGTCCGAGGGCTCCACGAAGCCCGGAATGAGGTTCACCTGGTGCCGCCTGTTGCCGGTCGAGGTGGCCAGGTAATCCACCATGGACCGCGTCATGTTGGCGAATCCCGTCACATGGGTCCCGACGTAGCTCGGGGTGTTGGTGTGGATGACCAGCTTCCCGGGCGGGATCTTGCCGTCGGCTTCGGCCTTCTTCACGATCTGCGGGATGTCGTCACCGATGGTTTCGGACAGGCAGGTCGTGTGGACGGCGATCACGTCCGGGTCGTAGATCGTGAAGATGTTGTCGATGGCCTGCAGCAGGTTGGCCTGCCCCCCGAAGACCGATGCGCCTTCGGTGAAGGAGCTCGTCGCCGCCATGACGGGCTCCTTGTAGTGCCGGGTCAGGGTGCTGCGGTGATACGCGCAGCAACCCTGGGACCCATGGCTGTGGGGTAGGCACCCATGGATCCCCAGGGCCGCGTACATGGCCCCGATGGGCTGGCACGTCTTGGCCGGGTTGATGTTCAACGCTTTGCGCTCCACCACTTCACGTGGCGTGTGTCGTAGCAGCATGGAAGTCGTCCTCCATTAATCGCATCCGTAGGTGGCCGCGAGCTCCGGGCTTTCCTGCCACGGGGCCTTGAGATTGCTCCAGATCTTGCTGTTCACCATGCGGTCGATTTCCCGGTAGAAGTTGATGGCTCCCTTGAAGCCGGCGTAGGGGCCGCCCGAGTCGTAGCTGTGGAGCTGCTTCATGGGAACGCCGCTCTTCTGGATCACGAATTTTTCCTTGATGCCCGCGCAGAAAATGTTGGGCTTGTAGAGCTCGATCAGCTGCTCGGATTCCCACTGGCTGATGTCGTCCACGACCAGGGTCTGGTCGCCCATTTCGGGCATCATGCCGTCGTAGTCCTTGAACCGGTAGCCCTGCTCCGCCAGTCGGGCCATGGCTTCCTCGGACTTGCGCGGCTGAAATCGGGCCGGGTCGGGATGGACCTCGAGTTCCTCGATGTTTCGGCTGTCGGCGTCGACCTTGATGGACGGCAAGACCTTCCGGCCCTCGTAGTCGTCCCGGTGGGCGAATTCGTAGCCGGCCGCAATGGTCTTCATGCCGATTTCCCGGAAAAGCTCCTGGTAGTGGTGCGCCCGGGACCCGCCCACAAAGAGCATGGCGGTCTTGCCCTCGCAGCGCGACCGGATTTCTTGCCTCACGGCCTCGACTTCCGGCATTTCCCGGGCGATGACGGCCTCGACCTTCTCGATGAGCTCCGGGTCCTCGAAATAGGCCGCGATCTTGCGCAGGGACTTGGCGGTGGCCTCCGCGCCGATGAAGTTGATCTTGATCCAGGGAATGCCGAATTTTTGCTCCATCATTTCGGCCACATAGTTGATGGACCGGTGGCACATGATGGTGTTGAGGTCCGCCGTGTGGGCGCTGGCGAACTGGTCGTAGGTCGAGTTGCCGCTGAAGGTGGCCACCACCGAGATGCCGCAGTCCTCGAGGATGCGGTCGATTTCGAAGGCGTCCCCGCCGATGTTGTATTCGCCCAGGAGGTTGATCTGGTACTTGCCCGGTTTCTTGGCGTCGTTGAGGCCCACCACGTGGGTGAAGATGCCGTTGTTGGCGATGTGGTGGCCGGCCGACTGGCTCACCCCCTTGTAGCCCTCGCAGCTGAAGGCGAAGACGTTGATCCCGAGCTTTTCCTTCATTTCGCGGGCGACGGAGTGCACGTCGTCGCCGATGAGGCCCACGGGGCAGGTGGCGAACACGCTGATGGCCTTGGGCTTGAAAAGGTCGTAGGCTTCCTGGATCGCCGCCCTGAGCTTCTTCTCGCCGCCGAAGACGATGTCTTCCTCCTGCATGTCCGTCGAGAAGGCGTAGGTCATGAAGTTCCAGTCGTCGGGCCCTTCCGGGCGCGTCTGGTTGCGTCGCGTGAGCCAGCTGTAGAACCCACACCCGATGGGGCCGTGGGTGATGTTCACGATGTCCCGGGTCGGGCCCAGGATCACGCCCTTGCAGCCGGCGTAGGTGCAACCCCGCTGGGTGATGATGCCCGGGATGGTTCGGCTGTTGGCGCCGATTTCGGGGACCTCGCCCCCGTCTTCCACCTTGTTCACGATGAACTGCTTGGCCCGCTTGCGGGCGACCTTGGTGGGATACCGGGCCAGGATGCGCGCCTTGGCCTCTTCCGGCGTCAGGCCCTCCTCGTCCCAGTCGTTGCTGTCTTTGTCGAACACAGTCATGTCAGTCGCTCCTGTGACTCTCAGGCTCCGTCGAGGGTCGCGTCTCCCGATTCGCCGGTCCGGACGCTCACCGAGTTGTGAACGGGCATGACGAAGATCTTGCCGTCGCCCGACTTGCCGGTTTGATTCACGCGGATGATGGCCTTCACGGTTTTGCCCACGAGCTTGTCGGGCACCACCACCACCAGGAGCCGCTTGGGGATGAGGCGCTGGCTCTGGCCCAGCTGCGAGACGGCTTCCTCGTAGCCTTTTTCGGCGCCTTCCAGGACCTTGAAGTCCACCAGGCCCTTGCCGCGCCCGAGGCAGTCCTTGGCCGTCATGGAGGAGATGCCGACGTCGGTGAGGGCCTTTTTCGTTTTGTTCATCATGTTCATGCGCACGATGGCCATGATCTCTTTCATATTTTCACCTCTTCGACGCCGCCGTTCGAGGTTTCCTTGATGCCCGAGCTGATGGTGTAGACCTCCTCCACAGGGCTCACGAAGATCTTTCCGTCGCCGAAAGCTCCCTTGACGCCGGTGCGGGCCGCCTTGATCACGGTCTTGATGATGAAGTCCTTGTCCTGGTCCTTCACCACGGTGATGAGGAGCTCCTTGGGGATTTCGTCGTAGGTGATCTCGCCGATCTTGATGCCGCGCTGCTTGCCGCGCCCGACGACCGACACCTTGGTCACGGCCGGGAAACCGGCCTCCATGAGCGCCGCGAGCACCTGGTCCGCCTTTTCGGGCCGTACGATGGATCTGATCATCAACATGGCCAACGCCTTTCGTCGTGTGGGTTGTCTTGCCTAACCGGCCAGTCCGTATTCGATGAGGAGCTTTTCCAGCTCGTCCGTGTGCATGGGCTTGGGGATGATGTGCATCGTGTTTGCCTCGATCTTTTTGGCCAGGGTGCGGTACTCCGCCGCCTGGGGGTGATCGGGCGCGTAGTCGATCACCGTCTTGCGGTTGATCTCGGCCCGCTGCACCATGTTGTCCCGGGGAACGAAGTGGATCATCTGGGTCCCGAGCTTGGCCGCGAACGCTTCGATCATTTCCTTTTCATTGTCCACCTTGCGGCTGTTGCAGATGAGACCGCCGAGGCGCACGCCGCCCGCTTCGGCGAACTTCACGATGCCCTTGCAGATGTTGTTGGCCGCGTACATGGCCATCATCTCGCCCGAAACCACGATGTAGATTTCCTGGGCCTTGCCCTCGCGGATGGGCATGGCGAAGCCGCCGCAGACGACGTCGCCGAGCACGTCGTAGAAGACGTAGTCGAGCTTTTCGCTGTCGGCGTACGCGCCGAGCTGCTCCAACAGGTTGATGGACGTGATGATGCCGCGGCCGGCGCAGCCGACTCCCGGCTCGGGTCCGCCCGATTCGACGCAGACGGCACCCGAAAAACCAGTCTTCCGGATGTCTTCGAGGTCCACGTCTTCCCCTTCGGCCCGAAGGGTGTCGAGAACCGTGCTCTGGGACAGTCCGCCCAGGAGCAGCCGTGTGGAGTCCGCCTTGGGGTCGCAGCCGACCACCATGACCTTGCGTCCCATTTCCGCGAGTCCCGCCACCGTGTTCTGGGTGGTCGTGGACTTTCCGATGCCGCCTTTTCCGTAAATCGCCACTTTCCTCATGAGCCTGTCTCCTTGTGGTTCATTGGGGTTGCCGGGGAGTAGGGCAAGGAGCGTACCAGGGGAAGACTTGATGGGGGTTGTGGGTTTAACTGCTTGAAAACAGGATGTATTGAAGTCGGCATGGAAGACGCGTCCAAGGGATGGCTTGCCGGCCGCGAAGGGCCGATCTTCAAATTGGTAAACCTTTTTGTTAACAGGCCGTCCGGGGCGAGGAGAAAGGTCGGCGCACGGAAGCTTCGTGGCATCGAAATGCTGGATTCCCGCCTGCGCGGGAACGACGGGGGTGGGTAACCTGCGAGCTCCGCGGGACCCTCCACTGCGGGTTTGCATTTTCACGATTCGGACGGTAGGGTGAGTGCGGGTCCCCGGTGACCATGGGAGACCCGCGGAGGCTGCCGCAGGAACGATTCATCCCGTCACCCCCGCGGAGGCGGGGGGCTAGAGGTGTTCGAGGGAACCGATTCCCGAGTCCACAGGGAAGACGGTGGTGGGGGCCGCACGACCGCTGAAATGGCCTCCACGATGGCAGGAGGGCACGAAACGGTCTCGGGACGAGGTCCCGGGGAGATACAGGGAACAGGGGAGGAGCCATGTCGGGGCAGAGGGATCTCGAGGAGCGGTGCATCAACACGATTCGTTTTCTTGCGGTGGACGCGGTCGAAAAGGCCCGGTCCGGGCACCCGGGGGCGCCGATGGGGGCCGCCCCGATGGCCTATGTCCTGTGGGACCGGTTTCTGAAGCACAATCCTGCCAACCCGGACTGGTTCGACCGGGACCGGTTCGTCCTGTCGGCGGGGCACGCGTCCATGCTGCTCTACGCCCTGCTGCACCTCACCGGCTACGATCTGCCCCTCGACGAGCTGAAAAACTTCCGCCAGTGGGAAAGCAAGACGCCGGGGCATCCCGAGCACGGGGTGACGCCCGGGGTCGAGGTCACCACCGGTCCCCTGGGCCAGGGATTTTCCCACGCCGTGGGGATGGCCATGGCGGAGCGCTGGCTGGCCGCCCGCTACAACCGGCCGGGGCATGAGGTCGTGAACCACCGCACGTTCGTGCTCGCCTCGGACGGGGACCTGCAGGAAGGGGTGGCGAGCGAGGCGGCGAGCCTGGCGGGAACCTTCGGCCTCGGGAAGCTCATCGTCCTGTACGACGACAACGACATCCAGATCGAGGGCAGCACGGACCTGGCTTTCCTCGAAGACGTCGGCCGTCGCTTCGAAGCTTACGGGTGGCGGGTTCTCGGCCCCGTGGACGGTCTCGATCTTGCGGCCATCGAGGCCGCTTTGGAGGCGGCCGTGGCCGATGTGGAGCGCCCGACCCTGATCATCTGCAAGTCCATCATCGGGTACGGCAGCCCCCAACAGGGCACCGCCAAGGTCCACGGGGAGCCGCTGGGGGAGGCCAACGCCCTGGCCGCCAAGGACCGCCTGGGCTGGCCGAGGGAGCCCCTGTTTCACGTTCCGGACGACGTGCGCGCCCACATGGGACGGGCGGTCGAGCGGGGACGCGCGGCGGAGGCGGCATGGCACGAGGTGATGGCTCGCTACCGGGCAGCCTTTCCCGATGTGGCCGCGGCGTTGGAGACACAGCTTCGGGGCGATCTGCCGCCCGGCTGGGATGAGGGCCTCGATGCGCTCTTCCCCGCCGATTCGAAACCCTCGGCGACGCGGGTCAGCTCCGGCGTGGTGCTCAACGCCCTGGCCCGGAAGGTGAGCGGCCTTTTTGGAGGCTCGGCCGACCTCGCCCCCAGCACCAAGACCCTGATCAGCGGCGAGAAGGACTTCGCCAGGGGCGAGCCCGGCGGACGCAATCTGCACTTCGGGGTGCGGGAGCACGCCATGGGGGCCATCGCTGGGGGAATGGCCCTCCACGGGGGCGTGATCCCCTACACGGCGACCTTTCTCACCTTTTCGGACTACATGCGGCCGCCCATGCGCCTGGCCGCCATGATGGGCCTCCGCGTCGTGTATGTCTTCACCCACGACAGCATCGGACTTGGGGAGGACGGGCCCACGCACCAGCCCATCGAGCACCTGATGGGGCTTCGCGGAGTTCCGGGACTCACGGTGATCCGCCCCGCCGACGCCACCGAAACCGCCGAAGCTTGGAGGGCCGCGCTGCTCAACACCCGCGGCCCCACGGCCCTGATCCTGACCCGCCAGGACCTCCCGCTGCTCAACCGGGGACTCTATCCCCCGGCCGAAGGGCTGCGGCGGGGGGCCTACGTGCTCTGGGAGAGCCGCGAGGACCGGTGCGACGTGATCCTGATCGCAACGGGGTCCGAAGTTCCGATCGCCCTCGAGGCGGGCCGCCGGCTGGCATCCGAGCCCGTCGGGGTCCGGGTGGTCTCCATGCCCAGCTGGGAGCTCTTCGACGCCCAGCCGGCGTCTTACCGGGAATCGGTTCTGCCGGGGGCCGTCCGGGCGCGCGTTGCCGTGGAGGCCGGAATCCGGGTGGGCTGGGAGCGCTACGTCGGGCTGGATGGCGCCGTGGTCGGCCTGGACGGCTTTGGGGCCAGTGCTCCGGCCGGGGTGCTCTACGAGCGGTTCGGCATCACGGCCGATGCGGTGGTCGCCGCGGCGAAGCGGCTCCTGGCGTAGGCCGGTTGGGTTTTCCGCAGGTGAACCAGTTTAACGGAGGGGCGCGCGGGGATCATTCCACCAGGGGACAATGTTTTTGAGTTAACATCACCCCCGCGAAGGCGGGGGTCCAGAGGGCTTCATCAGAACTGGATTCCCGCTTTCGCGGGAACGACGTTGGCGCGCCAACTCAGAGGGATTCCCACCAGGGGAGGAGCCTGCCATGGAGCAACGCCTGACGGGGGACATGGGACGGGATTCGGTTGAAGGGGCGCAGCCGGCCCAGGCGTCGTGCGCGACGAGGGACCTGCGGCTGTCGGTGCGCGAATGCATCCTCTCGGAGCCCCTCGACCCCTGCACGCTGGTGATCTTCGGCGCGTCCGGCGATCTGGCCGAGCGGAAGCTCATCCCCGCCCTCTTCAACCTGTATCGCCTGGGGGGGCTTCCGGAGCCGGTTCGCATCGTCGGGTGCGCCCGGACCCGGATGGACGATGCGGCGTTTCGGGAGCGGCTGCGCGCAAGTCTGGCGCCGGCCGACGGGGCGGACTGGGAAGGATTTGCCTTGCGGCTTCACTACCAGCCCATCGATTATCAGGACCGGCAATCCTTCGAATCCCTGGCGGTCACCCTGCGCGACCTGGATGTCCGGGCCGGGACGGCCGGAAACCGGATCTTCTACCTGGCGATCCCCCCGGTGCTCTATGAACGGGTGGCCGAACAGGTCGGCCGGGTCGGCCTCGCCGAGGAGGGACCTCAAGGGAAGCCCTGGGTGCGGATGGTCGTGGAAAAGCCCTTCGGGCGGGACCTGGCGACGGCCATGGCCCTCGACTGGGCGCTGCAGGAGAGCTTCCGCGAGCACCAGATCTTTCGGATCGACCATTACCTGGCCAAGGAAACAGTCCAGAACGTCCTGATCCTTCGCTTTGCCAACGCCATTTTCGAGCCCGTCTGGAACCGGCGCTACGTCGACCACGTCACCATCACGGCCGCCGAAACGCTTGGGGTCGAGCACCGGGCCGGATACTACGAGGAAGCGGGCGTCCTGCGGGACATGTTCCAAAACCACATGATGCAGCTCCTGGCCCTGACGGCCATGGAACCGCCCCCGCGCTTCGAAACGGACCTGGTGACGGACGAAAAGACCAAGGTGTTCCGGTCGCTTCGTCCCTTTCCCGTGGACCGGCTCTCGGAATTCCTGGTGCTGGGCCAGTACGGACCGGGGAGCATCGATGGAGAGGCGGTTCCGGGATACCGCGAGGAGCCGGGCGTGGCCCCGGATTCCCTCACGCCGACGTTCGCGTCCATGCGGGTCCACATCGACAACTGGCGCTGGCAGGGGGTGCCGTTCCACCTCGTTTCGGGAAAGCGCCTGGCCCGCAAGACCACGGAAATCGACATCCATTTCCGCGAAGTGCCCCACTCCATCTTCCGAAACATCCTCGGCGAAAAGATCCACGCCAACCGGCTGACCCTCGGGATCCACCCCGAGGAAAAGATCAGCATGGTCTTTCAGACGAAAAACCCCGGGGCCACCCTGCGCCTTCGGTCCGTCGCCATGGATTTTTACTACAGCCAGAACTACAGCGGCCCCACGCTCGACGCCTACGAAAAGGTGCTCATCGACTGCATCCGGGGCGACCGGATGCTCTTCTGGCGCCAGGACGGCGTCGAGCTCAGCTGGGCCTTCCTGTCGCCCATCCTGGAAAGCTGCGAGGAATGTGACCGGAAGGGACGGATCCTGCACTTCTACCCCGCGGGCACCATGGGCCCCGAAGTCTCGCACGGAGCGTGAGCCGCCGCGCCAACCGGCGACCTCCATTGGGGTACGATGGGAGCTCCATTCGTGGGACGCGCGCAACGACCGTCGTGCAACGGGCAAATGCCGCAGCGGCCGGTAGAGGACTCCGCTTCCGGTGAGAGATTGGGGAGCAAGTAGGAACCCCGCCTTGAGATCGAGCGCAAAAGGGTGGGACGCAAGGGGGCATGCCCCAAGGAAATACGTCCACGGATGAAACGCCCTTGAACGGGCTTATCGCCTGAAATAAAATCGAGATTCAGGACGCGGAAAGTGGCCAAACGCCAACCTCATCGTATTGTCGCGGGCACCGCTCACCTATCCTTCGCCATTTTGGCGTCCCATGCTGCGTCACGAAGTTCAGCGGAAATGGGTTGATTATTTGGTTGGCTTGACAGGTTGCATTGGCGACCGATTTCAAAAAGCAAGAGAAAGGGTGCTGTGGAAAGAGTACTCGAAAGCCTTCAAACGAACATGGCTAAAGCGGTTGCTCACTATTGGGCTACCCGAGACACACAAAAAGCGAAGCAACAGTCACGTGGCGTTACTGATGCGGGATCAAGAAGCGCTGTGACTGGTGGGGCACAAATGGATGGTTTTATCGATTTGTTTACTGCACTCATCATCGAAGCGGGAGTTTCAGCCGAATTCATCTTTCGCAGAACAGCTTTGGAGTTGCCTGGCTATTTCCGACCTACTAAAGAATGGGACCTCATTGTGATCAAGAACGGCGAGCTCATCGCGGCCATAGAAGCCAAATCACAAGTCGGTCCTTCCTTCGGGAATAATTTTAACAATAGAACAGAAGAAGCCATCGGAAGCGCAGTCGACCTTTGGACAGCTTTCAGAGAGGGGGCTTTTAATGCCGGACTGCAACCATTCTTAGGATACTTCTTCATGCTTGAAGATTGTCCGGCGTCAAACAGGCCTGTAAGAGTCAAGGAGCCGCACTTCAAGGTGTTTCCTGAATTTATCGACGCGTCCTATAAGAAAAGGTATGAGTTGCTTTGTCGGAAGCTGATTCTCGAACGTCATTACACTTCAGCGTGCTTCTTAACTTCAAATAGTTATACAGGTCTAAAAGGAAAATATTATGAGCCTTCCAATGATCTTTGTCTAGCAAAGTTTGCTAAATCGATCATATCCCATGTAGGAGCATTCAAACCATGAATGAAGTAAATGAGACACGGCATCGATTGATCAATGCTGATGCGAGGGATCTATCTTTTATTCCTGATGAATCAATTCACTTGGTTGTTACGTCACCTCCTTATTGGAATCTCAAACGCTACAACGAACATCCAGATCAGTTGGGACATATTGAGGATTACGAATCGTTTCTGAGTGAACTCGAAAAGGTCTGGCGTCACATCTTTCGTGTTTTGGCTCCGGGGGGACGTTTAGTATGTGTTGTTGGAGATGTGTGTGTATCGAGAAGGAAATTTGGCCGACACGTTGTGTTCCCACTTCACTCCGATATTAGCGTAATATGCAGAAAGATTGGTTTTGATAATCTCAATCCCATTATATGGCATAAAATCTCAAACGCCACTTTTGAGGTCGCGAACGGATGCAAGTTCCTTGGCAAGCCTTATGAGCCAAATGCAATAATTAAAAACGACATAGAATTCATACTCATGCAGAGAAAGCCAGGAGGGTATAGGCAACCCACTGAGAAACAAAGAGAACTCAGTAAAATTAGGAAATCAGATTTTGATAATTGGTTTAGACAGATTTGGAGTATTACTGGAGCTTCTACAAAAAATCATCCGGCACCATTTCCTTTAGAAATTGCTTCACGACTCGTTAGGATGTTTTCTTTCGTTGGAGATACAGTGCTCGATCCATTCTGTGGTACTGGTACTACTTTAATTGCCTCTCTGAGAGCGGCGCGTAACAGCATAGGAATAGAAATAGATGAGCTGTACTGTCGTTCAACTGCACGTTATCTAAAGGCTGAGACAGCAAACCTGAATATGTTTTACAAGGCTAAATTGTCTTTTGAAAAACTTAGCTACGACGAATCTGGAAATTTGCATGTATCGGAAAATCAATCATTGTATAATGTCAGATCTGCCAAGTCGGCAATGCTATGAGCCAATGACAAATTAAGAACAACTTCTGGAGGCTTGGCATGTCTACTTCGGAACCTAAAGCGGGTGAGCGCGTAAAAGACGTTCACTTTTCTGAGGATACCATTAGCGTTGATATGATAGATGGACGAACAATCACGGCACCTCTGGCGTGGTATCCACGCCTACTGCATGCAACTCCCGAGCAAAGGGCAAATTGGCGTATTTCCGGTGGCGGCTATGGTATTCATTGGCCGGACATGGATGAGGATTTAAGTACGCAGGGATTGCTAAGAGGAGCACCTGCTCCCAGAGCTTCTCGACCAGCAGCGGCTTAGCAGGGGGAGGAATACTATCCGCAGCGGAGAACTCAGGCGTCAACCGGACGGCGACACCACCTCTTTCCTTTTTGTTGAAGTCCATTCGCGCCATCGCCTACACCGGCGATCCTGAATCGTCTGGCCGCGCAGCCCCGATACCCCGCTGCTCAGGGGTTGGAAGAGCTTGGCAAGCTCGACCGGTCTTTTCGCGAAGCCGATTAGATGCCGTGGATCCCGGGAAGGTACGAGGCCTGGCAGTCGCCCATCAGATGCGGCGGCTTTCTATTGGCGAGCGAGGCTATCCCGCACGGCTCAATGGGAAGGCCCAAGAGGCTCTTGCGAAACGTGCATGTCCCCCCACCGTCATTCCCGCGAAGGCGGGAATCCAGTTTTTCGACCTCTTCTGGGCCCCCGCCTCCGCGGGGGTGACGGGATTGGGTGGTTTTGCAGCAGCCTCCCAACAACCTGACGATCTGAGCTGCCTTTGGGATTGCCGTGCAGGCATGAGCACGCCGAATCTTAAGTACGGCGCCACACAAATGGGTGTCCGAATCTCCATCGTCATCCCCGCATGCTCCCCGCCTGGTACTTGCGGAGACAAGCTTTGGCGGGGATCCAGTCGTTCGCAGGCACCTGGATTCCCGCCTTTGCGGGAATGACGTGTCCACATTGGACACTTTATTCTGTGGAGGTGTACGAAGACATGAGCCGTTCTGAACGCTCCTTATGACCGAACATTCAGATCTCATGAGCTCAGTCCGGAAGAGCGCTGAGAGAGTATTCCTGCCGAATTGCGGCACACTTGTCTTCGGACGGTTCCTAACCTGGCGTGCCGGCTGTATGGGAGCAGAGAGTCCGATCAGGGCGCGGAGGCGCCTTTGGGGGACCTCTTCAGGACGACATCCATGGCCGGGGAAGTGAATTGTCCGGCATGGGAGATGGAACGATGACCGGCCAGCTGGATACCATCCAGTTCGTTTACGGCTTTTCCTTGCTGCTGTTGTGCGCGGTTTTGTGGAGCGGCGCACAGGCGCCGGGAGAGCGTTTGCCGCGGAGCCGACTGGCGTGGTTCGGCCTCTTGTACGGGCTCACCCAATGGCTCGAAATGCTGGCAATCAGCCTGGGAGATTCGCCGGAATTCATGGCGGTGCGGTTGGCGCTCATGTCGGCCTCGTTCCTGTCGTTGGTGGACTTTGGCCGGCTTGGCCTGAGGGCGCAAGGGGTCCCCACGCCGGGAACGTGGGCCTTGGCGCCCTTGCTCGCGCTGGCGGGACTCGGCGGTCTGGAAGGGCTGGGCGGTCTAAACGCCGCATGCCGATACGCCCTGGGGCTTCCGGGTGGAATGCTGGCCGGGTGGGTGCTCGTGCGTGAGTCCGCAAAGGGGGACCTCGGAGAACGGTGGCCTCACCGGATGGCCGGGCTGGCCCTGCTGATCCACGGGGTCGCCACGGGATTGATCGTTCCCAAGGCGGATTTCTTTCCGGCCTTCTCTCTGAATCAGGAGGCGTTCGTTGCCTTTTGCGGATTTCCTGTTCAACTCATCAGCGCCTTTTGCGTCGCGACGGCCTCGATGGGCTTCTGGCTGGCCCATCGGCGGGAGATCGAAACGAGGATAGAAGTCGGATGGCTCGGTCGGTGGATCCTCCCGATCTTGGTGGCGGTCCTGTTGACGGGAGGCTTCTGGGTCGCAAACTGGCGCGGAGACATTGCCGACGCCGAACAGCGGGACCGATTGCTTCAGCAGGCCACCGCCCTGGCCAGGACGATCAGCGTTGAGCGGGCAAAGACCCTCTCGTTCTCGGCGGCGGACAAATTCAATCCTGCCTTCCAGCGGCTTGGGGGGCAGATGATGGCCTTTGCCCGGGCGGTGAATGCCCGTGCCCTGTATACCACGGCCGTTCGTGGCGGGAAGATCCTGTTTGGACCGGAGAGCCTGGCCGAGGATGATCCTCTTGCTTCGCCGCCCGGAACGGTCTACGAAAAGCCGCCCATCGAGCTGAGCACCGTGTTCCGGTCCCAGCTTCCCCAAACCTGTGGCCCCTATACGGACGAATACGGATCTTTTATCTCGGCTTTTGCGCCGGTGGTGGACCCACGGACGGGGGAAGTCGTGTTGGT
>CAZGQL010000056.1:24346-25607 GCA_964527905.1 uncultured Syntrophobacteraceae bacterium
GCTAAGTGCCGGTCGCTTTCCACGGAGCGGCGGGGTTGGCAAGTCCATGCCGAGTCATGGATCACCGCCGCCGTCGGCGTGACCCTCACCCTGGGGTTGGTGCATGTGGCCGTGGAAGACGTCACCCGCTCTCGCCGGACCCTGTTCGCGCAAACGGCCGACGCCCTGGCGCATGCCCTCGTGGGACGGATGCTCGATGTCAGGGACCATGTTGCGGCTTCTCTCGCGCATTTGCTCGAGACGGACCCGGCAGTGTCCCGAGAGGTCTTCCGAGCAGTGGCAGGGCCCCGGATCACCACGCAGGCCATTGCCGCCCTGGGGTGGGCGCCCCGCGTTACGGCGGGGGACAAGGCCGCATGGGAAGAACGGGCACGGCTGGAAGGGCTCCGGGATTTCACCATTCACGAGGAGAGCTCGGAGGGGCGCAAACGGCCCCCAGAAGCGCGGGATGAGTACTATCCGCTCTTTTTTGTCGAGCCACGGAATGGGACCAGGCACGCCCTGGGTCTCGACATTTCCGCTTCCGCAGAGCGATGGCCCGCGGCGCGGGAGGCGTTGCGGTCCGGCATGTCCACAGCCACGGATGTGATCCAAGCCGTGGGCGATCCTCTGCAAAAAGCGATCGATGTCTTTACTCCGGTATTCAGAGAAGGGGCCGCCGTACCCGATCCGTCCGCTGGGGAACCGAACGGCCGCATCCTGGGGCTTGTCTGCGTAACCCTTGGATTGGATGCCTTGCTGAAAGAGACTCTTTCGGGGCCCCCCGTGGAGAATGGTCCTGCGGTGATGGCTTTTTATCATTTGGAGACCGGGCGGCATCCAACCCTTCTGGCGGCTTACCCGGATGCTGTCGCCCTCGTCGATCCCTTTGGCTCTTCGCAGGGCATGTACCCCAATTACATTGTCCCGCTCTTTGTGTTTGGTAAGACATACGCCATCGTCCTGAGTCCCGGCCAGGGCTTCCTGGCGGCCCGGCCATCGTGGTCCGGGTGGGGGGTGGGCCTGGCGGGGCTCCTCCTGACGACCTCATTGGCAACCCTTGTCGGCTCCCTGACCAAACACCGAACCGACCTGGAAAGGCAGGTTCGGGCACGCACCACGGAGCTGATGGAAAGCAAGGAATCCTACCGCAGGCAGTTCTCGGACAGCTCGGCCGTGATGCTGTTGATCGAGGCGTCAACCGGCCGGATCATCGACGCCAACGCCGCGGCTGCGGCCTTCTACGGCCACTCGCGCGAGCAGCTGGCGACCCTGTCCATCC
>CAZGQL010000057.1:0-7556 GCA_964527905.1 uncultured Syntrophobacteraceae bacterium
CCGGCTGGCTGGCCAGTCGGCAGATTTCCTTGACATCCGCTTCATTCAGGATGACTGGGAGTCGCCCACCCTTGGAGCCTCCGGACTGGGCTGGGAGGTCTGGCTGGACGGCATGGAGATCACCCAGTTCACCTATTTTCAGCAAGTGGGCGGCATCGCTCTGAGCCCCGTCAGCGTGGAGCTCACCTACGGCCTCGAGCGCATCGCCATGTACCTCCAGGGAGTCAACAACGTCTATGACCTCACCTGGGTGGGCAACGTGACCTACGGGGACGTCCACCATCAGGGGGAAGTCGAGTGGTCCCACTACAACTTCGAAGAAGCCGATGTGGACATGCTGCTCCAGCTGTTCAGCATGTACGAGAAGGAATCCATGCGCATGAACGAGCGCGGTCTGGTGCTGCCCAGCTACGACTACTGCCTCAAGTGCTCGCACGCGTTCAACCTGCTCGATGCACGGGGCGCTATCAGCGTCACCGAACGAACCAACTACATCGCGCGGGTCCGGAATCTCGCGCGCCTGGTGGCGCACGCCTACGTGGCACAGCGCGAAAAGATGGGATTCCCCATGCTCAAGAAGTGGGACTAACGGTCAGCGAGGGAGGGTACCGTGGGAGAAGCATTGTATCTGGAGATTGGTAGCGAAGAGATTCCTGCGGGGTACATCGAGCCCGCTTTGGCGGCCATGGCCGCTCAGATGACACGTTTTCTCGACGAGCACCGCATCGCGCACGGCGAGCCCTTCACGACCGGAACCCCAAGGCGGCTGGTGCTGCATATCCCCGACGTGGCGCCGGCGCAGGAGGCGTGCACCATCGAGGTGGTGGGACCGCCCCGACAAGTGGGGTTTGATACCGAGGGGCGTCCGACCAAAGCCGCCGAGGGGTTTGCCAAGGGCCAGGGGGTGCGGGTGGAGGACATCCAGTTCAAACAGACCCCCAAAGGGGAATACCTGTGCATCCTCAAGGAGGAGGCAGGGCGCCCGACTCGGGAGCTCCTGGAGCGGATGCTCCCGGACTTCATCGCCCACATTCCGTTTCCCAAATCCATGCGCTGGGGCAGTCTCAATGTCACCTTCACGCGGCCGATCTTTTTCATCGCGGCCCTGCTGGGGAACACGGTGCTTGATTTCACCTACGGTGACATCCGGAGTGGCAACCGGTCCTTCGGGCACCGGTTCATGAGCCCCGAGTGGCTGACCATTCAGGATTATCCGAGCCACAGGGATGCGCTCCGAAAACATTATGTGATCGTGGACACCGCCGAGCGGAAAGCCATGGTGAGGCAGGGGATCGAGGAGGCGGCCCAAAGCGTCGGTGGGCGGATTCTGGCGGACGAGGAGCTGCTGGATGAAGTCACGCACCTGGTTGAGTATCCGCAGCCCCTGGTGGGCGAATTCGAGGAAAAATTCTTGGCCCTTCCCCCGGAGCTGCTCATCACGGTCATCAAGAAGCACCAGCGCTACTTCGCCATCACCGGCTCCGACGGCAAGCTGCTGCGCTACTTCGTGACGGTGGCCAACACTACGCCGCGGGATTTTGGAGTGGTCGCGGCGGGGAATGCACGCGTGGTCCGGGCACGCCTCGAGGACGCCCGCTTCTACTACGAGGAGGATCAAAAAGTCCGGTTGGACGATCGGGCCGAGCAGCTCAAGCAGGTGGTGTTCCATTCCAAGCTGGGGACAAGCTGGGAGAAGGTCGAACGCTTCACCGCCCTGGCCGCATGGCTTGCCGACCGACTGGCCCCGTCCCACAAGGAAAATACCCTGCGCGCCGCCTATCTGTGCAAGGCGGACCTGGTGACCGGCATGGTGGGGGAGTTCCCTGAACTCCAGGGGGTCATGGGACGTGCCTACGCGCGGTTGCAGGGTGAGCCCGATGCCGTGTGCGAAGCCATCTACGAACACTACCTGCCAGTTCGGGCCGGCGGAGAGGTCCCGCCGTCCATCGAGGGGGCGCTCTTGAGTCTCGCCGATAAGATGGATTCGATCGTCGGGTGTTTCGGGGTAGGCCTCATCCCCACGGGTGCTGCCGATCCGTTCGCCCTGCGGCGGCAGACCCTGGGAATCATCCGAATCATCCTCGAAAGACCGTTTCGACTCTCCCTGTCGGAATTCATCGACCAAGCGATTCCCTTGCTTGCCTCCAAAATGACCGAGCCGCGCGACGCGGTGCGGCAAGGCGTGCTCGAGTTCTTCCAGGGGCGGCTGCACCATTTCCTGGTCAGTCAAGAGGGATTCGGAGCGGACGTGGTGGATGCGTCGCTGGACGTCGGTGTGGACGACCTTGTGGATGTGGTGGCCAGGACCCGCGCGGTGGCCGCGTTCAAGGCGCGTCCCGATTTCGATGCCTTGGCCGTGGCCTTCAAGCGCGTGGTGAACATCATCAAGGAGCCGGAAACCCGACCCGTGTCCCCCGAGCTTTTGCAAAGCGCCGCCGAGCAAGCCCTCTTTTCGGCGCTGAACGACACGGAAGGGGTGGTGGAGGACTACGTGGCACAGGCGGATTACGATGGCGCCCTCGAAGCCATGTCGCGCCTCAAGGACTTCATCGACGGCTTCTTCGATGCGGTTCTGGTCATGGACAAGGACGAGTCACTCCGCCGAAACCGCCTTGCCCTGCTTACCCGCATCCAGTCTCTCTTTCTCAAGGTGGCCGACTTCAAGAAAATCCAAACGGCCTGAGGTGGGCGGCCATCCAACCGATTCCTGCGGTCCGGCGGGGTTTCCCCAGCCAGGCCGACCTACGATGGGACGGGGTTGCGGCTCCGTCCCAACCGCTGCAACGGAGGCTCTAGCTCATGCACATCTTGGTTCTCGGGGCCGGCGCAATGGGGAGCCTCCTCGGTGCCCGACTCGCCCGACCCGATACCTCCGTCACCCTCTTCACCATTGACCGGGACCACGTCGAGGCCATCCAGCGGGAGGGACTCCACATCGAGGAGATGGACGGGTCCGTCTCGCATCATCGCCTTCCAGCCATCGATTCCCCAGGGGCTATACCGGGCAAGCCGGATCTGGTGCTCGTCACCGTGAAGAGCTACGCCACGCAGATCGCCGTCGAGAGCGTGATGCCGGCGTGCGACGCGTCGACCGTTTTTCTAACCCTCCAGAATGGGACCGGGAACTGGCAGCAGATCGCCGGGATCACCGGTCGGGCGGCGGTCCTCGCCGGGACCACAGCCCAGGGAGCCACGCTGGTGGGACCGGGATGGGTCCGCCACGGCGGCAACGGGGTCACCTTCATCGGGGAGCCGGAGGGCCCTCCGACCGCCCGGGTGGGGGCCCTCGTGGATCGGTTTGTTCAGGCGGGGCTCCAGACGGAAGCCAGCGACAATATGGAGTGGCTTATCTGGGAGAAGCTCATGGTGAATGTCGGTATCAACGCGATTACGGCCCTGACGGAGATCCGAAACGGCCTCGTCGCGGAGCTGGGCCCCGCTCGGGAGCTCTGCCGGGAAGCGGTGCGAGAGGCGATGGAGGTGGCTCGAGCAGCCGGCTATCCCATGCGACAAGGGATGGAGGAGAAGGTGCTCTCCATCGCACGGGCGACCGCCCGAAACCGATCCTCCATGGGCCAGGACATCGATGCCAACAAGCGTACTGAAATCGACGCCATCAATGGGGCCATCGTGCGATTGGGACGCGAACTCCAGCTGCCTACCCCGATCAATTTGACGCTCACCAATCTGGTGCGCACGGTGGAAGCCGCGCGCGAAGTCTGAGGGATGGATATGGAAAAGCGGATGACGGCTCCGGACGTGCTTGCAGCCAAGGGGAAGCGCAAACTGACCGAACTCACGGCCTACGATTATCCCACAGCCCTTTTCGTCGATCAGAGCGGCATCGACATGATCCTGGTGGGGGATTCCCTGGCCATGGTCGTGCTGGGCCAAGAAGACACCCTTTCGGTGGGCATGGAAGCGATGATCCACCACACCCGGGCGGCGGCCCGGGCGGCAAAGCGGGCGCTGGTGATCGGAGACATGCCGTTTCTTTCCTATCAGGTGAGCGTTGAGGAAGCGGTCATGAACGCCGGTCGATTCCTCAAGGAGGGCCGGGCCCAGGCGGTGAAGCTCGAGGGGGGAAGGCGGGTGGTGCCCCAAGTGGAAGCCATCGTGGCGGCCGGCATTCCCGTCCAGGGGCATATCGGCCTGACGCCCCAAAGCAGTGCCCAGCTGGGGGGATTCCGAGTGCAGGGGAAGACGGCCGAGGCCGCCAAGGCCCTGATCGAGGACGCTCAAGCCCTGGCCGATGCGGGCTGTTTCAGCATCGTGCTCGAGGCGATCCCCACCCCCATCGCCGCGCGCATCACCGAATCCGTCCCCGTGCCCACCATCGGCATCGGGGCCGGCCCGCACTGCGACGGCCAGGTCCTGGTCGTTCACGATGTGCTCGGCCTCTTCGATCGCTTCCTTCCGCGCTTCGTGAAACGGTACGCGGACTTGGGCGTCTCCATCCGCGACGCCTTGCGCCGCTACAAAGAGGAGGTCGAGAGCGGCGAGTTCCCTGGGCCGGAACACACCTTCGGCATGTCGGAATCGGAGATGGAAAAGCTCGGGGGGAAATCCTGAAATCGACGCGGCCCGCGCGAGTGTGACGAGGTCGCGCCCGGCAGGACCGAATCGAAGCTACGGCCACGTCGGGCCGCCGGGTCCCTAAGCCCCACTAGGATCGGCAGCCTTTCGTCTTCTGCATGTATTGCCCAAGCGCCATCAGGGGGAAACAGTTGCGGTAGTGGTGGTACCGGATGTAGAAGTGGTTTGGGAAGCCCGTACCGGTGAAGTAAGCTTCCTGCCACGTTCCGTCGGGTTGCTGCGTCTCGATCAGGTACTGGATGCCGCGCCGCACCTCGGGAGAATCCTCCTCGTCGCCCGCCATGAGTCCCATCAAGGCCCAAGCCGTTTGAGACGCCGTGCTGGGTCCTTGTCCCCGCAGTTCGGGATGCCGGTAGGACGCGCAGGTTTCGCCCCAGCCGCCGTCGGGGTTCTGGTGCGCCTTGAGCCAGCGAATCGCGGCCTGAACATATGGGGCCTTCATGTCCTCGCCGATCAGGCGCAGCCCCCGAAGAACGGACCACGTTCCGTAAATGTAGTTGACGCCCCAGCGGCCCCACCAGCATCCATCCGGCTCCTGAAGCGACTTGAGGAATGCAAGGCCGCGTTTGGCATGGGGATGCGTCAAATCATACCCGAACGTTCCCATCGCCTCCAGCACACGCGCACTCACGTCAGCGGTCGGATAGTCGACCATGGCCTCCTGGTCGGCGAACGGGATCCGGTTCAGGATCATCATCGTATTCTCTCGGTCGAAGGCGGCCCAGCCGCCGTTCTGGCACTGCATGCTGAGGCACCAGTCCATCCCGAGCTGAAGGCATTCGTCCATGCCGTCGCACTGGATCGCCCGGAGGCGGCGAAGCGCCATCAGGACGACGGCCGAATCGTCCACATCCGGATAGAGGTTGTTCACGAATTCGAAGGCCCACCCCCCAGGGGGGCAACAGTTCTTCACCTGCCAGTCTCCCCCGGTCTTCACCTGTTTGGAAATCAACCATGCGGCCACTTTTCTCAGGGCCGGGTGATCTGGTGGAGTCCCTGCGTCGAGCAGCGCCAGGGCCGTCAGCGCAGCGTCCCAGACGGGGGAAATGCAGGACTGCATCCGCAGGCCGAGCTCGTCATCCAGGCAGAAGTCCTCCATGGCCTTGAGACCCTTGGCGACCGCAGGGTGGTCCAGGGGATAGCCCAGATAGTGGAGTGCGAGGATCGAATAGACCATCGGGGGCTGGATGCCGCCCCAGTCACCCGATTCCTCCTGGTGCTCGAGGATCCAGGTTTCGGCCGCCTGTACCGCGCGGTTTCGCAAGGATGGCAACGGCCGCTGCTCGAACCACTTCACCAGCCGATCGATCAGGTAAAATGCCTTGTGGGTCTTGGACGGGAAACGTTTGGAGGCTCCCGTGCCCCTCTCGGGCGCGTAAAGCTCGTCGATGCACAGCGACGCGGGAAGACGCAGCCGCGGCTTGAGGGCCATCACGATGGACAGGGGCACGACGGTCAGTCTCGCCCAAGATGAAAACTCATAAATGCTGAAGTAAAAATGGGGAGGGAGCAGCACGATCTCGACGGGCATGGACGGAATCTTGTCCCAGTCGTACTGGGAAAAGAGGGCCAGCCAGATCTTGGTGAAAACCCGGGCGGATTCGACGCCTCCTCGATCCAGGATAAACTGTCTCGCCTTGCGCATCGGCTCCGAATTGGGGTGCTCACCCGCAAGCTTGAGCGCGAAATAGCACTCGATGGTCGTGCTCAGTTCCCCACCGTCACCGTAATAGAGCGCCCAGGAACCGTTTTCCGTCTGGTGCTTGAGGAGGTAGGTCACGATGCGCGCCTTGCGGTGCGCATCGAGGGTGCCCAACAGCGTGTGCAGCATGAGGTATTCACTGGTTATGGAACAGTTGGACTCCAGCTCGGCCCACCAGTACCCCTCCTCGTATTGGGTCCGGATGAAATAATCCCTGGTCCGCTCGATCGCCTCAAGCAGGGACCTATTCCCAAAGGTGGTCTCGTTGGGAAGTGTGGCTCGAAGAGGGCTCCTGGAACACCTTCCGTCTCCCGATGGCGTGGAGAGCGGGCAGGTGGTGGTATCCCGCTTGGGCTGGGGGAAGGCCCCAGCGTTCCGGTAGTGTGTCACCACGTCGGCCCCAAGCCGCCCCCCCTCCGGAAAGGCCATGGCGCCCGAACCCTCTGTGCCTGCACTCGAACGAAGTGTCATGCCGTTTTCCACTTGTCTTGACCAGGTTGGACTCGTCGGCGAACTGGCGGAACCCCCTGCCCCGAGCGTTCCCCGACCCGACGAAAAGTGGAGATTATCTATATTAATTTGTCCGCTTTCACAAGCTTTTCAGTTGCTGCTGATTCTCGGGCAGGCCGCAATTTTCATGATAATTCGGCAGTCCGCCTGGATCAAGGAACCTCGCCGTTCCGGATGATCCGGCAGTCGACGGCCCAGCACCCGTCTGACGTCGCGATCACGGGGTTGAGGTCCAGTTCTTCGATCTCGGGATGTTTTCGGGTCATTTCGGACACTGCCACAATCAACGATACGATCGAGGGCAGGTGAACCCCTTTCTGTCCCCTCGTCCCCTCGAGAACCGGGAACAGCCGAAGCGATTGCAGCATGGAGACGGCCTCGTCGGCATCGACGGGGACCAGCGCCCGCGCCACGTCCTTGAAGATCTCCGTGTAAATGCCCCCCATCCCGACGACGATCAGCGGGCCGAACTGGGCGTCTTTCTTGACACCTATGAGCAGCTCCTGACCACCGATTTGACGCTGAACCAGGATGCCCTTCAAGGTTCCGTTGGGCGTTCGTTCCTCAAAGAGGCGCTCCAGCTCCGCATAAGCCTGCTCCAACGCGTCCCTCGACCCCACATTGAGGCGCAACCCGCCCCAATCCGATTTGTGGAGCCACTGGGGAGAGATGATTTTCAGCACGACCGGGTAGCCCAGCTCCGAAGCGATGGCATCAATGCCCACGTCAAAGCGTACTTCTACCGTTT
>CAZGQL010000057.1:7566-25301 GCA_964527905.1 uncultured Syntrophobacteraceae bacterium
CACCAGCCTCAAGCATATTTTGGGCCAACTTGCCGGGAACAAAGGGAATTCCATGCGGAAGTAGCAGGGCCTCGGCCGCCTCCCCCACCAGAAGAGCGCTGGCGGGAGCCGGCTCGGCCGCCCCAGACGCCGGAGCGAGGTAGGGCGAAACCTCCAGGGGCTTGGAAGCCTTTCGCAACCGGTGGTATCGCCAGAGTGCCGCGAGCCCCATGACGGCCTCGTCAACGCTCGCAAAACACGCCACGTTGGGTTCGCCTTCCAAGGCTTTGGAACGGCGCTCCTGATCTCCACCGTAGAGCCACAGGGCGATGGGTTTGGCGTGTTCGTTGGACCGATTGATTTCCTTGGCGGTCGCGACCAGATCAAGGTCCGCGTGAAGAGGAGAGCGCATGGCCGGAGCGATGCCGAGCAGTGCGTGCACGCGATCGTCGGCGAGGAGCCCTTGAGAGGCTTCGGTGAAGACTTTGGTGAAGGAGCCCGCCACCATGCCGAGAGGCCAGAGGTCCACGGGATTGCGGAGGCGGTGCCAGGCAATGTGGGGATTTTCCAAACCCTCGCGCAGGTGCTCCGGAAAGGGGGCGATCTCGAGGCCATAATCCTCACAGGCGTCGGCGGTGAGGATCCCGACGGCTCCCGTCGCCGTCACCACGCCCAGAGACGGACCCATGAGGTCCTTATAGTGGACAAACGCGCGGGAGACCGCCTTGAGCTCCAGCATGGTTTTCACGCGCACGATGCCGGCCCGTTGGAAGGCGACGTCGAAGACCGCATCCTCACCCACCAGAGAGCCCGTGTGCGAAAGGGCCGCCTCGGCCCCCGCCGCGCTTCGGCCGGTCTTCAAGACAATGATGGGCTTGTGCGGGGTGATCCGGGAAGCGACATGCAAGAATTCCCGCCCGCGGTGCATGCCTTCCATGTGGAGGACGATGATGCGGGTTTCGGGATCCGTGGCCAGGTATTCGAGGACCTCGACGAAATCAACGTCGACGCAATTGCCCACATCGATGGCCTTACCCAAACGTTCCGTGAAGCATTCGTACCCCACCTGGAAAACGCCTGATTGCGCCACCAGCGTGATGGGGGGTGGGGCGGGGTCCTCCTCGATGTCGACAAAAGCCGTGCTGAACCGGTTGAAGGCGTTCCAGACGCCCATGGTGTTCGGACCCACCACACGGACTCCGGACGCTGCGGCCATCGCCCGCAGTTCGCTCTGAAGCTCTTTTCCCCGTTCATCGGCGTCCGCGAAACCCTGGCTGATCACGATCACCCGATCGATTCCCTTGTCTATGCAGTCCTGGAATACGGGTAGCACCCGATCCCGTCCCACGGAAATGACGGCCAGGTCAGGCGTCTCGGGAAGGTCCGCAACGCGTGGAACGGTCCGATGGCCCAGGATTTCCTCCACCTTGGGGTGGACCAGATGGATCCTTCCCCGATAACCGAATCGTTTCATGACCTCCAGGTTGTTATAGCTACCGGGT
Source organism: uncultured Syntrophobacteraceae bacterium (assembly GCA_964527905.1). Classification (GTDB taxonomy): domain Bacteria; phylum Desulfobacterota; class Syntrophobacteria; order Syntrophobacterales; family Syntrophobacteraceae; genus CALBZH01. The sequence goes on from CAZGQL010000057.1 coordinate 9,048, forward strand.
CCGCTCTGGCGGGAAACGCCAATCAGAACGACCGAACGGGGATCAAAAAACCGTTGCATTGTATGGCTCCTTTCTGCAAGGTCTCGGGTGGGTTGCCGGGATGGACCACCGACAGGGGGCATCGGTAGGCAATCGCGCGATGGCCAGCGTACAGGGCGGCATCGACCTTCCGAGTCAGCGGCTTCCCAACGAGCCCGGAATCCGGTTCGAGTGCTTGGGAACGGATCGCGTGCAGGGACTATAAGGTCAAATGGGGGACAAACACAAGCCGTGACCGCCGCAAAGGAAGCCGGGATTCAGGAAAAGCTGATCCTCTGGTTCGAAGCCGCCCATCGGGATCTGCCGTGGCGCCGGTCCTACGATCCCTACGCCGTGTGGATCTCGGAAATCATGCTCCAACAGACCCAGGTCAAGACCGTGCTGCCGTATTTCGATCGATGGATGCGACGGTTCCCGGACGTTCATTCGGTGGCGGAAGCGCCCGAGGAAGAGATTCTGAAACACTGGGAGGGACTCGGGTACTACTCGCGGGCTCGAAACATCCGGAAGGCCGCCCAGATTCTGGTCCGGGAGCACCGGGGCACCCTGCCGCGCGATCATCGGGCGCTGATCCGGCTCCCAGGGATCGGTCGCTACACTGCGGGTGCCATCCTGAGCGTGGCGTTCAACGACGATCACCCGCTGGTGGATGGCAATGTGGAGCGCGTCCTCGCGCGGGTCTACGACCTGGAAACGCCCTTGGGGGAGCCGGGGACCAAGGGGATCCTCTGGCGGCTGGCCGAGCGGCTGGTTCCACCGGGCCGCGCCAGGCTGTTCAACCAGGGGTTGATGGAGCTCGGGGCGCTGATCTGCTTGCCGAAGAATCCCCGGTGCCCCGACTGTCCCATCCAGGACGAGTGCGCGAGCCTGAAAGCAGGTACGGTCGGCGTGCGCCCGGTCCCGGCACGGAAACGCGCTCCTTCTCCCATTGAGGTTGCCGTCGGTATCCTGGTACGTGACGACGGGCGGGTCCTCATCCAGAAGCGTCCCCCGACAGGTCTGATGGCGCATCTCTGGGAATTTCCCGGTGGCAAAGTGGGCGAGGGCGAGCGCCCCGACGCGGCGTTGGTCCGGGAATTTCGGGAGGAGTTGGAGCTGCGGGTGCATCGGCTCGACCGGATCACCACCTTGCGCCACAGCTACACCTCCTTTCGGGTCACGCTCCACGCCTTCTTCTGCGAGCCCGCTGGGAACGGGCAGACGCCCGTCCCCCATGCGGCCGTAGAGGTGCGCTGGGTAAGCCTCGAGGATCTGTCCCGCCATGCCTTCCCCGCCGCCAACCAAAAGCTCATCCGGATGCTCTGAGACCTTCCCCCGGGAAACGGCTTGAAAGGGCCCCAGCCGCCTTGATGAAGCAGCGAAGGGAAGAGGGTGATGACGCATCGCGCATGGCCAATCCGCGTGGTCCCCGCCTGGGACTTGCGGTGACCGCCCTTGGCGGGGAGGGATGCACTGGGATTCAGCGGGGTTCCCAGGGGCACGCTGGAATGACGCCCCATTCGGACGCTCGGTGGGGTGCGCCTGTCTCGAGTTGGCTTCCCCCACCGACGGTGTGGGGTTTCAAATGCACGGCGGCCAGCAGATCAGCTTGTTACCGGATAGGATGCAGCACAGCGCGTTGTTCCAGATGGTCATGTGCTTGACGCTCCAGTTTTCCCGCACCATGGGCGGCACCTTGCCGATGGGGATTTCCGAGGGGTAATAGAATTTGCCGTCCTTTTCCACGGCCACGAGCTCACCGGATTTATCCAACAACACTTTGACATAGGCCTTGGGCTCCCTGGTGTCTTCGATCATCGCGCGTCTCCAGTGTGTTTGAGGGGGGCGGATCGGGTGGGCCGCGACAGTGGTCATGGCAGGCCCACCCCACGGTTCTAGAAAGCGAGGGTGATCTTTCCGAAGAGGGTTCGTTTTGGAAAGATCGATGGATTTCCTGGGTCGGTGTCCTGGAAAAGGAAATGCTCGTCGAACAAATTGCGGGCTTCCACGCTCAGGATTCCCCAACGATCCGGGAGGCGGTATCCGAGGGATCCGTCGAACACCCAAAAGTGGTCCGCGCCCGTCACTCTGGGTTCCTGGAGGGTCCCCGGGAACTCCCCCGATTGGTGGACATACGTGGTCTTGAGACGGGCGAAAAACCCGCTCGGGTGGAAGAACCCGACCCCAAGGGGCACCCGGTGAGTGTCCAGATGCCAAAGATTCTCTCGCCCGGCCGAGACGTCACGCGAGTACCGCTCAAACCGGTATTCAGCATTCACAGCGAGCTGCGGATAAGGGATCCAGTAAACATACGAGCGAAGGAGGGTCTCTTCCCAGTCGGCACGTTGTTCTTCGAGGGAAGCGCTCGATGCGGGGACTTGGAGATCCCGCTGTGAATACTCGACGCCGGCGAACAATGTGGAGCCGAATTTCTGATCCAGAGCCGCACCGTATCGCCAAGCCCGAGTCCCCGGAACGTCGTCGAAGAACTGATTGAAGCCTGCAACCTGAGTGGGCTCCAAGGTGGACGCGTTGAGCAGGGTCCGTTTGAGCGTCCGGAACGCTGCCGCCCGCAGCGTCGTGTCGGGCAGGGGGGTCCACAGGAGACCAAGTTTCGGATTGAGCTGGTCGGTGTGGGAAGGTCCGCTCTCGAAGAAATCGCCGCTGAGCCCCAGGGTCCACGTGACGGTCGTGGGAAATTGGATGAGCCCGTAGGCGTAGGCGTTGGTGTGGCGGATGTCCGTGTCGACTTCGGTCACGCCGTCAAAGGCGTCGAAGGGAAAGGGGAAGTCCACGCTGAAACGATTCCGGTCCTCTCCCGTGAAATGGCCGAAGCCGGTGGTGAGGCGGAAGCGCTCCGCGCTGTGAAGGAATTGCCCCTCGGCCAACACGCCCTTGCCGTGCGCGTCGGATTGCAGAAAAATGTCGCCGAAGGGGGGGAAGGCGCTCGTCAAGTCATGCTGGTTGTCGGTGAAATCGCCCCGGATGACGGAGGCCAGGAGGTGCGAGCCGGGTGAAAGGGCGTGATGGGCACCCAGGCGGAAATATTCGGTTTTTTGCTCACTTCTCATCAAAGCGAAGAACTGGTCCGGGTCGAACAGGATCGGGATGTCCCCGCCTTCGGTCCTGCGGAACCGGTATTCGCCCTGGATGCTCGTCTGGGGTGTCAGACTCGCCTGAAAGAAGGCATTGTAGAGGTTCGTCTCCTGGTCGTTGTTCTTGCGAAATCCGTCGGATTGGAGGTGCAGCTGGCCGAGGCTGTAGGAGAACCAGTCGTAGAGGCCCGAATGAATGATTTCCTCCCCTCCGAGTCCCCGAGAGCCGGCCACACCTCCCAGCACGAGCGCAACCCGGTTTCGGTTGAACAGGGCGTTGTATTCGGCGAAGGACGGGTCCGCTGGGCTCGTCCCTTCGAAGCTCAGCAATTTTCCTTCGGCGAGTCGCGGAGGGATGGGGTTGATGTTGAGGGGCTGAAGCAGCTGGGATTGCAGGAGCTCGCTCACACGGCCGATCTCGGTTCTGGGCTGGCTCGCATAGGCGTCCGAGAGGAACCGGTGGGCCGAAAAATCGGCGGGATTCGCGGTCACGGACTTGAATCCTTCCGCCAGGGCGGCCTGGGTGAAGCCGAGATCGTCATAGATGCGGGCCAGATTGACGCTGCGGGCGGCAAGGTCCTGGTCGAGCATCAATCGTGACCGGAAGACCGCTCGGTTGTCGTTGAGCCGGATGGAGTGCTGGATGTCCGTGAGGGCCTCGCCCGGGCGGTTCTCGGTTCGCTTGCGGACGGCATCGTAGAGCCAGGGTGTGGGATCCTTGGGGTCCAGTTGCTTGGCGAGCGCATACTGATCAGACGCGCGCCGGCTCCGCTTCTCGTCGAAGTAGGCCTTTCCCAAATAGCTTCGGACAAGGGCATTGTCCGGGTCGAGGACGACGGCGATTTCGATTTCCTGGCGTCCGCCGCGAAGGTCGCCTTCCCGGATCTTGGCCAGTCCCAATCCGAGGCGGGCGAGGGGGTCGCCCTGGTCCAGCTCGATGGCCTTCCGAAAGGACCGCTTCGCTTCGGTGAGCTTGATTCGAAACAACTGTGCAAAACCGACCATCAAGTGGCCTCGGGACAACTCTGGATCGAGATCGACGGCACGCCTCGCGTTCTCTAAGCCGCGATTGAGCCGCCCGACCGACAGCTGAAGCTCGGCAAGGCGTGCCCGGGCGAGGGCGTTGTCGGGATCCTGCTTCACTGCGCGGGCAAGGGTGGCGGTCGCCCCCTCCAGGTCGAAATCGGCCTGCTGCACATAGGAGCGGGCGATGAGGATGGCCGGGGAGTCTTGTCGAAGCGCGATCGCCCTTTGGGAATGTGTCTGGGCCTCTTCCTTGCGGTTGCGAGCAACGGCGACGACCGCTTCCAACGCGTGAGCCTGGGCGATCGTGGGATCCACTCGAAGGGCCTCCTCGAGGTCCGCCTGCGCAGCTTCCACCCGGCCCACGGCGAGCAAAAGGGACGCTCGGAGGACCATGGCCCACGGGTCGAGGCCATCCGCCGGGGCACTCTTCAACGCCTGGATCGCCCCGGGCACGTCACGTCCGTGGTAGGCTTCCAGAGCATTCCGGATGGCGGGGGAGGAGGCGGGTCCGGCTTGGGCGGCGGCTTCCCACTCCCGCTCGGTCAGCATCGGTGGGTAGTAGATCGCCCATTGGACGGCGTCTCTCGGATGCACGACGATCTGGGAGAGCGGGGGACCTCCGCGCACTGCCACGGCCGATTCTCCGGCGCCCAACAACAGGCTCCCCGCGGCGTTCGTCGCCGTGACCGTTCCCTCAAAAACCGAAACCATGGTGCTGCCATCGTCGGTTCGCACCAGGAATTCGGTGCCGCCCACGGCGGCGTTGACGAAGGGGGTGTCGACCTGCAGCCCGTGAGGGCTTCGGGTGAAGAAATAGGCCAAGCCTTTGAGGAGGCGAAGCAAAGAGCTCCCTTCGCGTTCGGGCTCGTTGAAGGCGACCGTCGTGAGCTGATCCAGGCGAAAGACCGTCTCATTGGGAAGCAAGACGGCTGCTCGACTCATGCTACCGACCCGAAGCTTGTCCCCGATGCACAGGGTGTCATCGAGCGCGACCGGCCTCCAGCCGGTTTCGCCGTCTTTTTGTACCTCGACGGAACCTTCCACCGAAACGATCTTGGCGATCCAGGGATCGCAATTCCCCGCGACGGCAAGTCGGATCGCCGCGAGACTCAAGAACAAACCCAGACCCATTGCCCACCGCAACAATTTCAACCGCCTCATCCCGACTCGACTCCTCCTCTGCATCCCGCGTCCGACCTTCCATCCGCATCGCCTGCCATAGGGCCCTTGTCAGATCATGAAACCTTTTTCTGTCCTGATGGAGCCGTCCCAATCCTCATCCGGGTTCTCCAGCGCAAACCTGGCGCACAAGGAAAGGTAAAACCTCGAGGGGCCGTCCTCAGGCCAACGGTCCAGCAATTGTTCGAACCACCGGGCGGCATTCATCCAGTCGCGCCTCCGGTAGGCCTCGAGTCCCCGGGCAAACGCCTCGCACCCGTCCTCCATGAATGGACTCGACTCCCCGTCAAGACCGAGCAGTTCGAAAATCGTGACGGGCATGGACTTGCCCGCCAGGAGGAAACTTCCAAGCTCCCGGGCCCTGAATCCCCTCAAGCCGCTTAAAACCCCTTCGGTCACAAGGATCCTTGTGCCCAGGATCTTATTGAGGCCCTCGATGCGTGAAGCAATATTGACCGTGTCTCCGACGGGCCGATACTCAAAATGATTCGCTCCGCCGATGTGTCCAAAGGACATGGGCCCAAAGCTGACGCCGATGCGTGTGGGGAGTCGCATGGGGGCATGCGACGCGTTGAAGCGGTCCACGGCATGGGCGATGTCCAAGGCCGCCAGACAGGTCCGCTCCCGCAAGACATCCTGGGAGGCATCGTCCGTCCAGACCGCCAGCATGGAATCGCCGATGATGTCGCTGACCCTCCCGCCGTGACTCTGGACGAGGGGAAAGATCGTTTCGTAATAGTCGTTGAGGAAACGGATGAGGTCCTTGGGGCTACAGCGTTCGGCCAGGGAAGCGTACTGTTCCCCGTCGGTGCAGAGACAGGTGCCCAGGGTGATGCGAGGCTGTCTACGGAGGTTGGCCACGTCCTCTGCCAGCTGGGCGACGATCGCTCGGGGTAGGAAATAGCCGAACGCCTCCTGGATGTTTCGCCTTTCGCGAAGGGTGTCGCGATGACGCCAGAACTGACCGTTCCAAAAAGCAACGGGAACCTGAACGCCCAAGGGTACCACCACCGGAAGCCAATGGCCCGAAACGGAGAGGGCGTGAACCGCCGCCGGGAGGGCAACGGCTGCCAGGAGGCCAAGGACCGGGATGGCGATCCGAGTTCGCAGTCGGTAACACAACACGCCTGTAAGGATCCCCCAGACGAGCAGCAGGAGCTGTTGAAGGCCGTGGGGAACCGGTCGGACGGGGCGGTCCTCGAGAAGGTTCGCGAAGGCGGTTGCGGCGATCTCGACCCCCGTGAGGTCAATACCGGTTTCTTTCGAGAACGCCGTGAAAAAGTCATCTTGCTGATCGGCAGTCCGGTGCCGGGCGACGCCGATGAAGACCGCTTTTCCCGCAAGATCCAGCGGCAATGGGCCGTCGCCGCTTTGGATCAACTGGTGGGCGGACACCGTCGGAATGAACCCGGGAGGTCCATAGAAGTTCAGAATGCCACTCTCGGGGGCGGCGTACATTCGTACCAGGGACCGCAGCAAGCGGTCGTCGCGTTCGGACGCAGCCGTGTCACTCGACCGGTCCCGCATCAACCGGTCCAAATCATCCGCAAGGCTCTCGTCCCGCGCAAATAGTCCCCGCAGTGTCCGGATCAAATCCACAACCGCCCGGTCAGCGATCACCTGTTCCCGGCCCTGGGGCAGAGCCGCCGCCTCTTCCGGTCTGCTCACGCGGAGCAACCGAAGAAACTCTTCGTAGACGCGCAGGCCGAAAACCTGAAGGGCGACGACCGGAAGCGTCGGTTTGTCGCCAAGCTCCGATTTGGACAGCCAGTATTGACTGACTGAGATTGGAACCTTGGGGAGCGGGAACGGGGCAAGGGCCAAGGCATGTCGAGCGAAACGGGGGAGCGGCCCCACGATGTGCCGAAGCATGACGGTTCCCGCCGCCTCGTCCCCTGCGGTTCGGACCGGAATCGCATCCTGTTTCACAAACTCGCAGAGCACGACATTCCCTGCCGCCTGGATGGATGCCTCCAGAGCGGCGTCTTGTTCCTCCTCCCGAGGTTCCTCGAAGACCACGTCGAAGGTGATCACGGCCGCTCCACCCTGCAGGAGCCGATTGATCAGGGCGGCCTGCAGGGTGCGAGGCCAACGGGCGGGCTCCGGGGGCAAATCAAAGCGGTCCGCGGATTCTTTGTCCAAGGAGACGATGAGTACCTCGGGCGAAACGGGTCGGTTTCCACGAAGCCAGAAAAGCAGGGGGAGCCCAAAGCGCTGTTCCAAATGACCTCCAAGGGAAACCGCATTCAGGCTGACGCCGAAAAGGGCTGCCACGAGCCCAACGAACAGGGTCTTGAAGGGACGGGGCATGGAAGCTGTGGCACGACTCAGACGCCTCATATGTGCCCCAACACCCTCCTTTCGACGCAGGCCAGAATCCAGCTTGTTGGATGGCATCGGGACTTCCGCCATGACCGGGGTGACGGGATTCGAAGGTTTAGCTGCAGCCTCCATGGCTCCGGAAACCTCGGGCCTCGCAAAGATTCAGCGCGATGCTCCCGGGCCATCAGGCGGGAACTCAGGCGGAAACCAGCGAGCACAAACGTAGGGGTAAGTCCCGGACCCGGGCGGGCGCTGAGGGATGCCGCGCGCAGTCCTGGGAAGGATCGCTCTCACCGGGTCGAGAGAGCGTACTTTACTGGATCTCTGTAGCGTAGTTTGGTAGGATTACCATACAATGTCGTGCCGTCAAATGCAAGCCGGCCCGGCAATGTCAGGCGCGAGAGGATTCCATGACCGTCATGCCCGATCCGGATATCCTGAAGGAGACTTTGAGTGCAGCGGAGCTTCGGTCCCTTCTGGAAATCAGCGACTCCCTCCACCGGACCATCGAACTGGATGCCATGCTGGCCGCGATCATGTCCAGGGCGAAGGACCTCATGCACTCCGAGACCGTTTCGGTCATCCTACACGACCCGGTTCGCGATGAGCTGTTCTTTCGTTCCGCCGAAGGAAATCCAACGGAGGGGGCCCTGAGGCTCAAGGAAGTCCGGTTTTCGGCACGCACCGGAATCGCGGGAAGGGTGTTTCAGAGTGGCGAGCCGGAGCTGGTGGCGGACGTCGCCTCCGATCCTCGGCACTTCAAGGGGGTCGATGCGCACACGAGCTTCCAAACGCGGTCCATCGCCGCGGTTCCTCTGGTTGCCCGGGGTCGGGCCATCGGGGTGATCGAAGCCTGTAACAAGATGGACGGGGCCTTTTCCCAGAAGGATTTGGGATTGCTCTTCCTGATTTCACGCACGGTGGCCCTCGCCATCGACAATGCCCGGACCCACGAAGAGCTGCGGCGCGCCTACGAGGAGCTCAAGCTGGCCGACATGGCCAAGGAAAGATGGATCCGAGATGCCAGACAGGAAAATGATTGGCTCTGGCGCGAGGTCGAAGGGCTTCACCGGTTCCAGTCCATCCGGGGTAACAGCCCGCAGATGATGGAAGTGTTTCGGCTCTGCGACAAGGCGATCCGTTCCGACATCACGGTTTTGATCCAAGGAGAAACGGGAACGGGCAAAGAGCTCATCGCTCGTTGTCTGCATTACAACGGACCTCGCAAGAGCGGCCGTTTCGTCAGCCAAAACTGCGGAGGGCTTCCGGAAGCGCTCCTGGCCAGTGAGCTGTTCGGACACCGACGGGGGGCCTTCACCGGCGCCGTGGCTGACAAGAAGGGCCTCTTCGAGCTTGCTCACGGGGGAACCATCTTCTTGGACGAGGTGGGGGAAATGCCGGCTTCCATGCAGGTGAGTCTGCTTCGGGTGTTGCAGGAAGGCGAGATTCGCCCACTCGGAGGGACGGAGATCCGCAAGGTGGACGTGCGCGTCATTTCGGCCACGAGTCGCGATCTGGATCAGGACGTGAAGCGGGGGCTCTTTCGAGAAGATTTGTATTACCGCCTCAACGTGTTTCCCATCCGCCTGCCGGCCCTGCGCGCCCGCGAGGGCGACATTCCCATCCTCGCCAACCATTTCGTTCAGAAGGTCAACCGGGCGTTCAGCCGCAATGTGCTCGGATTGGCGGAGGACGCCCTGGGCAGCCTGTGCGCCTATTCCTTTCCAGGGAATGTCCGGGAGCTCGAAAACGAAATCGAACGGGCAATGGTGCTCGTGGATGACAACTGCCTCATCCAGCGCTGGCACCTCTCGGAGAAGATTTGCCCCCGGAAAGCCTTGTCCGACGGGGTGAGTGTTGGGGAGAGAGGGGATCTGAAGACCGTGATGGACAGTCTGGAGAAAGACATGGTCTCGAAGGCCCTGGAAGAGAGCGGGGGCAATAAGACGAAAGCGGCCAAAAAACTTGGTCTCAGCCGATTCGGACTCATCAAGAAACTGAAGCGGTACGGACTCGATTAGCACCCATGATCCCTGGCCGGCCGGGTCGATGGTCGCGTTGCCGGGGATTTGGGTGCCCGAAAGGGAACGGCCTTCGAGCACCCATGTATGCGCCGACGTCATCGGTGCCATGCCGTAGGGAATGGATCCCAGTCCCCGATCCGCCACTGCAAACTCTCATCATGGTCAGGTGACGGACCCGAGGTCGCGGGCCACCCGGGTGTGTAGAAAGGTCTCCACCAGCATGATCCAGGCCCAATCGGATACGAGCGTGCTCGACGCGGCTTGGTCGGTGCTGGTGCGGCCTCCGAAGCCTCTCCTGAGCAAGACTTGGAAAAAGTCGCATTCCCGCACCATCCACTCCTTGGCCTCTTCCCCTTGGAGCAGGGGGGGGCACCTGGAGGTCTTCCGTTCGGGTTTGACGAGCGCCAGCCATCCCTCATCGAACGCATTCCTATGAACCAGACCGGGGCTTCGCACCACTTCCTCGTTGATCGAGACCACGATCCCTGCAATGGGAGCCAAGACCTTCACCCAATGCCGGTCTCTTCGGAAGGCGAAGCAGGGTTCGCCCGCCAGGATCCTGCTCCCGGGGGACGGGAGCTCGATGGCGTCTGTATGTCCGATGAGGCGAGCGGCGAAGTCGTCCAGTCCGATTCGCATGTTTCCACCATGCTCGGGCAAGGTCCAGGTGTGTCCTCGGTGGTATTGACACTGCTCAGAATGTTGATATCCATTGATCACCACGGTGGGATGACTCCGTCTCCGGAGCGGAAGATGCGTTTCTTCCACCAGGCGGTCGAATTCACACGAGTCACAGCGATAGCCCAAGGTGCAGACCCGTTTCGCCACGCGCCCGGCCAGGGCGTGCAGGCAGGGACGTTGAACTTCAATGCGCCCTCCGGTCTTATCCAGTATGACCGTGACACAGTCGAAAGGCAGGTTCGGTTCCGGGTCCGCCAGGTTCAGGGTTCTTGGCACCCTGATGCCCGAACCTCTTCCGCTCTCGAGGTCGGTTCTGGCTTCCCGATATGCGCCATCTCTACTCATATGGTCTCTCCCCAACCCTGTGAGCACGGCTTTGCTCCAGGATTCCCATGGGCGATCATCCTCCGTTGCGCGCCCGCTCCAGCGCTCTTTCCACGAATTTCCGTCCCGTCTCGGAGCGCAAGTACTCAGGCAGCAGGGTCTCCACGGTCAGGCAATTCTTGCACCTCCCGGTGAAAATGAAGCTGGTCGGCTTGCCGCAGGTTTCACAGGGTCTCATGCTTGGCTGTTCCACGCCGGTCTTCGAAGGGTATTCCATCCTCGCTCCTCTAGTGGACGTTGCCGATTCGCTCCGAGCTCAATGCGGGCACCTCTGGGAGGACGGTTCGGCCGTTGATCGGCAAGTCCGAATAGGACTCCATCAGGAACCGATCGACCGCGTCCTGGCTGGTCGGGATGCCCCGAAACGCCATCTCCTCGAGCAACCGCTCACGATAGATTCGATAGAACATCGCTTCCTGAACGGCCAGTTCGGCGCGGTACCGGCTGCAACCGCTTCGCGTCGTCCGCATGAGCATCGCCTTTTCCAGACAGCGTTCGATCCGGTGGTCCAGGTATTGGCTGTAATGGGTCTGGATCGATTTCATGGCTGCCCCTCCTCGTTCCCCGCCTTCGGTGCCTCGGGAGTTACCCCATTGTCTCAGGCAAAGGCCGTTCCACCCTCGGGCGTACGCAGCCGATGCAGGCTCGGCTGGAGTCAACCTGTTGATAGCACATAAGGTTCGGGGCAGGCGGTCAGGCAGGAACGAAGCTGGGTTGACGAGGATGGAAGAAGAGATTGTCAACAGCGTTGACAGTCCTGGAGCTCGAAAAAGCGGATCCCCTTGTGGAGGGTGGGAGGAACCAGTGTCAACGCGGTTGACGCTTTCCGATTCGGGTTGTCAACCGGGGATGGCGACAAGCATTGAAAAGCGGGGGGGCATCTGATAGAAGTACCGGACTTTCAAAGGGGATGCGGGTGAGACTGGTCAGATGGAATGACCTTGGGGGCCAGGGCCATGGCGGATACTGAAGCGATCCAGACCCTGCGGGATGCGATCCAGACCGGGGATCGGGATGCGGTTTTGGAACGCTTCCGACATTTGCATCCGGCGGATGCGGCCGAACAGCTTGCGGCTTTGAATGCTTTGGAAGTCAGCCGCTACATCGAGCTGGTCGGTCCCGAGGAAGCCCTGAGCGTCTTTGAGTTCGTTCCCTTCGAGCTCCAAATGGAGACTCTCAAGCTGCTTCCCCAGCGTATCCTTCAGGAAATCCTCACGTTCATGAGTCCCGACGACCGGGCGGACTTGGTCGAGGAGCTCGACGAGGAGTCCCGGGAGCGGATTCTCTCCTATCTCGTCAAGTCCGAGCGGCAAAACATCCTCAAACTCATCACCTATCCCGAAGACAGCGCCGGCGCCTACATGACGACCGACTACGCTTTCTTACACCCCGCATTGCCGATTCGAGCGGCGCTGGATCAGCTCCGGTTCCAGGCGTCCAAAAAGGAGACGATCTATTACGTGTACGTGGTGGATTACTCGCGGAGGCTCATCGGGTTTGTGTCTCTCGAAGACCTGATCATGGGCCGTCCCGACCATCACGTGGCCGATATCATGAACCGCAACGTCATTTCGGTCCGTGTGGACGATGACATTGAGCACGTGGTGGGCGAGATGCGGCACTACGACTTCCTCGCCATGCCCGTGGTGGACGGGGACCAGCGTCTGGTGGGGATCATCACTTACGATGACGTGTTCGATGTTATGACCGAGGAAGCCACGGAGGACATGTACCTGCTGGCGAACCTCGACACCGACGAGAAAATCACTTCCCCGCTGTCCCGTTCGGTCAAACTCCGCGTCCCGTGGCTTCTCATCAACCTGGGGACGGCCCTGTTGGCGGCGTTCACGGTCAGCCGGTTTTCGGAAACCATCGCGAGCTATGTGGCTTTGGCGGCACTGATGCCCATCATCGCCGGCATGGGGGGCAACGCGGGGACACAGTCGCTCACCGTGGTGGTGCGGGCGCTCGCGCTTGGAGAAATCAGCGTTCGGGGCAATTGGCGCGTTCTGCTCAAGGAGGTCGGCGTGGGGCTTTTCAGCGGAATGATCTGCGGCCTCGTCATGGGCGGGATTGCCTTATTCTGGCATCGGAATGTTTGGCTGTCCTTGATCCTGTGGATGGCCATGACGGTCAATCTGGTCATCGCCGGCCTGTTCGGGGCTCTGATCCCGATCACGCTCCGTAAGCTCAAGTTGGATCCGGCTCTGGGGTCGAGCATTTTCGTGACCACGGCGACCGACGTCGGTGGATTCCTCACCTTCCTCGGTTTGTCCACTCTTCTATTGCATCACCTTCTTACGGGACACTGAACCGAAGCGCACCAGTGGGACCGCCGTCCGAAGCGGCAAGGCGTTCAAAGAGCCGCAGGTATTCGCGCGCGGCTCGATCCCACGAGAAGTCCTGGCTCATGGCGCGTCGTTGCACGGCCCGCCAGGCTTCGGGATTCGCGAGAAGTTCGAGTGCCGAGCGCACGGCCTGGAGGAAGGCTCCCGGGGTGTAGGCCGAGAACTTGAATCCGGTTCCGGCATCGGGATGGCGAACCAGGTCCACAATGGAGTCTTCGAGCCCACCCGTGGCGTGCACGACGGGAATCGATCCGTACCGCAGGCTGTACATTTGGTTGAGTCCGCAGGGCTCGTAGCGGGACGGCATGAGGAAGACGTCGCTGCCGGCCTCGATGCGGTGGGCGAGCCCTTCGTCGAATCGAGGAACGAGTCTGAGGCGACCGGGGAATTCATCCTCACGCTTGGCAAGCTCGTTTTGAATGCCGAGGTCGCCTGTTCCGAGGATAACGAGCCCGACATCCATGTCCATGAGCTCCGACAACGCGGCCAGGAGCAGGTCGAAGCCCTTTTGGGCGTCGAGACGGCTGATCATGGCGAGCAACGGTCGTTGCGCGATTCGGGGATCCATATTGAGCTCGGAGAGCAGCGCCGCCTTGCAGATCGCGCGTCCCGACACGTCCAAGGCTGAGAAGGAGGCTGGAAGCATCGGGTCTGACTCCGGGTTCCACAGAGTATAGTCGACCCCGTTCAAGATGCCGTCCAGACGTTCCCGGTGGTCCCGAATGACGCCGTCGAGGCCCCTTCCGAACGCCATTTGCTGAATCTCACGGCTGTAGGTCGGACTGACCGTCGTCAACCAGTCCGAGTAAACGATCCCGCCTTTGAGGTAGTTGCAGTGGCCCCAGAACTCGAGACCACCGATCGAGTAAGCGGCTGGCGGCAGGCCGGTCAGGGCGAAGACAGAGCCGTGAAACATGCCTTGGTAGCCCAAATTATGAAGGGTCAACACCGCGCGGGTATGCTCAAAGCGCCAATCCGTGCGCCAGTAGTGGTGCAGGTAGGGAGCGATCAGGGCGGTTTGCCAATCGTGCAGATGCAGGATGTGGGGAAACCAATCCAGCCCTTGGCAAAGGGTGTGAACGGCCTGGGAAAAGGCAATGAACCGAACGGGATTGTCTTCGTAATCGCCCCGTTCGGGAGACCCGTACAGGTGGCTTCGATCGAAAAACTCGTCCCGCTCCAGGAAGTAAATGGGCACTTCCTCCGCCGTTCGGCCTTCCCAGAAGTTGACGCGGTGCGGGAATCCCCCGATGGACAGAACGGCGTTTCCGTCCCAGGCAAACAGGTCGAGGCGCCCCCGAACGGTTCGGTACAGGGGCATGAACACCCGAACGTCACATCCCAGTCTTTTCAGGGCTCCCGGGAGCGCTCCCGCGACGTCGGCGAGACCTCCCGTTTTGGCATAGGGAGCGACTTCGGACGCACAGAGCAAGACACGAAGGGGACTCATTGACCAAACCTCCGGCGGTGGCGGCATGGACGTCCATACCAGGGGGCTGCTGGATCTTCCGTTCCGAGCTCTTCCTCTCTTACAATGAAAGCGGGGGAGGCGGAAGCCCTTTTGTGCCGTCGGGTGATTCGCTTTGGCAGTCCCTTTTCAGCTGGTATACAATGATTCCTAAAATGCTCGATATTTGATTGCGATCAGGCCCACGCGGAAAGCCGGTGAAGCAGGGAAAGCCCAAATTTCCGGGCGCTGCGGGTGGGCCGGTCAGCGCAACTTGGGAGGAGTGTGATTTGGATGCCATGAAACCGAGGCGCGAGACGCGTCTCATTCACGTTGGGCCGGTTCCCATCGGGGGTGGGTCCCCGGTGGTGGTGCAGTCCATGACGAACACCGATACTCGGGACTGGCGGGCAACGGTTCGTCAGATCAAGCAGTTGGAGGAGGTCGGATGTGAAATCGTTCGCGTGGCGGTGCCCGACCAGAAGGCCGTGGAAGAGCTGCCGCGCATCAAGCGCTCCATCAGTATCCCTTTGATCGCCGACATCCACTTCGACCATCGGCTTGCTCTGGGGGCCATTGGGGCGGGCGTGGACGCGTTGCGTTTGAACCCCGGCAACATCGGGGGGCGCGAGCGGGTGCGCAAGGTCGCCCAGGCGGCCCTGGAAAGGGGACTTCCGATCCGAATCGGAGTGAACAGCGGCTCCGTCGAACGGGAATTGGTCGCGAAGTATGGGCGGCCGAGCCCTGAGGCAATGGTCGAAAGCGCTCTCGGTCACGTTCGGCTGCTCGAGGAACAGGGCTTTGGGTTGATCAAGGTTTCCCTGAAGTCCTCGGACGTGCTCGACACGGTCGCGGCCTACCGGCTTCTTGCGGCGCAAACGGACTACCCCCTGCACTTGGGGGTCACCGAGGCCGGAACCCTGCTCAACGGCGCCATCAAATCCGCCTTGGGCATCGGGAGCCTCCTTCTGGACGGCATCGGCGACACGATCCGGGTGTCCATCACGAGCGACCCGGTGGAGGAGATTCCGATCGCCTACAGCATCCTGCGTGCCCTCAAGCTTCGGGAGCGGGGTGTGGAGGTGATCAGCTGTCCCACGTGCGGGCGCACGGAAATCGAGCTCATCCCCATGGTGGAGGAAGCCGAGCGTCGGCTGCGCCGCATCCGAACGCCCCTGAAGGTGGCGCTGATGGGCTGCGTGGTGAACGGTCCCGGAGAGGCCCGAGAGGCGGATGTAGGCATTGCGGGGGGGCGCGGCAACGGCGTTCTTTTCAAGAAGGGGGAGCTCATCGAAAAGTTGCAGGAAACGGACCTTCTGAAGCGCTTGATCGCGGAAGTGGAATCCATGACGGGAGAGCGTCTCTTGGATTGATTCGAGGCGGTTGCGGTGAGATTCTTCGAGATCGTCGACCAGGTTCTCAGCTACGACGCAGGAGCGGATGTGGCGTTCCTGGAGAAAGCCTACGTCTTCGCGGCGAAGGCCCATGGGGGACGCCTGCGACTCGACGGCGAGCCATACCTGAGCCACCCGCTGGCGGTGGCGGGAATCCTGGCCTCCATGCGCCTGGATGAGGAAAGCGTCGCTGCCGGTTTGTTGCATGACTGTCTGGAGGAAGAGCGGGCGAGCGAGGAGGAGATCGAGAAAGCCTTCGGGGCCAATTTGCGGCGCATCGTTCGGGACGTGACGCGGTTGACCCAGTTGGATTTCAGCAACCGTAAAGAACACCAG
>CAZGQL010000058.1:0-4318 GCA_964527905.1 uncultured Syntrophobacteraceae bacterium
CCCGGACCCTTCGAGGCTGATGGATGAGCAAGGCCACAATCTTGCACACGGTAGCCTCCATCGGCTGGGGCGGCCAGGAAATCCGGATTGTAAGGGAAATGTTGGGCATGCGCGCGCGCGGCTACCGAGTCCTCCTCGCCGCTCCGCCCCAGGCGCTCATTTGTGGGAGGGCGGCCGAGGCAGGTCTCGAAACGTTACACAGCCCCATGGACCGCCGCCGCTTTCTGGGTTGCGTGGCCGACCTGCGTCGGATCATCCGGCAGTATAATGTCGATTTGGTCAATACCCATAGCTCCGCCGACAGCTGGATGGGATCCATCGCCGGCCGCCTCGAGGGGATCGCGGTCCTGCGGACCCGCCACATCTCTTCCTCCGTCAATGGCAACCCACTCACCCGCTGGCTTTACGGCCACCTGTGCGATGAAGTGGTCACCACGGGGGAATTCATCCGGACCCAGCTGATTCGGGATCTCAAACTGAGCCCCCAAAGGGTCCGCTCCATTCCGACGGGGATCGATTGCCGAGCTTTCCTCCGCGGGGACGGCCATCGCGTGAGGGGGGAGCTTGGAATCGGTCCCGCCGACTCGGTGGTCGGGATCGCCGCGGTCCTGCGCAGCTGGAAAGGGCACCTGGATCTGCTCGAAGCCATGGTCTCGGTCCGGATGGCCGTTCCCGACGCGCGACTGGTGGTTGTCGGAGACGGTCCCATGAGGGCTGCTATCGCCTCCCGTGTCGAGGAACTGGGCCTGGGATCCTGTACCCACATGACTGGCCACCGGGACGATATCGCCGATGTGATCGCCTCGTTTGATGTGGCGGTCATGGCCTCGTACGCCTCCGAAGGAATCCCGCAGTTCGCGCTCCAGGCCATGGCGGCAGGAAAACCGGTGGTTGCCACCCAAGTCGGGGGGATCCCCGAAGTGGTGCACGACGGCGTGACTGGCCTCCTGGTGCCTCCTCGCACCCCCGAGCTGCTGGCGCGGGCCGTCGTGTCCCTCCTCAAGGATCCCGGGCGACGGGAGAGGCTGGGGATGCAGGGGCGTCAGTGGGTGACGGAGCACCATTCCTTCGAGGGGATGCTTGACCAGTTGGAGGCATGCTACCGCCGCCTGCTGTGACCCATTTCCGTCGTAGCGCGCAAGCAAGCTGCGGAGAGTCTTCGTGGATCGGTTGAGCAAGCTGGAGCGGGAGATCGAGGCACTCCGGGAGACAGTGGCCGGCATGCGGCTCGAGCTCGCGCACCTCCGCCAGGATTTTCTGGCGGCAAAGCACCCGGTTGAGGTCTGGCTCGCCCAGCGAGGCTTGCCGGTCCTCAGTCACGGCGATCCGGCACGGGTGCTCTTTCCTCCGGACATCTCCGAACAGCGCCTCACCGGGTTCTACGAGCTCATGCGACGCTATTCCTTCCGGCTGTTCGTTCGCGAACTGATTCAGAATCCCACTGGAACGGACGTTCACGCGCTGTGTCGCTACTGCTCGACCCGGACGGCACGATCCTTTCTGGCGGCCCTTGCCGGGGCGGGGGTGGTGCGGATCGGGCCCTCCGGCGACTACGCGCTGGTTCCGCGGCATATCATCAGCTTTGGGCCGACCCTCGAGTGGTTCGTCTGCGAAACCCTGCGACGCGAATTTCTGGCCCCAAGTCTGTGCAGCGTTCGGCTACGGATGACGCGGCACGGAGGCGATTACGACGTGGTGAGTCTGGTGAACCGACATCTGGTCTACGTGGAGGTCAAATCCTCCCCTCCACGGGGAGTCGAGCAACCTGCGGTCGACGCCTTCCTCAACCGGTTGCGGGACTTGAGGCCGCATGTGGCGATCTTTCTGGTTGATACGCAACTGCGGATGAAGGATAAGATCGTCCCCATGTTTGAGGAAGCGTTCGAGAAATCGGCCGGTGGAGCCCGAGGCGTCCCGGCTGTCCAGCGGTTGGTGAATGAAATCTTCCATGTTGGGCATGCTCTGTTCCTCGTGAACAGTCAAAAGGGAATCTATTCGAACCTGAGGGCGTGCTTGAGCGATTTCCACCGATCCAGCAGCGAAGCCCGACTGCCCGTTGAGGATTGATCATTCGGATGGAATGGGTGTGATGCCGACAGGCCGCGAGCCATCGTCGAAGGCGGGAGAATCGGTGAACGGGGACAGGATCCGCTCGCCCGCCCTGGTGGAGTGTCTGAACGTTCACAAGTCCTACCCATCCGGTCCCACGGTGTTCGAGAATGTCAACGTGACGATCGCGAGGGGAGAATGCGTCGTGTTGAGCGGGCGAGGGGGGACTGGAAAGACCACGTTCCTCAAGCTCCTGATCGGAGCCGAGCGACCGGACTCGGGCATTGTCCGGATCGACGGGCGCAACGTGCACCAGCTCAAAGGACGGGACTTGGCCCTGCTCCGGCAAAGATTGGGGGTCGTTTTTCAGGACCTCCAACTGATCCCCAAACGCACGGTCTATGAGAACGTAGCCTTGCCCCTCTTCGCCCTTTCGCGCGGAGAGACCCTGATTCGGCGGCGGGTCGTTCAGACGCTTGCCGCCCTGAGACTTCAAGCTCTGACGGATGTCCCGTGCGAGGCGCTCTCCCGAAGCGAGAGCCAGAAAGTTGCCATCGGCCGGGCCCTGGTCCATGGTCCGACATTGCTCCTCGCGGATGAACCAACGGCGTACTTGGATCCTGAGGACTCACGCCTGGTGGTCTCACTTTTCCAAGATCTCGGCACGGGCGGAACCACGGTGATCCTCACGGCCCATGGAACCCCTGGGACGCTTATGGAATGGGTTCCGCGTTTCCTGGAAATCGACGGTCGGCGCCTGGTGGAACGGCGCACCGGGCTGCACCGGGTGACGTGACGGACAGACCGCAGCCCTGGGGATCGACCGATAGTCCATCGTGCCCAATATCCCTCCGAAGAACGGACTCGCAACGCCCATGACGCTCGCTCGCTATGTCTCGAAGCATCTCCTGGAGAGTCTGCACACCAGTGCCCTGATGCTCCTCATGAGCCTCCTGGGTCTCGGTCTGTGCTTTTTTCTTCTCGGTTTGTGCGGTTATGCGCTTGTCCGGGAGAGTGCCATCGTTCCCCAGTGGCTTGCACCCAATACGATCGTTGTCTATCTGCGTGGGGATTCCGATCCGGGTGAGCTCGACAAGCTTGTCGGTGAAATCTCCGGGTGGCCCGGAGTCGAGCGGGTTCATGGGGTGTCGAGACAGCAGGCCCATGAGCAGCTGAGGGCGCTGTTGGGGAGCCGGGACGGGCTTCTCGATGGGCTTGAGGACGACTTCCTGCCTCCTTCGGTGCAGATCACCCTCAAGACGGAGCGCGACCCATCCAAGGTGACGGAGGACTTGGTGGCCCGGCTCCGTCAGTCACCGTCGATTGCGGAGATTCTTTATGGAAAAGGGCACGGGGAATGGCTACAATCCTTGGCAGGTCAGTGGACGAACGTGTGGCTCGGTCTTGGAGTGCTGATCATTTTGGTGTCGATTGGGATCGTTTCGAACGCGACGCGGATCGCGTTTGCCCGACGCAAGTCGGAGGTGCACATCTACCGACTGATCGGGGCGACGCCGTTCGTGGTCAAGCTTCCTCATTACATCCAGGGGGTTCTGCTGGGAAGCCTCGCCGCCTCATTGGCAGCCGGGCTATTGGCCGTCCTCGGGGCTCAGGTCCATCGTGTGTTGCCCACCTTCTGGGGTGCGGCTTTGGGGATCCGACCATGGGAAGGTGCAGCGCTGCTTGCTGGAATCCTGATATGCGGTGTCGCGTGTGGCTGGCTCGGGACCCGGTTTGGGCTCGGTAAGTCCTTTTAGACCCTCGGGTTGATCGGAAGGAATCCGATGAGGAAACGATCTGCGGTTGCCTTGGCCATTGCCTGTATCGTGGCGTGGGGGAACGGTCTTTCGGTCCTGATCGGGGGCGGCTCGGGCTGGGGGGGGGAGGAGTCGGGACAGGAAAAGAAACTCGTGCGCATTCAGGAAGAGATTGCGCGGTTGACGGATAGACAGCTCTTGGTGGAACAGGAACTGGCGGACCTCAAACCCCGGGTGAAAGCCCGGTTGAGCGCCCTTTACAAATTCAGGGCCTTGGGATATGCATCTACACTGTTCGCGGTGCACGACCTGCCAAGTTTCATGGGAGCCAGCCACCTTCTTCCTCTGATCAACAAGGCGGATCGGGACCTTTACCTACGATGGCGTGAAGCCGGTCTGAGACAACGGCATCTGGAGACCGTTCTGGCGCAACGGCGGCTGGAGTTGGGCTCCCTCGGGGGTGCCCCGTTTGCTTCCGCCGTCACGGGCGCCGGTTCCGAGGTGCGGGTGGA
>CAZGQL010000058.1:4328-15925 GCA_964527905.1 uncultured Syntrophobacteraceae bacterium
GGGGGCCGAAACGGAAACGTCGCAACCGTCGATGGGGCCAAGGCGACTCGACCGGACGGGGGCAATCCTCCAGAAGAAGATCCCGATGCGCAAACCGGTCTTAGGAGATTCCGTGGAGCGGTTTGCGGCCCTGCGCGGAACATTGAGCCCCCCTACGGTCGGAGAGATGCTTCCACCACAGAGGTCCAGGGCCCATGCGCCTACGGAGAAATTTCTCCACGGAGACGGGGTGACGTTCATTGCTCCGAAAGGGCAGCCGGTCGAAGCCGTATTTGACGGTGTCGTCGTCTTTTCGGACTGGTTGAAAGAGTACGGAAATGTCATGATCATCGATCATGGGGACCATTATCACAGTCTGATCGCGCATGCCGAGCGCCTCATCAAGCAGGTGGGCGACCCGGTCAAGCGTGGGGAGACGGTTGCCACGGTCGGCGATACGGGATCCTCCAGGACGGCGCGGCTCTATTTCGAAATCCGGCACCATGGAAAGCCCGTGAATCCCATGGAATGGTTGGCTACAGGAAAATCGTCGAAAGAGTGAGGACGGGGAAATGTCTGACAAACGTAAGAAGAGCGCCTTGTTGATCCTGGCCGTGGTTCTGTCGCTGGTCGGCTGGAGCAGCCTGAAAGCTAAGACGGCTTCCGAGAGCTCATCGGAGATCTACCAGTACCTCCGGCTGTTCAGTGATGTACTCAACATCGTTCAGGACAACTATGTCGAAAAGACCGACTCCAAGAAGCTCATGTACGGCGCCATCAACGGCATGCTCCGTGAGTTGGATCCTCACTCCTCTTTCATGAAGCCCGAGGACTACAAGGAGCTCCAGATCGAGACCAAAGGCAAGTTCGGCGGTCTGGGCATCGAAATCACCATCCGGGACGGTGTGCTGACTGTGGTGGCTCCGCTCGAGGACACGCCGGCGGATAAGGCCGGAATCCAGGCCAACGACCAGATCATCAAGATCGATGAGGAACTGACCCAAGACATGAGCCTCATGGATGCCGTTCAGAAGATGAGGGGTCCCAAAGGCACCAAGGTGAAGCTGACCATCCTGAGGAAAGGCGAAAAGAAGCCGCTCGAGTTCGAACTGACGCGCGCCGAGATCTCCATTCGCAGCGTTCGGTTCCGCACCCTCGAAAATGGGTTCGGCTACGTGCGGGTCTCCAGCTTCCAGAGCGGTACCTCCAATGACCTACGCAAGGCACTGGATCAGCTGGAGGCCGAGAATCAGCCCATGCAGGGACTGATCCTAGACCTGCGCAACGACCCCGGCGGTCTGCTGGATCAGGCCGTGGAGGTCAGTGACGAGTTTCTCGACAGCGGACTGATCGTTTACACGGGCGGAAGGTTGGAAAATCAGCAAATGCGCTTCGAGGCCCACAAGAACAGCAAGCCCCGCAGTTACCCCATCGTCGTGCTGGTGAATGCGGGCAGTGCGAGCGCTTCCGAAATCGTGGCCGGTGCGCTCCAGGATCACAAGCGGGCCATCATCCTTGGAGAGCAGACCTTCGGGAAAGGCTCGGTTCAGACCGTGATCCCCTTGAACGACGGATCGGCCATCCGCCTGACGACCTCGCTTTACTATACCCCGTCGGGACGATCGATCCAGGCCAAGGGAATCACCCCGGACATCATCGTCAAACGGGAGATTCCGGACAAGGAAGAGAACGAGGGGAACGATGAAGGCCGGCGGGTGAGGGAGCGGGACCTGCCGCGGCACATGCACAATAAGAAGGAGGATTCGGGGCAGAGCAAACCCGAGGCGGTTCAGGCCGAAACCCAGAAGATGCTGGATCAGGACAATCAGCTTCGGAGGGCCCTCGACCTGCTGAAGAGCTACAAAATCATGGCGCAGATGCAGGTGAAATAGCCGGGTCCCGCGCAGCATGCCATCCAATCGGATCCCTGCCAAGACGAAGGGAACGGCTCGGGGGAAAACCCCTGGCGGTCGGAACGCCAGTGCATCGCGTCCGTCGAGTGCGAGGGGCCCGGTGACGTCCGGCCGACGGGCTTCTGGGGTGGTGAACACCCCCCGATCCTCGATGGTCCCTTTGATGGCCGCGGGGTTTCTCGCGGCCGTCGTGTTGGCGGGGATGCTCTTCTGGAGTGAGAAACCCGAGCCGGTCCCGCTCCGGGCGGAACGGCAGGCGGCCGGGTCGGCCAAATCGGCTAACGCCCCAAAGCCGTCCGGCGCCTCGGCAAAAAACGGAGCAGCGGCAGCATCGGAACAACGGCGAGAATCAAGCCCGCCCGCCCCCAGGCCGGTTTCATCGGGATCCCCGCCGATCGTACCCGCCCCGCAGCAGTCCTCCCCACGGGATACCACGCGCGCATCGGGGCCAGAGAGGGAGCCAGCGTCCCAACACCGGATGGGTGTGGGAACGCAGCGAACGGATCCCCAGTCTCAGCTTGCGGCCCGAGTGCCTCTCACCGGCGAAGCGCTCCAGGAGCGCACATCGGCCCGGTCTTCCCCCACGCCTCCATCGGAGCCAGTGGCCGCTGAGCCGACCTCATCCTCGGGCTCCCGTGAGGCGACGGTCAGGGAAGCCGGGCGAAAGCCCTCCCCCTCCGGACCAAGTCACGAAGAAAGTGTGTCAGGCGGCGACTGGAAACGACCGAAGGACCCTCCCGATCCGGTTGCTCGTCCTAAACCTCTGGAAACGCGGGAAGAGCCTGTCCAGACGGCACTCATCCCGAAAACGGCGCCCTCGATCGCTCCCGCCCCCGTTACACCTCCTCGGACGGGGCCCGAACTGATGCCTCCGGTGGCCCGCGTGGCCATCGTGATCGACGATCTGGGTCTCGACGTGGAAATGGCAAGGAAATTCGCTACACTTCCCTTTCCCGTCACATTTTCGATCCTGCCCAATTTGCCCCACAGCCTCGAAACGGCTGAGCTCGCCCACTCTCAAAACCGTCAAGTTCTCCTGCATTTGCCCATGGAGCCCCAAGGATACCCGAAAACCAAGCCGGGCAAGGGAGCCTTGCTCCTAGCGATGAACGATGAGACCTTGCTCAAAACCCTTCAGGATGCCCTGCGCTCGACCCCCTACGTTTCCGGGGTCAACAACCATATGGGGTCCCGATTCACCGAACACTCCGGACGCATGAGGCTGGTGATCGAGGAAATCGGGCGCAATGGACTCTTTTTTCTGGACAGCGCTACGAGCCCCAGATCCGTTGGGGTTCAAACGGCTCGGGAACTGCACATCCCGCACGCTCGGCGTGATGTGTTTCTCGACCACACGCGTACCGAGTCGGCCGTGAAGGCCCAGCTGAATCTGTTGATCCAGAAGGCTCGACTCCAGGGGAGTGCCGTCGCCATCGGCCACCCGCACGAGGTCACCCTCAAGGTTCTCCAAGGAGCAGCCGATCCCCTGCGGCGGCAGGGAATCGTGGTCGTGCCGGCGGGGGATCTGGTCGCCCTGAACTGATGCCGAACGGTCTGGATGGATCCCACCGACCGTCCGTTCGGAAGGCGGGGGCGTGCATCTCGGACCGGTGAGGGCGGGCGACTCGGGAGGCGATCCGACAGTCTCCTGGATAAGACGGGCGTTCTTTCCCGATTGACCTTGACGTTCGGAGGGCTTCGAGCTATGCAGCAGCAGGAATGGTCCCGTGAGTGGACAGAAGGGCTTCGAGCGATCTGCTGTGGCGAACCTCCTGGAGCTGGAGTGGAAAAGAGATCATGAAAGCGTGTTGGCATCAATGGATCCGATTTTTGGTTGTCGGGTTGGCCGTTAGCGTGTTGGGTCTTAGCCCGGCACAGGCGGCCGAATCGCGGGGAGCGAAGGCAACGCGGCAGACGGCTCCCGAGTCGAGCGGGTCTCAGGCGTCGCCGTCCATCCAGATTGGTGAAAAAACTCATGACTTCGGGGAAGTCATGGAGGGTGCTCAAATCACGCATGTCTTCCAGGTCAAGAACACGGGGAGCGCACCGTTGCAGATCACCCAAGTGCGCCCCGGTTGAGGCTGCGCTCTGGTGGATTTTGACTCCACCATCCCTCCCGGAGGCGAGGGAAAGATCACATTGAAGCTGGATCTCAGGGGATATCAGGGAGAAGTCAAGAAGACCGCGACGGTCTTCAGCAATGATCCGCAGAACGGCAAATTGGTTCTGGCGATGCAGGGTAGGGTGAAATCCCTCATTGAGATCCGCCCCTCATCGAGCATCACGTTTCGTGGGCTTGCGGACCAGCAGCAGGACAATGTGCTCGAGATCCAGGCAATTCCTCCCCACAGTTTCCGGATTGAAAAGACGGAAAGCAATCTGGAGGGCAAGATCGCCTTTGAAGTTCAGCCGATACAGGAGGGGACCCACTACAAGCTCAAGGTATCCAACCAAACCAAGCAGGGAAACTACAGCGGTTTCATCAAAATTTACACGGACTCTCCGCAGAAGCCGAATTTGGTGGTCCGTGTGGCGGGGTACATTGAGGGCGACATCAGCGTGAAGCCCCAGACGCTCGTGGTGGGGAAACTGGCGGCGCAGCAACCCATGAGGGTCGGCAAGGTGATGGTCACGAGCAATCGGGGGAAACCATTCAAGGTGACCCGGCTCACCTACAACGATCGATACATCTCGGTCACGCAGCAGCCCATGCCGAACGGGGAGGGTTACAGTTTGGAAGTTGTCGCCAACGCGGAACAGGTCTCTGCCGGTTCGCGGCAGCAGACCGTTCTCACCATCGAAACCGATGCCAGCCCCGACGACAAGCATGAGGTGCAGGTCCACGTGCTTCACGCCGCCGAGGGGCGTGCTCCTGCTTCAGCCAGGCCCGGAACCGCCTCGGATGCGGATTCCAAGCATTCATTGCCACCTTCTCCAGCCGAGACGCCTCCTGGAGAACAATTGTCCCCAGCAGGGAGGGGACAATAGACATCCAATCGCTGCGGCGCTTCTGCGGGGGATTCCGGAGTTTCCAGCGGAGGGGGATCTCTGCGGGCACAGGCCCACTGGACAGGGCCCTCAGGAATGGGGCGTCGCCGGATCGGGCGCTTCCAAACCGTGCCGTTTGATCTTGCGTCTCAAAGTGTTCTTGTCGATTCCCAGCTCCCGTGCCGTGGCCATTCTGCGCCCCGCATTACGCTCCAGGGCCTCCCAGATCGCCCGCCGCTCGATATCCTGTAACGTCATGCCCTGAAGGTTCGGAAGGGTGCAGTCCCGGCCCGCCAGGGAATCTGGGAGGCAGGCCCGATGGATCAGGCCCCCTCGGCAGAGGATGAAGGCGTATTCGATGACGTTTTCAAGCTCACGGATGTTACCAGGCCAGTCGTGACGCATGAAAATGCCCAACACTTCCTGGCTGACTCCCAGGATCTCCTTGCCCCGCAGCTTGTTCAAGCGCTCGATAAAATGCTCCACCAGCAGGGGGATGTCCTCTTTGCGATCCGCGAGGCGGGGTAGCTCCAGTTTTACCACGTTGATCCGGTAGTACAGATCCTTTCGAAACGATCCCTGTTCGACGAGCTCGGCTAGGTCCCGATTTGTGGCGGCAACGATCCGAACGTTGGCCTTGAGCGTCTTGGAAGATCCCAGGGGCTCATAAACACGCTCCTCCAGCACCCTCAGGAGGCGGACTTGCATGGCGGGAGATATGTCGCCGATTTCGTCGAGAAACAGTGTTCCACCCTCAGCCCGCGCAAAACGCCCCGGCCGGCTTTTCTTGGCATCCGTAAAGGCGCCGGCCTCGTGTCCAAATAGCTCGGATTCCAACAAGGTATCCGGCAAGGCCCCGCAGTTGACGGCGACGAAGGGACCCTTTGCCCGGGGGCTCAGGGAGTGAATCGCCCGGCAGAAGAGTTCCTTGCCGGTCCCGCTCTCCCCTTGAAGGAGCACCGTGCTCTCGCTTTGGGCCACTTCGGGGAGAATGGCGAACAGGCGCTGCATGAGTGGAGAGCGGGAAATGATGTCGCCGAAGCGAACCTGTCGATCGATTTCGCGCCGCAGGGTTTCGACGAGGCTCAGGTCCCGGAAGGTTTCGACGCCTCCGATCACGCGTCCGGATTCATCCCTTAGGATGGCCGTGCTCACGCTGATCGGTATTTCCTTTCCGTCGGCCCTCAGAATGGCGATCGGCTTGTTGATGACGGGCTTTCGGTTCTCGAGGGTTTGCCTGAGAACGCAGGTGGTTTCACAGACATTGGCCCGGAAGACCTCGCAGCACGGACGCCCGATCGCCTCCTCCGCCGATACGCCCGTGATCGTCTCGGCTGCTCGGTTGAAGGAGGTCACCCGCCACTCCAGGTCCACGGTGAAGACGCCGTCGGCGATGCTGTTCAAAATGGTCTGGGTCTGGGGCGGCAGGACGCGGGATCCTTTTGACTCCTTGATCCCCGCGCGGGACGATGAAGATTTCAATGGCAACAAGTTATCCGGCTCCCTATCAAGTCCTGTAAAGTGGATGGGTACCACATTATGCACTCACCACATTACTATAGGGTCAACGAGCCGTGAATGAAAGGGAGGAACGGGTAATTCCGAAGGTTTGACTCAAGGATTGGAAGGCGTTTTTCGATCGTCCAACATCCACTGATGGATCGCGGCATGCAAGGTTTCGGCAGCCAGGACGGCACAATGGGTCTCGCTTGGCGACAGATTCGGCAGATGCATGAGGATCGTGTCGCCAGCGATCTCGACGGCTTCATCCAGCGTCTTGCCTTCGGCAAGGCGCGTGGCAAGGTAGCCGCATAGGACGCTGGAGTCACATCCATCGGTCAGGAACGCCGCCTCCTCGATCCGCTCCCCGTTGACCTTGAGAAAGACTTCCATGGTCTCGCCACACTCCCCCTTGATCCGTCCGTAACAGGTGGCCCCCTCTATGCGCCGCATGACTGCCCTCAGTCCTCTTGGCTCTTCGTCTCGGGGCGAGCCTCCGTGCTTGCCGATCCGCTCGTAAATGGCGCTCATGAAGTGCTCCATGGTGTTTTTCATGGCGGCAAGTGCCTTTGGACTTACGCTCGGCCGTTGTCGGCCGGCTTCGAGGCAATCGAGGAGCCGCGACGTGCAGCGGTCTCTCACGCTCGCGTCAGGCGCTGATGACATCGGGAGCAGGTGATCTGTGAGCAGGGGATGCCCCGCTCATGGGGCGTTTTCATCCCACAGCTCGGACAGATGCAAACTCCTGCGGGGCCCGGCCCTGCGCCTCCCGAAGGTTTTTTCCGGGCGCCCGGGCGCTTTCCGGCTTTCCCGCCGCGTGACGCCTCTTGAGGCACGGCCTGGCCGCCCCTCGGGCAACTGATCCCGCCCTGCTGGCGGTAGCGGCGAAGCCCCCCGCACCCTGGGAGCCAGAAACAGGGGAGATCGAGGCTCTGGGTGCGGTAGGCGAGCAGGACTTCTCCGATCTCACCCGCAACCCCGTGGATGATCCGCAGCCCCAATCCTTCCCCAAAGCTCAGGAGGTCCGGAGTCAACGCCCCGCAAATGATCGTTCGGACTCCTTGCTGCTTGAGGATCTTCAGACGCTCCGGGCCGCTCAGGGTCTCGAGAACAATCTCCCGCCCCCGAGCGATCTCGGAATCCTCTTCGGGGAAAATTTGAATCGTCGAGCACCAGTTGAGCACCGGGGCCACGCGGGAGCGCAGGACGGGGATGGCGACCATGGGAGCTCCTCTGCATGCAGGGCCTGCTTGAGGCGTTATCCTGAAGATCAAACCGGGGGCCTAAATGGGTGAACGGCTCCACAGGATCTTACCTTCCAAGAATCGGACCAGATGGAGCGCCCTCCGCGGGCTCCCAAGTTCCCGTTTCGAATCGGGTGATGTTTCGGAGTCGGGGCGGACTTGAAAAGTCCCTTCGATGATCGTCTGTCGGTCACCGCGTGATCCGGTTTTTCTTTGATGCGGTAGATCGCGGCGCCAGCCGGGTGCAGTCTGTTCCCTGTGCGTTCTCGGCTCGGGTGCGGAATACGCCCTCCCTCGTCGTTCACGCGCCCTGAAGTCGGCCTCGCAGACGAGGAGGCAAGACTGCGGCGAAATTCTCAACTCCATAGAACCGATCGCACAAGTATCGAACTTCTCCGTTCATGATCCATAGGGTTTATCGTACAAAAGGAATCCGGCATCTTCTCCCGCGAGGCTTTAAGAGGCTGGGGTTGTTGGAGTCGTTTGGAGCGGGTCTTCGGAATCTCATCTGGCATTCCTCTTGCCCCGGGGAGAGGCGATGGGCATGTTGGAGGCTGCAGAAGAACAACCTGCGTGCGCCCTTGCAGGGGATGGCCCGTCGTGCCAAAGTGCCTCCTGCCGGAGGTCTGTGATGCTGTCCGGGGCCACTGGACCCTGAGTGCAAACGAGCTTGACCGGATCCGTCTCAGGAAAGGGGGCTTCGTGGCTTGACCCTTCGATCTCCCGACGAGCAACGGAGGAAGGTTTTCACGCGGAGCTGGAACGCTCTTCGTTCGATCGTGAGTCTCAGCTTGCGAATCGACGGACGGCGAACCAGCGCAATAAAAACCATCTAACCAGGGGAGTCCGCTATCGTCACCGGATGGCTGGATTTCGAGAGGAGCAGCCCATGACCCAAAAGACCGTCTTGTTTGCCTTCAATGGCGAAGCCATGTGCTTCATGCACGTACTGCTCAACGGCCTCAACCTTCATGAGCGGGGTTTCGAGGTCAAGGTGGTGATCGAGGGAGCGGCGACGAAGCTGATCCCGGAGATGGCGAAGGAGGAAAGCCCCTTGTTTCGCCTCTACGAGAAGACGCGCGCCGCCAAGCTCATCGAGGGTGCGTGCCGGGCCTGCAGCGCCAAGATGGGGGTCTTGCAGGCGGCGGAGGCTCAGGGAATCCGCCTGCTCGATGACATGTCGGGACATCCGTCCATGAGCGCCTACCTGGCGGAGGGGTACCAGATCATCACGTTCTGAGCGTCGTGACCGTCCTGGGACAGCGGGGGGAAGCCCGTTAAGGCTTCTTCCCCGGTCAGCCCTATCCGTCCCCCCATGCTCCCGCCTTCGCGATTCCGGCCAAGCCTTCTGCAGGCCGGGATCGCATCCATCCATCTGTCGGAATTACCGATCCATCACGCCTTCTTTCATTGTGCATTCCGATTTTACACCGTGCGTCTCCCTGCCCTACCATTCCCCCGGTTCGCCAACGTCGGAAGGGAGAGGGAAAAATGGCCTCCACGAGCGGTTCAAGCTCCTTAGAGCTCTTCTTTGTGTGTCCTTCGACGGGGCGGGGTTTTTCTTCGGCAAGCTGGCAGTTCGCGGGAGAGCCGTGGGTCGAGGAGGGGGCGGGTGGAGCGAGAGCCCTCAAGGGCATGGTAGACGTCTTGTGTCCATTGTGCGGGCAGGGGCATCGGGTTGCGATCGAGGAGGTGGCCTGTCCGTTCGTGCGGGAATAGACGAGGGATGCGCATCGGTTGAGTGAGGAGGTGAGACGTGGAAGGGGGAAGGAATCTCTTTGCAACGGGAGGGGGCATCATTGCGGTCGGGGCCGTCATCGGGGTGCTGGCGGCGCTGCTGCAGAAGTTGGGCAATCCCGGCAACATGGGGATCTGCGTGGCGTGCTTCGACCGGGACATCACCGGGGCCGTGGGAATGCACCGAGCCGAGCTCGTGCAATACCTTCGCCCCGAGATCCTGGGGTTTGTGCTGGGATCGTTCGGAGCGGCCCTGGTCACCCGGGAATACAAGTCCCGCGGGGGCTCGGCACCACTGGCCCGTTTCGTATTGGGGATGACGGCGATGATTGGGGCCCTGGTGTTCCTGGGCTGCCCCTGGCGCACCCTGCTGCGCCTGGCCGGAGGCGACGGAAACGCCCTGCTCGGACTGGCGGGCCTCGTGGTCGGAATCTGGATCGGCACGGTCTTTTTCAAACAGGGTTACAGCCTCGGCCGGAGCCACAAGCAGAGCTTCGGCACCGGGCTGCTCATGCCATTGCTCATTGCAGGTCTCCTCGTTCTGCGCTTGATCTACATGCCCGTTGCGGGGCAGCCCCAGAGCGGCGTTCTCTTCTACAGTTTGAAGGGACCCGGAGCGGCTTACGCGCCGTTGTGGATCTCACTTGTGATCGGGCTTTTCGTGGGGGTCATCGCCCAGCGGAGTCGTTTCTGCACCATGGGGGCCCTTCGAGACCTGATCCTGTTCAGGCAGTGGCACCTGTTCAGCGGCTTTGTGGCCCTGCTTGTGGCGGCTTTTCTGGCCGACCTGGCTTTCGGGCAGTTCAACCCGGGCTTCGAGAAGCAGCCTGTCGCTCATACCCAGAGCCTTTGGAATTTTGCCGGCATGATGGTGGCGGGACTGTCGTTCGCCCTGGCGGGGGGGTGCCCGGGCCGGCAGCTCTTCATGGCGGGCGAGGGGGACGCCGACGCGGGGGTTTTCGTGCTGGGGATGCTGACGGGGGCTGCGTTTTCGCACAACTTTGGCCTGGCGAGCTCTCCCGCGGGCATCGGCCCTCACGGGATGGCGGCCGTGCTGGTCTGCCTGATTCTGTGTCTGGTGATCGCGTTCAGCAATGTCGAGCGTGCACGCGCATGATGGCGTGAAGGAGGATAAGATGGATGAGGTCGTGGATGCCAGGGGGCTTTCCTGCCCGCAGCCGGTCCTGCTGGCCATGTCCAAGATGAAGGAAATGACCGGCGGAACCCTCGAGATCATTGTCGACAACGAGGTGAGCCGGGAAAACGTCAACCGCGCGGCGCAGTCCCAGGGGTGGGACGTCCAGGATGTGAAGCGGGACGGGGACGATTACCACCTGATTTTGAAGCGCTGACTCCTTCCCACGGTGCGACGTGATGTTTTGGAAAAAGCTGGCAAGACTTGCCGGGCTTTTCGGCCCGGAGAAACCCGAGGGCGGCAGACGGGCTGATGTGCGCCGCTCCGATCGCGGAATCTTGGTTTTTCATCACACCAGTGAGGTCATCCGATCGGAGCTCCTGCTGAAGGAAGCGCGCATGGATATCTCCGTGAAGGGGCCGCCCCCCGACCTTCGGACCGGGTGTGACCTGGTGATCGAATTCCCGCTGGTCCTGCAGTTGAAAGTCCTGGCCATCCTCGATGGAGCTCGGATCGCTCCCACGCGCGTTCTTCCCGTCCAGGATCTCCTGCTCGAGCCGGTGAACCTGTTTCAGGTGAAGGACTTCGGCGATCACCTGATGGTTCGAGCGGCCAACATGAAAATGACGGTGGACAAGCGGGATCATTGCATCGTGAACATTTCGGGGGGCGGTTGCCCGGACGTGCCGTATCTCGCCGAACGGCTCGTCGGCAAGAAGCTGCACGAGGCCCCCGAGCCACGCCAACTGGGACACACACTGTGCGGGTATGCATTGCAGCTCGCCTATGAGGAGCTGTTGCGGCGATGCCCTGGTGGGTCGTAGGAACCGTACCGGACGAAGGTTTTCCGCTCTACGAGGGACCCTGCCTGGTGGATCACGGGCAGTTGCGCCTGGGCGATCACACCGTGCAGATCCACCGGGGAACCCCGGCGCTGCTCGGCGCGGCCTGTCTGGCTTCGGACCTTCTCAAGATCGCCCCCCCACGAGCCCTGCTCGCCGGAGACATCGGGCTCGGGGGAGGGTCGGCCGAGATCTACCGGTTCCTCGCCGGGCAGCTTGCCGCCATGGCCCCGGAACTGCTGGTGTTCAGACGTGTGCT
>CAZGQL010000058.1:15935-22422 GCA_964527905.1 uncultured Syntrophobacteraceae bacterium
TATTTGCAGCCCGACGTGGATGGGCACAACCGGGTGCTCATGAGCATCGAGGACCTGGAGTCGAGGCCCCTTCTGATCGCGGACGCCGGGTTCATGTATGCGGCCAAGATGAGCGGGTTTGCCTCGGAATATGACCTGTTCACCCCCGATGCCGGTGAGCTCGCCTTCCTGGCCGATGAGACGGCCCCGCACCCGTTTTACACCCGGGGCTTCATTCTCCAGGAAGAGCACCGCGTTCCCGAGCTGATCCGGCGAGCCTACGAGCACGAAAACGCCTCACGCTTTCTCCTCGTCAAGGGGGAATGCGATCACGTCGCATCGCGCGAGGGAATTCATCACAGAATCTGCGAGCCGTCCGTGGAAACTCTCGAGCCCATCGGGGGTACGGGGGATTCCCTGACCGGCCTGGTCGGGGCTCTTGCGGCGGCCCGCTTTCCGATTCCGGACGCCTGCTCCCTGGCCGCGAAAGCCAACCGCCACATGGGGGTCCTTGCCAGGCCCACTCCCGCCTGCTCCATCGCGAAGCTCCTCCTTTCGCTGCCATCCGCCCTGGAAGCCGCCTTGACGCAAGGGGGCGAACCGGCGCGTTGAGGCTCCGCAAACGATTCGTTCGAAGCGCTCACTGAGGGCCAAGGGGCTCCGGCCCCAAGGTCTCCCTCCCTGTGCAGTCCCCGTCAAGCCAGGCGGCGCATTGCCGGATTTTGCGATCCTCCCCAGGATCATCCTGCACCAGCCATTCAATGGGGTCGGGTGCAAATTGTTTCCATTCCAAGCCTGAATCCTCGCCCGGGAGCATTCCCGCTACGGGGGGTCTCAAGCCTTTCGGTGCCACGGAGCGTTCTGCCGCGCTAATCCAGCGCGCACCGCGGAGCCGGCAGGTCTCCCGATTGGCCTCGTCGCGCTGCCGAGGGATTGGAGGAGAGGCTGGCACGGAATTTCCTAAGGGTTGGTTGGCCCCGGGGATCATGCGGCGTGACGGGATCCTGGAGCGATCGAGGCGACGGAAGCACTGATGATGCAGCGAGGGATGAACCATGAAGATTGCTGTCACGAGCGAAGGACCTTCCCTGGATGACCTGGTGGATCCCCGGTTTGGTAGGGCAGCCGGGTTTCTCGTCGTGGACCTGGACACTCTTCAGACGGAATATATCGACAACGGCCGCTCCCAGGTGATGGCCCAGGGCGCCGGCATTCAGGCGGCTGAAATGATGGCGCGTGCGGGGGTGAGCTGGCTGCTCACGGGCTTTGTCGGCCCCAAGGCCTTTGCGGCCCTTTCGGCCGCGGGCGTCCGAATCGGGCAGAATCTCGAGGGCATGACGGTGCGGGAGGCCGTGGAGCGGTTCAAACGCGGGGAGGTCGAGGGTGCCCAGACTCCCAACCGGGAGGCGGGACGATGATCGTTTCCGTGGCGAGCGGCAAGGGGGGTACGGGAAAAACCACGGTGAGCGCCTCCCTGGCCTCCGTCTGGGACGGGCCGGTGCATGCGGTGGACCTGGATGTGGAGGAGCCCAACCTGCACCTGTTTCTGAAGCCTGAGATCGTGGGAACGGAAAAGGCGCACGTGCCCGTTCCCCTGGTCGAAGAGGCTCGGTGCACCCACTGCGGGGCCTGCTCGGATCTATGTCAGTTCAAGGCCATCAGCGATCTGAAGACGCTGGTGCTGACCTTTCCCGAGATGTGCCACGGCTGTGGTGGCTGCATGGCGGTCTGTCCGGAAAAAGCGATCACCGAAGGCACGCGGGAGCTGGGTGAGATCTGTTGGGGAAAAGCCGGAAGGGTCGACTTCTTGATGGGAACGCTGCGCGTGGGGGAAGCCATGAGTCCTCCGCTCATGCGCCAGGTCAAGGCCCGATTGGCCCGCATGCTCGCTGCCACGGGTGGGGACGCGATCCTCGATGCCCCGCCGGGGGTGAGCTGTCCGGCGGTGAATGCGGTCATGGACAGCGACGTGATCGTTCTGGTCACTGAGCCCACCCCGTTCGGGTTCTACGACTTCGAGCTCGCCTGGCGGGCCTTCTCGCCCTTCGGAAAGCCCGTCGGGGCGGTCATCAACCGGGCCGGGCTGGGCAACGACGCCGTCTATGGCTTCTGCCGGGAACGGGCGATCCCCATCCTGGCCGAGATTCCCTACGATCGGGAAATCGCGGAGGCTTACTCTCGAGGCCGCATCATTGCCGAGGCATCTCCCAAGCTCAGGGAGGTCTTCCTCTCCCTTGCGGCGGAAATTCAATCGCTGGCGAGGTCGGGAAGCCGGGAGGAGGCCGTCCATGCGTGAGATCGTGATCATCAGCGGCAAAGGCGGCACGGGCAAGACCTCTCTGACGGGAGCATTCGCCCAGCTGGCTGAACGCAAGATTCTCTGTGACCTGGATGTGGACGCTCCCGATCTCCATCTGCTGCTCCGTCCCGAGCGGGAGCGTGAGGAGCCCTTCTATTCGGGCCATGAGGCGGCGATCGATGCGGGACTTTGTGACCGCTGCGGCCTTTGCGCCACCCTGTGCCGGTTCCAGGCCATCCAGGAAGACGGCGACGGGTATGCCGTGGACCCCCTCCGCTGCGAGGGCTGCAAGGTGTGCGTGGCCCTATGCCCGGCCCAGGCCATCGGTTTTCATGAAAGGCATTGTGGGACCTGGTACGTGTCGTCCACCCGGTTCGGTCCCCTGGTCCATGCGCAGCTTTTCCCAGGCCAGGAAAATTCGGGGAGGCTGGTCATGCTGCTCAAGCAGCAGGCTCGACAGCTGGCCAAGGCGCAGGGTGCGGAGCTCATCCTCTGCGACGGGGCCCCCGGGATCGGCTGTCCGGTGATTAGCTCTCTTTCGGGGGCCGGTCTGGCGGTTGCGGTGACGGAGCCCACTCCGTCGGGCCGCCACGACCTCGAACGTGTGGCCGACCTGTGCGGGCACTTCCAGGTAACGTGTGCGGTCATCATCAACAAATTCGACCTCAATCCCGACGAGACCGCTCAGATCGAGGCGTTCTGCCGTGCGAGGGATTACCCCGTGCTGGCTCGGTTGCCTCACGATCCGGTGGTGACGCGGGCCATGGTCGAGGGTCGGGTCGTGACCGAGCTCGGCGAGACGCGCTTCAGTGCCGAGCTCAGGCGGGCATGGGATCAGATGGTGCAGCTGGCACGACCCAGCCGATCGTGATTCCGGTCCACTCGAAGACGGAACGTTTCACTTCCAATGTTGTCCATGAAGGGGCTGCAGAGGCGTGATGCTGCAGCCGAGAATCGACCTCGTTCTAACAGTGAACAAAGGAGTTTGACGTGAACAGCACCATCGTTGCCATCCCTTCTTCTCATCCAGGCGGACTCGATGCCCCCCTTGGCGCGCATTTCGGCCACTGTGACCTGTACACCGTCGTGAAAATCGCGGACGGCAAGATTCAGGAGGTTGCCACGCTGCCTAACGTGCCCCACCAGCAGGGCGGATGCATGGCCCCGGTCAATCATCTGGCCCAAAACGGCGTGCAGGTTCTCATCGCCGGCGGCATGGGCATGCGCCCCCTGATGGGCTTCAATCAAGTGGGCATCGACGTCCTTTACGGCGGCGGAGCGGCCACGGTTGGGGAAGCGGT
Source organism: uncultured Syntrophobacteraceae bacterium (assembly GCA_964527905.1). GTDB lineage: Bacteria > Desulfobacterota > Syntrophobacteria > Syntrophobacterales > Syntrophobacteraceae > CALBZH01. The sequence continues at coordinate 19,515 of CAZGQL010000058.1, forward strand.
GGAGGCCCTCCTGCAGGGAACCCTCCAGCGCTTCACGAGTGAATTCACATGCGGAGGAGGGGGTGCCCCTCAAATGGGCCGATTCTGATTATCAGGAAAGGGAGAAACCGTGTCTGCCGACGATTTTCCTCTTCCGGGCCAGGTGGGGGAGCAGTTCCTCTGCCTGGCGCGACAGCCCAAAAACGTGGGCTCTCTTGAAAACCCCAGTGGAAAAGGGTTCGCGGTTGGTCAATGCGGCGACTCCATCGAGGTGTCGCTGCGGGTCGACCGTGGGACCATCTCCGACATCCGTGTGCTTCCCCGGGGCTGCGTATATACCCTGGTCTGTGCCAGCGCCATGAGCGAGCTGGCCAAGGGGCGTGACCTGGATGGGGCACTCGAGCTGGAGCCCCAGGACGTTGTGAACGCTCTCGGGGGACTGCCCGACGATCATGTGCACTGTGCGCGTCTGGCGGTCAACACCCTGGGGGAAGCCATCGCGGACTACTACCGCAAGGTTACCTTCTCCACCGGATGAAGACGGTCGGCGCTTGTAGCCGATCCAGGCATGGTCTGGAGTCTCATGAATCACGGAACGAAGGTGGACACGCCACGGTGCGTCCGCCTTCTTTCCATTGGTCTTAGGCGACTTTGAAAGGAAGATAACCGATGCTGCAGGTTCTGTTGATCACCCCGCGCCTGAAGGATCTCGCGGCCTTCACCCAAGGCCTTGCCTCGGACCCTGACGTGCGCCTTGAATCGGTTGGGTCCGGAAACGATGCCCTGGATGCCATCCGCTCCAATCCTCCTCATTTGGCGATCGTCGATGCCGATCTCCCGGATGGCGGTTCCCTGGAGCTGGTGCAGCGCATGCTGACGGTCAATGCCATGGTGAACAGCGCCGTCGTGAACCCCCTTTCGGAGGAGGCCTTTCACGAGGCGAGCGAAGGGCTCGGTGTTCTCTGTCCCTTGCCGCTCGTCCCGGGAAGGCAGGACGCGGAAGCTTTGCTGGTCCGATTGCGCAAAGTCCTGGGACTGAGTTCTTGAGCAGGCGCCTCCGAGCGGGAGGCGCTGAGCTGGTTTCAAACAACCCGGAATGCCTCCCTTGGCGAGGCAAGCATCCCGGGCCAACCGTGCTCTATTCCACATGAACCTCCGTCTCGTCCCGACGACGAGCTGTCTGCATCCTCTCGCGGACAAGCCTCAGCGTTTCCTCAAGTCTCGATTCCAAATCCTTCAGGCTGTCCAGGTCACCCGCCGAGGTCCTTTCCGAAGCCGGTTGTCGTTCTCTTGGGGTTTCCTCTGCACGCCCCCAAACGAAAGGTGGGGATGCGAAGAAGCGATGCCTCCATCCGCGTTGCCACAACCCTTGCATGGCTGCGGCGTCCTCCCGACGCTGAAAACCGCGGCGCCCGGGGCCACGGACTGCGCAGCAGCCCGTCCCTCGCCCCGTCAGGGGCCCGAATCCCATGGGTCCAGTTCCATCTCTTCGCGGCATTGTCAGATCCTCCCTTTTTGAAGACCAATGCTGCACTGGGTCTTTCCAACACCAATGCCCTATCAAGTGCCGTGCCAGGAGGGGGTCAAGGGTTATGAGAGGGTGGGGTAGAGACGATTCGCCGAGAAACGGCGGATTCCTGGGGGAACGCAGGGGGGTGAGCATGGCTTCCATGAAGGCGGGCGGGAGCGAGATTTTATGGGTGCGTGTGGGCGGGTCCATTTTGTTCCGTCCAAGCGGTAGGGATGAGTTCCAGAGGGCGGCGGGGGCGATCCGGGATGGAAGGCGGCAAACGGCAATCACTCCCAAAGGCACTCAGCCGGTGTTCGCTGCCTGTTTGAACGACGCGGAGAGCCCACGCCGGCACAGGAAAATCGGTCATCCGTCGAGCAGGTACGCGATCAGTGAGGGCCGGGGTCAGGTCCCGCAAGAGGCTTGGGGACGAGGTTGGTACAGGCAAAGGGGCTCTTCCGCCAGGTAGTTTCCGGTGCTTTCATAAGCCCGGGCCCGGCAGCCCCCGCAGACGCGAATGTAGCGGCAGTGGCCGCATTTGCCCTCGTACTTGCTGAAATCCCTGAGGTTTTCGAAGACGGGTGATGTCTCCCAGATCTCCCTGAAGGACTGGGTGCGCACGTTGCCGGAATCGAGCTCGAGATACCCGCACGGTTGGACCTGTCCGATGTGGGAGATGAAGGCGAACCCGACACCTCCGAGGCACCCGCGCGTGACCGCATCCAGGCCGAAGCTCTGGAAATCGACGTCCCGCCCGTCGGCCTGCGCGCGTTGCCGCAGGATGCGGTAGTAGTGGGGCGCACAGGTGGCTTTGAGCTGGAGCGGTACCTTGTCCCGCTGTTCGTAGAACCAGTGCAGCGTCTTTTCGTACTGCTTGGCCGAGATGGCCTGCTCGGCCAGGTCTCGGCCCCGCCCCATGGGCACCAGCAAAAAGATGTGGTGCGCGACGGCCCCCAGCTGGACGGCCAGTTCCTGAATAGCGGGGATCTCATCCAGGTTTTGCTGGGTGATGGTCGTGTTGATCTGGAAGTCGAGGCCTTCTTGGCGAGCCATGTGAATGCCCCGCAGCGCACCGTCGAAGGCCCCCTCCACGCGACGGAAGGCATCGTGCGTGGCGGCCGAAGCGCCGTCCAGGCTGACGCTGATGCGCTGGATGCCGACCTCGAGCATCCGGCGGACCTTCTCGGGAGTGAGCAGGGTCCCATTGACGGCCATGGTCATGCGAAGGCCCAGCCGGTTTCCGTGGTCGGCAATGTCGAAAATGTCATCCCGCAGCAGCGGCTCGCCACCGGTCAAAATGATGATGGGCTTGGCAAAGGAGGCGATGTTGTCGAGCAGATCGAAGGCCTCCCGGGTGGTCAGCTCGTTCTCATACGGGCGGTCGAGGGCCGCGGCCCGGCAGTGCACGCAGGCAAGGTT
>CAZGQL010000058.1:22444-24165 GCA_964527905.1 uncultured Syntrophobacteraceae bacterium
GCGGGTGACCTCCCAGGCCACGAGCCGAAGCGACGCGTCGGCTCGATTGGGGTCGACGGCTGCGTGCCCGGGGTGCCCACCAGGATGGGGCGCGCCCCCATGGGGAGGGCCGCCGTGCCCGGGTGCGTGAGAATGCATGCAAATCCCTTTCAAAACGGACCCGCCCCGTTTCAGTCTTCCAGCAGACGGGCCGCGTCCTTGGCAAAATACGTGAGAATCAAATCCGCGCCGGCCCGGCGGATGGCGGTGAGGGTCTCCATCATCACACGCTGCTCGTCGAGCCACCCGTTGGCGGCCGCAGCCTTGATCATGGAGTATTCCCCGCTCACATTGTAGGCCGCCACGGGATAGTCGAAGGTGTCCTTGATGGTGCGAATGACATCGAGATAGGCGAGGGCCGGCTTCACCATGACCATATCGGCGCCTTCCTCGAGATCCAACGCCACCTCGCGGACGGCTTCGCGGGCGTTGGCCATGTCCATCTGGTAGGCACGACGGTCGCCGAACTTGGGGGCGGAATCCGCCGCATCCCGAAACGGGCCGTAGAAGGCGGAGCAATACTTGGCCGAATAAGCCAAGATGCCCACCTGCTCGAAGCCGTTTCCATCGAGTGCTTCGCGGATGGCCCCGACTCGCCCGTCCATCATGTCCGAGGGGGCGACCACGTCCGCTCCGGCCTTCGCGTGGGATAGGGCCACTCGGGCGAGCAGCTCGAGGGTGGCGTCGTTGTCGACCTCTTGGCCGCGCAACTGTCCGCAGTGACCGTGGCTGGTGTATTCGCACAGGCAAACGTCCGTGATGACGACCAGGTCGGGGTACTGGTCCTTGATGGCCTTCACGGCCTGCTGCACCACGCCGTCTTCGGCAAAGGCTTCGCTTCCGACGTCATCCTTTCGGGCAGGTAGTCCGAAGAGCAGGATGCCTGGGATCCGAAGTTGTTGAATCGAATGGATTTCTTCAAGGAGTCGGTCCGTGGACAGCTGGTAAACGCCGGGCATCGATTTCACCGGGATCTTGGTGTCCCGTCCGGGCAGCACGAACAATGGATAAATGAGCTGGTCGACCGTCAGCACCGTTTCACGGATCATGCGCCGCAGGTTTTCCGTCCGCCGAAACCTTCTGGGACGATAGGTTGGGAAATGCATCGGCTTCCTCACTCGATTGAGAGGCGTTTCGGTTAGGGATGGCTTGCGCCGGGAAGGCCGATTTCCTCGTCAGTCAGGTAGCACGCGGGATCACAGGCCCAGAGGTCCCCCGTCGCGGCCTCCGCGCGGACGCGGAAGTTGCCGCCGCAGACATCCAGCCATTTGCAGGACGCACAGCGCCCCCGGACGTAGAGCTTCTTGTCCTTCAACCGGCGCATCAGGTCGTTGGAGAGATCGGTCCAGATGACGCTGAACGGGCGCTCCCGAACGTTCCCGAAGGAGTAATGACGCCAGAACTGATCGGCGTGGACGCTCCCGTCCCAGCTGATGCATCCGATCCCGCGTCCGGAGCTGTTGCCCTCGTTCATCTTCAGGAGCTCCAGCACTTCCGGCGCCCGCGGGGACCCCTCCCGCAGCATCCGCAGGTACACATAGGGGCCGTCGGCGTGGTTGTCCACCGTGAGGACCTCCTTGGGCTTGCCCCGGTCGTGGAGGTCCTTCGTCCGGTCGATGATGAGATCGACGGCGGCCCGCGTCTCCTCGTGCGAGAGGTCCTCTTTCATGAGCTTACTGCCG
>CAZGQL010000059.1:0-1349 GCA_964527905.1 uncultured Syntrophobacteraceae bacterium
GGTCGAGCGGCGCCAATACACCGTGACCCACTGGGATCCCTTCTATCGAAAGCCGCTCAATGTGTTCACCTATTTGGGGCATGAGCGGATGGACGAGATTCGCAAGATCAGGACCCTGCCGGATCTCAAGCAATGGGGCTTCAGTGTGGTGACGTACAGTGGGAACGGTTGGCACAAGGAGAACGTCGCATCGTTGGGCGTCAAAACCTACGAGGCCTCCTATCTTGAGAATGTTTGGAAAATGCTGGCGCAGAAGCGTGGGGATGTGGTCTTGGAGTGGTCGCGTGGGGCCTGGCCGGATATCCGGCGGGCGGGTGTCTATGATCGAATCATCGACACCGCGATCACCGTTTCCGAGATGCCGTTTCATCTTTTGATCAGAAAGGATTCCTCGTCCGTCGACATCTTGGACGAATTCAACGAGACCATTCTGGATATGAAACGGGATGGTACCATAGCTGCCATCCTGGCACGGTATTTCTAATAAGCAGCAAGCGATCACCGTAAAGGATCCGACGGCTTCCCCTTCGCAAGGGTGGTTTGCCCCGGTCCGGTATTCCTTGCCGAATCCTTCCATCCGTAACACCGGCGTCCGTCGTCGAGGGGAGAGGGGTTGGATGAGGATCAAGTGGACCATGGTCCTGGCCATCGCGGTTTTCGGGACGGCATTCGTCGTGTTTGCCGCTTTTCATGAGAACCGGACACGTGTCCTTGCGGCAGAGCAGGTCGCCAATCACGCCGCAGTGATCGCCAGTTCCCTTTGGACCTTGGAAAAGTCCAGCCCGACCGCCTATCTCACACTGGCCGCCCAAGCCAACGGCTACGTGCGCATTTGGGTCACCGACGAAAAAAATGCGGTTTTTGTGGAAATCCAGGGGCCCGGCCTCCAGGGGCTGGACAACCTGCTCTACGCCTTGAATCTGATCCCGCTGCTCCGTTTGGACGCCGACGTGATTTTTGAAGGTCGTTCGATCGGACGCATCAGCGCGCTTTGTCCCCTCCGAACGATTTACCTCTACCTTTACATCATCCTGTGTGCAGCCCTGTTCCTCTTGACGATGCTGCTCTTTCTGAAACTCCTGGATTCCAATAAGACGCTGGAAATGCGGGTGCGGGACCGCACGGCCGCCCTCGAGAGAGAAAACGCGGAGCGCCGGCGGGCGGAAGAGGAGCTGAGGAGCTATTCCCAGAGACTCGCTCTCCACGTACAGCACACCCCGCTGGGAGTCATCGAGTGGGACCTGGACCATAGAGTCCTCGAATGGAACAGCGCCGCGGAGCGCATCTTCGGTTATACCCGGGCGGAGGTCTTGGGGCGCCACGCGCACGAAATCATCGTTCCTCCCGCC
>CAZGQL010000059.1:1362-8254 GCA_964527905.1 uncultured Syntrophobacteraceae bacterium
GGGTCGCGGAAATCTGGAGGCAGTTGTTGTCACGGACCGGAGGGCGGCTCTCGGTCGACCAGAACCGCACGAAGGACGGCCAGATCAGAACGTGTGAATGGTATAATACGCCGCTGACGGACGCTGAGGGATCCGTGATCGGCGTGGCGTCCCTGGTGCAGGACATCACGGAGCGAAAGCGCATCGAGGAAGCGCTGCGCCTGACGCAGTTCTGCTTTGACCGGGCTTCGATCGGTATCTTTCGCATGGAGCCGCGGGAAGGCCGCATCCTGGCCGTCAACGAACAGGCCTGCCGCAGTTTGGGCTATGAGCGGGAAGAGCTCTGTGCGCTCACCGTATGCGACGTCGATCCCACGCTCACCCGGGAGCAATGGGGAGTGCACGTTGAGGACCTTCAGCGGATCGGGATCCGCATGATCGAAACGGACTACCGCCGAAAGGATGGGGAGCTGATCCCCGTTGAGGTCCTTCTGAACGCGATGGAGTTCGAGGACGAGGCGCTCATCGTTTCGTTTGTGCGGGACATAACCGACCGGAAGCGTGCCGAGCAGGAGCGGACGATTCTGGAGGCGCAGCTTCTGCAGGCGCAGAAGATGGAGGCCGTTGGAGAGCTGGCTGGGGGGATCGCTCATGATTTCAATAACATCTTGCAAAGCATCATGGGCTACACCCAGCTCATCCTGATTCAGGGGGAGCACGACTCGAAGACCCTTTCGAGGTTGAGGGAAATCGAGCGGGCGTCCGCCAAGGCCGCGGACCTCATCCGCCAGCTGTTGACCTTCAGTCGAAAGATTGACAGCCATCTCAAGCCCGTCGATCTGAATCGTGAAATCTCACGCATGAGTGAGCTCCTCGAGCGGACCTTTCCGAGGATGATCGCCATCGAGCTGCTTCTCGACCCGACCCTGAGGACGATCAACGCCGATGAAGGGCAGATCGAGCAGGTGGTCATGAACCTTGCGATCAACGCGATGCACGCGATGCCATCCGGGGGACGGCTCGTCATCCAGACCGCCAATGCGACCCTGGACGAGGAGGACTGCCGCGGGAACGTCGACTTGAAGCCCGGGGAGTATGCTGTATTGACCGTCTCGGATACCGGCATCGGGATGGATGCGGAAACTCTGGCCCGAATCTACGAGCCCTTCTTCACGACGAAAAGCGTTGGAAAGGGGACCGGGCTGGGTTTGTCCATGGTGTATGGGATCGTGAAGAATCACGGTGCCCACATCCTGTGCGAGAGCGAGCCGGGGCAAGGGACCCGCTTCAAGATCTGGTTCCCGGCGATCCAAGAGACCGGGAGTCGGGATCCCGGGGTATCTCGAAATGTCGAATCCCTTCCCGCCGGAACCGAAACGATCTTATTGATCGATGAGGATCCGCTTGTCCTCGAGATGGGTAAGAGCATGCTGTCCCAGTACGGTTATCGCTGCATCACGTCCGGATCGGGGCAGGAGGGGCTGGAGGTCTATTCCGTACTCAAGGGCCAAATCGATCTGATCGTTTTGGATCTCAGCACGTCCGGCCTCGAAGGATGCCCATGCCTGGAAGGGCTTAGGCGATTGAATCCGGAAGTCCGGGTCCTTCTGGCGAGCGGCTATTTCCAGAACCGAGCGGTCGCCCAGCCACTCGCCGGAGGGGCCATGGGCCTCATTGGAAAGCCTTTCCTGTTGTCCGATTTCCTGAAGGCGGTTCGCGATTGCCTGGACAGCCCCCACCCGCTCACCCCTTGAGGTAGCCTTCGATGCCCCAAGCCAGCTTGTCGAGGATCTCTCGGAAGATCCCTTCATCCGGCTCCAGGAGCGTCATTCGAAACCCCTGCAGGTCGGTGTTGAACGAACTGAGGGGCACAACACAGATCCCGGTCGCGGCCAGAAGGTAGTACACGAAGCGCTTGTCCCGCTCCATGTGAGGGTCAGCGGTGAGGGTCTCCACGAGATGCCTGGCTTCCTCGTTTTCGATGGGCAGGCGCTGGCAACCGTTGAGGGCCCCATTCTCCAGGACCACGCTCATGTAAAACGCGCCGTTGGTCCGATTGACCAGGACCCCGGGCACGCCGCGAAGCTTTTCGTAGGCCAGGATCGAAAAATGTTCGTAGCGCCTGCGGCGCTCCTCGAGGTAGCGAGTGTACTGGGGGTGAGTGAAGATGTGGGGGATGGCCCGCTGGGGCAGAGTAGTGGAGCAGACTTCGACCATCTTGGCGTTCAAGATGCTTTCAATGTAGCGGGCAAAAACCGGATCCCGGTGCGCATTGTAGACTTCGATCCAGCCGCAACGGGACCCGGGCCAGGGCAGTTCCTTGGATATGCCTTTCATGGCGATCCCGGGAACGTCCCCGATGACGTCGGCCAGAGGTTTGGTCTTTTGACCATTGTAAACCAGGTTCTGATAAATCTCGTCCGCAATGAGGAACAGATCGAATTCCCGGGCGATGGCGACCATCTCGCGCAGCACGCTTTCCGGGTAGACGGCTCCCGTGGGATTGTCGGGATTGACGAGAAGGATGGCCGCCACGGACGGATTGTATTTCACGCGACGGCGCAGTTCGACCAGATCCGGATACCAGTGATTGTGGGGATCAAGGGGGTATGTGACCGGCGGCTGGCCCGCGTGGGCCGCCTCGGATGAGGAATGGGTGGTATAGGTCGGCGACGGGGTGATGACACGGGCGGTGCTCCGAAGAAACCCGTATACCTTCGTGATCGCCTCGCCCAGACCGTTGAAGAAAATGATGTCGTTGGGAGTGATGTGGACTCCTCCATTGCGATTGTTCTGCCGGGCGAGGAACTCACGGGTTTCCAGGATTCCCTGGGTGGGGCAATACCCGTAGGAGTCGTCCTGCATCGCCAGATCCGCCACGATGCCTTTCATCCACTGGGGGATTTTCTCCCCCTTGGCCACGGGATCCCCGATGTTTTCGAGGTTGACCGTGACTCCCAGTTGCTGCAGCCTCTCCGCCACGCGGATGATGTTGCGGATTTCGTAAGTGAGCTTGCCCGCGCCGATGTGCACAATGTCCGTTCGCATGTCTGCCTGCCGTTGTCCTGGGTTTACCGTGGGGGCATGCGGCCCTGAAAAGAAAAAAGGCCGCGACCCGTCGCAGCCCTCAAAACGAAGCAGGGCCGCGTCCGATTGCCCGCAGCCCTGAGTTTTCCATCTTGTTCGGAGACCTAAGCCATTTCATCTCCCCTCAGAACCGCGGGCCGCAGGGCCGCCAACGCCGCTGCGGCGGCGGGAGCGACAAACGGACGGGCGATTCTGGTTCCTGGTGAGCTCATGGCTTTTCTTTCCATCCCTGTTGGGTTCGACATCCCGTTTCCGAACCCCATCTAGCAAAAAAGATTCCACATGTCACGAAAAAAGTGGATCTGTGGCCATGCCTCGGCTTTCCGTCCCCTCAGGGCTCTGGCCGGGTCAGAATGGCTTCCATCGCCTCCTTCAAGACCTCACGCATGTCCTCGGAAACCTCGGCCCTAATCAGCTCCTCCAGTCTCGGCAAGAATTCCCGAGGGGCCGCCAGGCCCATCAGGTAGACCACATCGCCCTGAATCGGCCGCTCCAGAGCCGAGAAGCGGTCCCAAAGAGGCTTTAGGTGCCTCCATGCCAGCTCTCGATCCTGTTCGGCCAGTTCTTCCATCACCACTGCGGCCCCGAGGCGCACGGACCATTCCGGATGAGTGATCACGTGTCCCAACTCTGGGAACGCGCGACCACAGGCAAGGATCATGGCCGCCAGCCGTTCGGCCTCCCCGTCCTTGAGGATCCGCGTGAGCGATACCGCGGAGAGCTGGGTAGGGTCCCGTTCCGCCAGCGCGTGCCGGAGTTCTTCCATGGGGGGAATGCCGGTCCAGCGGAAGGCCTCATCCAAGAGGACGGTCGGCGCGGAGCGGATGCCATCCCGTTCGGCCAGTTCGGGAAAGAGCGTCCCGTCGATGACGGTTACGGAAATCCGACTGTCCTCGAACGCCAGGGGTGCAAGGAGATTCACGGCACGCGGGCAGTGGGGGCAATGGGGAGCCACGTAAATGCGGATCGTGGCCGGCCATTGCAGGGAGAACCCCTTGACGGTGCTCTCAGCGTTCATCGCCCGCTCCGCACCCGCCCGCATGAGCTCGAGAAACGGTTGGAGCTCATGTCCGGACGGGACGGCCTGAAAGAGCAGGTTGTCTCGGATGGCCAGGCCGAGTGGGCCAGGGTCCGGTTGGTCTTCCGAGAAAACCTCGATGAAGGGAGCCAGGTTCCGCAATTCGTCAACAAAGGCCCCGAAGGAGGCGCTACGGGCGTCCTGCGTCCGATACAGACGCAGCGAGATCTTCCCCGGAGCGTGGTCGGCCCAGGTGCGAACGATGCGTGCCTCCTCGGCGGAAAGCGGCATCCACGTGTCTCCCGACAATCCATCGGCTTCCGCCGGTACGCCGCCCTTCCCTTACTGGGCGTCCACCAGGCAAAGCACGCTGTTCTTGGTGTTTTGGAGGATTTTGTTGGCATGGCTTCCCAGCAAGAACGGCTTGCGCTCGTGGAAGCTTTTCTTGCCCAGGACCACCAACTGGAACTCGTGCCGTTTGATCTCGTTCAGCAGATCTCGGGCCACCCCCTCCTTAGTGGGCTCGATTCGGGTCTCGATGCTGCGCTCGGGCACCCCCCGGGCCGCCAGCATGGAACGGGCCTCGGACATGAACCCCTCCACTTTTCGAATCCAGTCGGTGGCCCATTTCTCGACCCGGGATTGCCGGTCCTTCTGCTCCGAGGAGCCCAGGATGTGGCCGTCGTCCCAGAACGTGGGGGGAACCGGAGGCATCAGGTGCAAGAAGGTGTATTTCAGGCCGGGGATAGGGGCGATGAAGTCGGCCGTGTACTTGGCCAACGCCCGGCAGTCGGGGGCCCCTTCCATCGCGATCAGGACTCGTCGGCTCTGGGGAACGGGGGTGTCCACAATCCACACCGTCCGGTCCTTGGCGTACTGCGCGACTTTGCTCGAAACACTCCCGATGAGGAGCGCCTCGATGGTGCTCCGCCCGCGTCTGCCCAGCGCGACGCTGCGGATGCTGGAAGTCACCGCTTCACTCATGATGTCCTGACCGGGATCGATGCTGTCGACTCGAAGTTTGACTTCGATGCGGTCCTCGGGAAATCCGGCTTCGGTCAGGCGGCGTTTGGATTCCTCGAGCACCTTGTTGCCCAGTTTCCTCAGGTCCACTTGAGGCAGGCCGGTCGACCCTTCCACGTCCACGGCGAGCTCTCCCGGAAGCATGCGCGCCAGTTGCTGGACGCAGTGAAACAGGACGAGGGTGATTTCTTGTTGGTCTTTGAGGAGATTGCCGAGGACCGACACGGAATCCAGTCCTCTCGGGGAGCCATCCACAGCACACAGGAGCTTCTTGTCCATGGCCGTCCTCCTTCCGTAGCGTGATGGGGTTTTCCTGGGAGCCCTAGGAATGTTTCATTGTAAACTGATTCCGTCGTGCATTGAATCGCTTTTCGAGCCTGCCGGAAGAACGTCCGGAAAAAAAGCGGGTTTGGTCTGGAGCCCAACGCTTACGCGGGCCCGGCCAGCCCCAGGGTCGCGAGAGAGGCCACGGCCTCCTCGAGACTCTGGACGCGCGGGCAAGGCGGGAAGCTCTGCAGGAAGAGTCTCCCATACGGTTTGGTGAGCAGACGTCGGTCGAAAATGACGATGAGTCCGCGGTCCCGTGCGGTCCGGATCAGTCTTCCCATCCCCTGCTTGAGCTGAATGATGGCCCTCGGAACCTGATACTGGAAAAAGGCGCTTCGCCCCTGGGCCTCGATGTGTTCCATGCGGGCGGCGGTCACCGGGTCGTCGGGCACTTCAAAGGGGAGTTTATCGATGAGCAGGCACGAAAGGGACTCACCGGGCACGTCGATCCCCTGCCAGAAGGAGCTGGTGGCCAAAAGGATGGAATGCACCTCCTCCTTGAACTGCCCGAGCAGCACCTTCTTGGGTTTGTCTCCCTGGACCAGGATTGGGTAGGGCAGTCGTCCGTCCAGATTTCGTCGGACCTCATGCATGTTGCGGTAGCTCGTGAACAAAAACAGGGCCCGTCCCTGGGTCTGTTGAAGCAGGCTGACCGCCTCGCGCGCCATGGCAGGACAGAAGTCGCTCTCCTGGGGGAGCGGAAAGGTCGCTGGGATGTACAGGGCTGTTTGTCTCCCAAAGTCGTATGGGGACGTGAGGACGAGTTCCCTGCTTTCAGGGGGAAGGCCGAGGGTGTTTCGGAAGAATTCCAGGGAACCGCCGACCGAGAGGGTCGCCGAGGTGAAGGTGACCGCCGAAGTCCTTGAAAAGAGATGGCTGCGCACGATGGGGGCCACATCGATGGGGGTCCCGTGCAGGGTGGCCGCCTGTTGGCTCAGCTCGCACCAATAGACGAATGAGGGGTCGTTTTGCTTGCCGAGGATTTCGAGGGTGGTCGCCAGTTCAGCGCCGCGGAGCCCGCAGGACTCCAAGACGGGGTTTTCCTCCCGGAGAGACCGCGCCGCCGCCCCTAACTGGCGCAGCGCATGGGTGATCTTCCCGGACGTTTCGTGGAAGCCCTCAGCACCCTCTCGAAGCTCGAGCCGGTAGCGCCCGGGACGTCCCTTGAGACCGAGCAAGGCGCGGTGCATTATTCGTCCCAAGGGATCGAGCTGTTGGGCGATGCCCTGGATCTCCCCCAGGGAGGAGACTTTCTTGGGGTCTCGTCCGCACTCCCGCAGGACGTCGCGCATCAAATCCAGCATGGCAAAGGTGCTGAATTGCAGGCCGAAGTATTGACCGACGATGTCGTCAATCTGGTGCGCTTCATCGAGCACCAGAAGCTCGCAGTCGGGCAGGACGCCGCTTAGCCCCATTTGCCTCAAAGCCAAGTCGGCGAAAAACAGATGATGGTTCACA
>CAZGQL010000059.1:8297-11584 GCA_964527905.1 uncultured Syntrophobacteraceae bacterium
AGCAGCGCTGGAAATCGTCACAGGACTGACCCAGGCACTGTTCACCGCTTGAGCTCACCTCGTTCCAGGTGTCGAAGCGGTCCGGGAGCCAACCGATCTCGGCCCGATCTCCCGTTCGAGTTCGATTCGCCCAGTTCTGAAAACGGCGATAGAGCTTGGCTTCCTCCTTGTTCCAGAAGGACGGCTGATAGGTGAACTCGCGAAAGCGGCGCAGACAAAGATAATTTTTTCTCCCTTTCACGCAGACGGCGTGCAACCGGGGAAAGAAATGGCGCTTGAGGAAAGGGATGTCGTGGTCGAGGATCTGGTCCTGAAGTGTCTTGGTGCCCGTGGAGATGACAGTCTTCTTCCCGCTCGCGATGGCGGGGATCAGGTACGCCCAGGTCTTACCCGTACCGGTTCCCGCTTCCACTACAAGGGGGATCTGGGTCGCGAAACAGGATTGTACCGCTTGGGCCATCTCCAGCTGGGCGGGGCGATGTTCATATCCACTGAGAATCTCCTTCAGACGACCGTCTGGTCCCAGATAGCGCTCCATCGACATCGGCATCCCGTGGGCTTCCCCCTAGAACAGATCGGACTTGAAAAAGGAGTCCGAAGGCGCGTTCGCACGTGATGTGGCCGCGGAAGGAGCAGGTTCCTCCTCCCGTTCCTCCACCGGACGAGGCCGGGCACGTGGAACCGGGGCATCTCCCGCAAAGGGCATGAGGACTCCGGGGGAATCTTCCGTCCCCCCTACCCGGGCAAAATGAATGCCGGGGGGAATTTTGAACGCGAGGACGGGCTCATCCTTAAGCGCTTGCTCCATGAAATAGAGCCAGATCGGACATGCGGCGCGCCCTCCCGTTTCTCCCTTCCCCAATGAGACGTTGTGGTCGTCATAACCCAGCCACACGCCGGCCATGAGGTTGGGGGTGTATCCAATGAACCAAGCGTCCTTGAGCTCATTGGTCGTGCCGGTCTTGCCGGCGGCGGGCCTCCCGAGTTGCTTGGCCTTGGTCCCCGTCCCCTCCTCGATGACTCCCTGGAGCAGATTCGTCATGATGTAAGCGGTTTGAGGGGAAATGACGGATTCCCGGTTGACCTGATGGTCTTCCAGGAGGCGACCGTTGCGGTCGTAGATTTTTTCGATCATATACGGTTCGACGCGGTCACCGAGGTTGGCGAACGGGGTATAGGCTGTGAGGAGCTCCCAAAGGGTCACTCCGGAGGCTCCCAGCGCCAGGGCCAGGGTCGGGGTCAGCGGCGAGGTGATGCCGAGCCGCTTGGCGTACTGGATGGCATAGGAAACCCCGATGTCGTCCAGGAGTTTGACGGTCACGACGTTTCGCGAATTGACCAACGCCTTCCGGAGCGTGATGGGACCCCAGAACTGGCGGTCATAATTGGCGGGTCTCCACGGACCGCGCAAGCTGTGGTCGTCCCGAACGAACGGGGAGTCGATGAGAATCGACGATTCCTTGTACCCCTTGTCGAGAGCGGCCGCGTAGATGATGGGCTTGAAGGAGGAACCCGGCTGGCGGATCGCCTGGGTGCAGCGGTTGAACTGGCTCTTTTCGAAGTTTCGGCCGCCGACCATGCAAACCACTCGGCCCGTATCCGGAACCATCGCCATCAAGGCTCCCTCCATCCCAGGGTCCTGTTCCAGAACCGTCGTCCAGTTGGTCTGGTCGACGGCCTTCTCGAGCCGGACCCGGATGATGTCACCCGGGCGAAACATCTTGGCGGCGCGACTGGAGGACACCTGGATCCATTCCCATCCGGAGGGCGGGAGTTTGGCGTAGGCCGAGCCCAAATGGAGTTGGGCCGTCTGGGTCTTGGTGTCGAACGAGGTGATCAGGGCCCCGACGACCTTGTCCGCCGTCAGCTCGCCGTTGCGTTCCGCCAGAACCTTGACCGTGGCGGGCCAGTCTTCCCGGGGCACGTTCAAATGCACGCCCCGGTAGCGGCGGTGGCGCTTATCCAGCTCGCGAAGCCCCTGATCGAGGGCTTTTTCGGCGATTTCCTGGGCTTTCGGGTCGAGGGTCGTGTAGATCGTCAGGCCTTCCTTATACAGGCCGTCGCGACCGTAGCGTCCCTCGACCTGGCGCCGGACTTCCTCCACGAAGTGATCCAGCTCCTTGAGGGTCCAGGGCTTCGGCTTGACGAAGTTGAGTTTCTCCTGGAGCGCCTTTTGGGCATCCGCGCTGGTGAGGAACCCTCCCTCAACCATCCGCTGCAAGACGTAATGTTTTCGCTCCCGAGCCGCGGCCGGGTTGTGGAAAGGGGAAAAACGGCTCGGTGCCTTGGGCAGGCCGGCGAGCTGGGCGGCTTCGGCGATGCTCAAATCTCGGGCGTGCTTGTCAAAATAGGTGCGGGCGGCCGCTTCCACGCCGTACGCCCCGGAGCCGAAATAGATCTGGTTGAGATAGAGGAACAGGATTTCATCCTTGCTCAGAGAGCGGTCGATCCGGTAGGCGAGGATGGCTTCCTTAAGCTTGCGGATCCAGGTTCGCTCCGGGGTGAGGAGAAGGGATTTGACCACCTGCTGCGTGATGGTGCTGCCGCCCTGAACGATTTCCCCGGCCTGGATATTCTTGAGGAACGCGCGCACGACGCCCAGCAGGTCGACTCCTGCGTGCTCATAGAAGCGAGCGTCCTCCGCAGCGAGAAACGCCTTGATCAAGTGGGGAGGTAGGTCGGAGAGGGGGACGATATAACGTCGTTCGGTGTAAAATTCGCCTCGGAGTGAACCATCCGACGCGTAAATGGAGGAGACCAAGGGTGGATGGTACCCTTTCAGGGATTGCGTTTTGGGGAGCGAGCGGTCCAGCTGGATGTAGAAGGCGAACGCCGCCAAAGCTCCAACCACCGCGGCAAACGTCGCCCCGATGATCAGAATGAGGGCTGCCCAGCGCACTTTGCTTGGCTTGGGCGCATTTCGGGTCTTTCGTGATGGTCTCATCATGGCTTTCCTTGAGCACGATCTGGACTGCAATCGGATGCCCGCGAGGTCCGGCCGCGGAGCAACCAACGGATTCTAGCGCAGAAAAATGTAAATAACCACCAGATGCACTCGGAAGCAAGAGGGCTCAAGAACCAAACCGCGCCGCCTGGGGGCTTCCCCTTGACAACCCCCTGGACCTGTGATCTTTGTTTGCCGCAGCAGGCACCGTGAAGGAGGCGAACCGTGCATCTCGTGCGAGCGAGGTTCGGTTCCCCGCAGCCACTCACCGTTCCTTCAAGCAACCCCGAACGGCTATGAAGGTCAAACCACCGGCATCGATCTGTCCATCCGACTGCTCCTC
>CAZGQL010000059.1:11618-16254 GCA_964527905.1 uncultured Syntrophobacteraceae bacterium
AGCAATTGAAGGCCTGTTTCAAGATCGCCGGCCTGATCAACTCGTCCCTCGAACTGGACGAGGTGCTCGAGCGTATCATGACGTCTTCGCGGGCGCTTCTCCAGGCTGAGGCATGCAGCCTGCTCCTTGCGGATCCCACCACGGGGGAGCTGGTGTTCACCGTGGCCCAGGGGCCCGTCGCCGATCAACTCAAAGGCGATTTCCGGGTGTCCAGAGGATGTGGGATCGCCGGGCACGTCTTTGAAACCGGGGAACCGTTGCTCCTCGAGGATGTGTACCAGGATCCTCGATTTCAGCCGGATTTCGACCGCCGCACGGGTTACCGGACTCGTTCCATGCTGTGCGTGCCGATCCAGACCCGGGATCGCGTCATTGGGGTCTCGCAGGTGATGAACCGGCTGGATGGGCGCCCGTTTACCCCCGAGGATCTGGAGACCCTTATGCTGCTGTGCAATCATGCCGCGGTCGCCATCGAAAGCGCGCGACTCCATCAAGCGCTCATGCAGCAGCAGCGCATCGAAAGCGACCTGGCTTTCGCCCGCAGCATTCAGCTGAGCTTCCTGCCGCAGCGGTTGCCCGAATTCACGGGCTTCTGTTTCGACGCTCATTACGAGGCGGCCCTTGAAGTCGGTGGGGATTTCTACGATTTCATTCCCCTGGACGACCGCCGCATCGGTCTCCTCATAGGGGACGTTTCCGGAAAGGGGGTCGCTTCCGCCTTGTATATGGCACGGCTGACGTCGGACTTCAGGCTGCTCGCCATCCGGCACCGGGATCCAACGGATCTGGTGGCCCAGATCAACGATCGGTTGTGTGAGCGGAGTTGCGACGGAATGTTCGTGACGCTCTGTTATCTGGTCCTTGACGTCGTGGACGGTTCGCTCAGCTACGTCAATGCGGGTCATATTCCTCCCCTGTTGTGGAATGCCAGGGCTTCCCATGGGGAGGTCGTCCTCCTGCAGGAAGGAAGCGGTCCGTCCACGGGAGTTCTGCCGGGTTTGACCTACCAGGTGGCTCACCGCTCCCTCGAGCCCGGCGACCGCCTGATCCTAACCACAGACGGACTGACCGAGGCGATGAACGCTCAGGGGGAGTGCTTCGGCATGTACCGACTCCAGCAGGTGATTCGGGAATCGGGGTCCGATTGCCTTGAGATCCGGGATACCATCATCCGGGGTATCGAGCGGTTCGTGGGGAGCACCCCTCAATCCGATGATCTGGCCCTCGTGGTCATTGGTTACGACGGCAGCCCGTGAGGTCACGTCGGGACATCGTCCCTAAACGCGTGGAACGCGGATTGTTAACGGAGGAATCATCATGAGAAAAACTGCTTGGCTGCTCATGGTCCTTTGTCTGGCGGGGATTGCGGCCCCCCTTGGGGTAATGGCCGCCCAGATCAGCGCGGCGGATGTCGCCGGAAAGCCGGATGTTTTCCTGAAGGTCGTGCAGGAGCCCGACCCGATGTTGCTGGGTCACTGGGGGTGTACGCACGTTACCAAGCACAAGAAGAGCGGGGAAAGCTTCAACGAGCCTATCGAATACCGACTGGTTCAGGTGGATGGGCAGTACGCCCTTTATTTTTACCGCTATAAGTCACGCCTCCAAAAGACGTATAGGGGCTGGCGGGAATGGATTCTCAAAGGGGATCGCATCATCGGCCCTCCGGATATCGAGATTTTTGTCCAGGACGGAGCCGTCTACTACCAGTGGAAGGACGATCCGCCCACCAAAATGTCCCGCTTGGAGCCCTGAGCCGTCACACGCTCCTCCCGCCTCAACCCGTCCGCGCCCCCCTCTTGGGGGAGCGGACGGAAGCCCTCCGGAGTTCCTTTCGACCTTCCTCGGGCGATGTGTTGATCGTCCTCTTGCTGTTGCCGAAACCCGGCATGGTTTTGGAGCTTTCATGCCTCGGTGGACGTGATCTGTCCGAACATCTGGTATGTCAATTGCTTGCATTCATGGCGTCATGGCCTGGTCTTGCTCGTGGCGTCCAGCGGGAGGGGGGGGACAGGGTTGAAACCTTTTTGCCGGTTAGCTCCGGTTTCTTCTATTGCTCGGACGGTTTCTCGATCGCCTGGAGAACCGCGTGACCCATTGCGGAATCTCAAGTTTCGAAGAAAGACGTGAAGGCCTATGAAGAACATGGAGGGCAGCACCAGCAAGTCGTCGATCGCAGCGCACGTTCCCCCGATTTGGCCGGGCGTCGGGGGGAAGGGGTACAAGGAATCCACGAATCCTTGGGGGGATTGGACCGCGTGGATCATCTTCCTCGGGGGGCTTGTCGGTGCATCGATTCTCGTTCACGAGTCCTTTCGGCGGGCCCAGACGTTGAGGATGGAGCCTCTGCTGAATTCGGTGGCGCTGGCTGCGGTGCTCCTTCTTTTGGCTGGTGTGGCCTTAAGGACTCACTGCCGGCTCAAGGCCGCCGTTCGCACCTTATTGGAGGCGAGGGCGGGTTGGGAGCGCGCCTTCGATGCGATGCCGGACCTGATCTTCCTGTTGGCGGGAGAGGATCGCGTCGTGCGCGTGAACCAGGCCGTGGTGGATCGCTACGGCTTGCCTGCGGAGCACTGGGTCGGGAAGTCCCTCCACGACCTCATGCCCGGCCTGGCACCTCCGGAATCCTCAGGGTCCGCATCGGTCCCGGAGCACTCGGGCGTTCGATCCTTGGAGCTCCACGATCCGACGCTCGATGCCTGCTTCCTGGTTACTTCAACTCCGCTCTATGATGCCGCAGAACAACCCCAGGGGCGTTTGCTCACCCTCAAAGACATCACCGCGCTCAAGCATTCCGAGCAGCAGGTCCGTGAAAGAGAGGAAGGGCTGCGCAGGCTTTTCGAGGATTCGCCCGAGCCGATCCTCCTGTTGGACGGCGATCGTCTCCTCGACTGCAATCCCGCGACGGCACGGCTGTTTGGGGCGTCGAGGGAGGCTTTGCTGGCGGGCCGATTCTGGGAACTTTCGCCTCCCTTCCAACCCGACGGAGCCGTTTCGGCCGAAAAGGGGCGTGAGATGGTCCTGCTGGCCAAATCTCAAGGTCATTACTCCTTCGAGTGGGTTCATCGCAGGGCGGACGGTTCGGATTTTCTGGCGGCCGTAACGCTGACGACCATTCGGGTGGGCGGCAAGGGGGTCTTTCATGCTACGGTCCGGGACGTCACCGAGGCCAAGCGCCTCGAGGAAGATCTGATACGCTCCAAGGCGGAGCTTGAGGAAACCAACGAGCAGCTCGAGCGTACCATCGAGCGGGCCAACCAAATGGCCGTCAAGGCCGAGCTGGCCAATGTGGCCAAGTCACAATTCCTCGCGAATATGAGCCACGAGATCCGAACGCCGATGAACGGTGTCATCGGAATGACGGAGCTTCTGTTGGACACGCCACTGGACCCGGAGCAGCGCAAGTACACGGAGCTTGCGAGAGCCGGCGCTGAGAACCTGCTTCACCTCATCAACGATATCTTGGATTTCTCGAAGATCGAGGCCGGCAAACTGACGCTGGAAGCCCTCGATTTCGATCTGCGCGCCGCTCTGGAGGAAATGATGGACATGCTCGCCGTTCGGGCCGGTGCCAAGGGGCTCGAACTGGTGTGTCTGGTGGCTCCAAGTGTACCATCCCTGCTGCACGGCGATCCGGGTCGACTGCGTCAGATCCTTGTCAATCTGGTGGGCAACGCCGTCAAGTTCACGGACGAGGGGGAGATCGTCGTTCGGGTGGGTCTTGCCGAGGAGGACGAGCGGTCCGTCGTGCTGCATTTTTCCATCGCGGATACGGGGATCGGACTTGCCCCGGAGCAGGTCGGCCATCTGTTCAGGCCCTTCACGCAGGCGGATGAGTCCACCACTCGCAAGTACGGCGGGACCGGGCTGGGGTTGGCCATTTCAAAGCAGCTGGCGGAACTTATGGGGGGCGCCATCGGTGTGGACAGCAAGCCGGGGGCCGGTTCCACGTTCTGGTTCACAGTCAGGCTGGCGAAACAAGCGACGACGGGGGAAGCTCCAACACAGATCGGGGAAGACCTCCAAGGACTCAAGGTCTTGGTCGTGGACGACAACCGGTCCAGCCGCCAGCTCCTGAGGATGCTCCTGGAGCCCCGGGGATGCCACGTCGAGGAAATGGACAACGGCAAGGGGGCGCTCCGGTTGCTCCATCGGGCGGCAACGGACGGGAATCCGTTCGACATCGCCCTGCTGGACCTTTGCATGCCCGTCATGAGCGGTGGTGCGCTTGCCGGGGCCATCCAGGAAGACCCACAGCTCAGATCGACCCACGTGATCCTCTTGGCTCCGCTGGGACATAGGGAGGACGTGGGACAGTCGTGTCACCCGGGCGCTCGGGTGGTCGTCGCCAAGCCGGTGCGACGGGATCAGCTGTATAAGGGCGTGCTCGATGCACTGCAGGGCGAGAAGACGACCGTGGCCCAAAAGCCCGCCGTCGTCGGGGAGCAACACACCCGGCATGAATCCATTCGGCGTTCGACTCGAATCCTGCTCGCCGAGGATCAGCTGTCCAATCAGCAGGTCGCCCTGGCGATCTTCCATAAGCTGGGCTACGAGGTCACCGTGGTGTCCAATGGCCGGGAAGCCTTGGCGGCCCTGAGGCGAGACGGGTGTCAAACGCGGCGGCCCATGCCGCCGC
>CAZGQL010000059.1:16264-24023 GCA_964527905.1 uncultured Syntrophobacteraceae bacterium
GGCGAGAAGACTACGACCTGGTGTTCATGGACTGTCAGATGCCCGAGATGGACGGCTACAAGGCGACCGGCGTCATCCGAAACCCCAAGTCCAAGGTTCGCAACCACGGGGTTCCCATCATCGCCCTGACGGCCCACGCGTCCCCCAGGGACCGGGAGATCTGCCTGCAGGCAGGAATGGATGATTACCTTTCCAAGCCCATCCGTCCCAGGGATGTGGAGGAGATGATTCGCCGCTGGCTTCCTGAAATCGAGGCAACCGATCCGGTTCAACCATTTTCGGATCCACGGGAGACCGTCCGGGTGCCGACGACGTCCCATCAGCGGGATACCGACACGACATCACCTGGATCAGAAGAATCGGATCTGGGCGCCAATCCGGTGGTAAGCCCCGTGGAAAGCGACGAATCGGTCGAGGAGGTCTTCAATGAGAGCGATCTGCTCGAACGTCTCATGGGGGACCGGACCCTTGCGTCCACCATTGCCGTGGACTTCTTGGAAGACATGATCGCCCAGATGGACGCGTTGCGGGCCGCCGTGGATGCTGAGGACTTCAGTGCGGCCCAAAGGCTGGCACACACCATTAAGGGCGCTGCGGCCAATATCGGGGCTCCCCTGTTCCGGATGGCGGCCCTTAATCTGGAAAAAGCCGCGGAACTGGGAGACGGCGCGACACTGCGAAAGGGTTTGCCCGAGTTGGAGGGGCGCTACGGGCAACTTCGGGAAACCTTGATCGGTCGGTTGAACGTGATCACACAGAAGGAGGAGGTGGGGGATGCGATGTTGGCCGTGTAACCACGACGGAGCCGCACGACCGCGGCATGGCTACCGAATTCAATCAGCCCGTGGGCATCAGGGTCCGGGAAGGCTCGAATCTGCGGCGGACCGCGTCGTGAACTGGGGCGGACGATGAGAATCCTGGTTGCCGACGACGATCTTACCTCTCGCCAGATGCTCAAAGCCATGCTCACCAAATGGGGATTTGAAGTGGCCACCGTGCGCGACGGGCATGAGGCGTGGCAGGCTCTCAATGGAGCTGACTCCCCCAAGCTGGTCATATTGGATTGGGTCATGCCCGGTTTGGATGGCCTCGAAGTGGTCCGCAGACTGAGGGAGATCAAGGAGGATGAGCCCCACTACATCATCATCCTCACTTCCCGGGATGAGAAGAAGGATATCGCCAAGGCGCTGAACGCCGGAGCCAATGACTACCTCACCAAACCCTTCGACGTCGATGAGTTGCAGGCCAGATTGGGGGTCGGCGTCCGGGTGACCCGGCTCCAGTCGGCCCTCGCCCACCGCGTCCGGGAGCTCAACAAGGCCAACGCCACGATCGCCCAGCTGGCCTCCACGGATGAGCTCACCCGGTTGGCAAACCGACGGTCGTTCAACGACAGGCTACTCAAGGAGGTCAGTGGAGCCAAGCGTCACGGCTATCCCCTGGCTCTGGTCGTGGCGGATCTGGACCGGTTCAAGAGCATCAACGACTCCTATGGACACGCGGCGGGGGACCGGGTGCTGGAGTCATTCGCCCGTCTTCTCTCGGAGAGCGTTCGCCTCGAAGACCTTGCGGCACGATGGGGAGGCGAGGAATTCGCTGTTCTCCTGCCCCATACCCATGCGGCAGGGGCTTTCCAGGTGGCGGAGCGTGTTCGGAGCCGACTGGAACAGGTGCAACTTCCCGGCATAAGCGCTATGGTGACGGCGAGCTTCGGTGTGGCCGAGCTGCTCGAAGGGGAGAGCGGGGAGGACCTCCTGCGCCGCGCGGACGATGCCCTGATGCGGGCCAAAACCCAGGGGCGCAACCGCGTTCTCGTCGCGGGCGAGGAGGAAGCCCTTCAAGGGATGCAGACCGAGGATAAGTCCCGCAAAACACGGATGGGTACGGTACTGCTCGTGGACACGGATTCCTCCGTCCTGGCGATGATCCCCGCCATCCTTGGGACGGCGGGATTTCGAACCGAGGTTGTGGGTTCCGGATCCCAGGCCCTCGAAATGACGCGGACTCTGCAACCAGAACTGATCCTGATGGGCATGCAGCTTCCCGACACGGACGGGCTGAGTCTCTTGAGTCGGATGCGGTCACAGGCGTCGACGGCCTGCACATCCATTCTGCTCCTTTCGGACCACGACGACGCGACGTTCAAATCGAGGGGCCTCGATGCCGGCGCTACGGACACACTCACAAAGCCCCTCATCCCAGCGGAAGTGATCGCGCGCGTGAAAAACCATCTCCAACTCAAACGCTTCCGGGAGTCGCTTCTGCGCCTCCAGGGTGCGCGCACGGAAGCGCTCGAAGTGAACCAGGAAAGGGAATTCGGGGCTCCTGCTTGTCCTGCTCCCACCGAGGACAGCTCGAACGCCGGCTCATCACAAGCATTCTTGCAATGATCGGCCTATGGGCCGGCGCTGGCGTGAGCTTCCCCGTCAGGCGGCCGAACCTTGCAGAGAAGACCGGATCCGATGGAAGCCTTTTGGGGCCGAGCCGACTCGGCCAAAGGACACATGTCACCAGCGCGATGGGCCCATCGAGGCGCCACCGGGATGGGAACCGGACGTTCAGGCCCGCTGGGATGAGGGTCCGGCTTTTCGGGCCGCCTTCTCGTTGAACTTCTCGGCAACGATGATGAATCGCTCGTGGGTTCCCTCGGATATCTTGTCCACGTCATCGTGGGCGACCAAGGAAAAGGTGAGCTTCCGCCCTTCGACCTTCTCCAGGGTTCCGTGCACCGTGACGGTGAGTCCGGGAGGGGTCGCCGCGAGATGGCTGAGCCTGACGTCGATGCCAACGGTCTGCTCTCGGGGCCAATCGATGTGCGGATTGACCGCCCGAATGCAGGCCCACTCGAACAACCCCACCATGAAACCCGTGGCCAGGACCCGGGGCATGAGCTGAAATTCCGGGGATTCCGGGTACAGATGGGGTACCGTTTTGTTTTCGGGAACCCTGAACGTAAAATCGAAGGTCAATCCCGGTTTGAGCGTGTCTTTCATGATCGCCCTCCTGTGTTGATTCCGCCTCCCGTTGGCATTCCCGGGCTCACCTTGAGCACAGGAACGGCCGATCGGGATCGAATTCACATCATGGCCTGAGTCTGCTATAAGTGATGGAAATGTCCAATTAATTGTCTTCATGAACCCCATCAGTCGAGCTAATGCGTCATGGAATGGCAGCAGATCGTTGGGTTCTACCATGTGGCCCGGCTTGGGAGCTTCACCCGGGCGGGGGAGGCCACGCTGCGGACCCAGTCGGCACTCAGTCAGCAGGTCAAGGCCTTGGAGGATGAGCTCGATTGCCGCTTGATGGAACGGATAGGGACTCGCAGGCTCAAGCTCACCGCGGCCGGCGAGCGGTTCCTGGAATTCTGCGAAATGGTCCTCAAAGGCTATGAACAGCTCTCCGGGGACCTCAGCGAACTGCAGAATCTCCAAAAGGGCCCCCTTCGGGTCGCGGCGCCGTTCACGACCCTCTACCACCTGTTCCCGGAGGTGCTGCGGGATTACCTCGCCCGCTTCCCTGGGGTCGAGCCGAGCCTCCTGGACCGTCCCCAAAGGACGGTCCTTCGACTGGTGCGGGACGGGGAGGTGGATTTCGGGTTTGCCCTTGAGTCTTCGGTACCCAAAGATCTTACGGCCATTCGCTGGAAGCGGGTCGAAACGGTGCTCATGGTTCCGTCGGGCCATCCGCTGGGACGATTGAAGCGGGTCACTTGGAAACGGTTGGCGGACTACCCGTTCATCCTGCCTCCCAAGGAGCTCCAGTACGCCGGGCGGGTTGCCCTTGAGGAGCAGTTTCATCGGCTCGGTGTCCCTTGCCGGATTGTCATGGAGTCTTCGAACGTCGAGTTGAGCGCACTCTACGTGGAGATGGGGCTTGGCATTTCACTGGCCACGGTTGTTCGGGAGCTTCCGGCCCTGACCCACCGCAAGCTGGAATTCCTCTCCCTGGACCACTATTTCCGGCCCGACTGCATTGCTTTGGTGATGCGGAAAGACATGGTTGCGACGCCGACTCGGCGGGCGTTCGTGAGCGCCTTTTGCGGGGTGGGGGCTTGGGGGCAGACTTGAGGGCGGGGCACGCGGGTGGTGGCCGCCCGGCGATCCGCCTGGCCGGCAAGGGGCCGACCAAGCGGATCCTAAGCCTCGAGGGACGGTCAGAACGTGATGAGCTTGGCCGCCCTCCCGCGGTAGAGGAAGACGACCGGATCGTCGGACGTGGATTCATAAATGTAAGCGGTTCCGCCGCGGATCACGATGTCATAGTCCAGGTAATCCACCCAGTCGCCCGGATCTCCAAGGGTGAGTTCCGCTCGGGCGGAAATGGTGTTGCCAAAGACCCGGGGGGCCGGATCGAACCACAGGGCGGCCCCGGTGGCATCACTCGCCGTGGCCGTCAAGGAGTTGGACTCCGCATCGTAGCGAAGCACCACCCACAGGTTGGAAGCCCAGATCACCATGTTCCGGTTGGCTACCGCCTTGCTCCCGACCTTCGATTTCGGTTGAGCTCCTCCTCCATTCCTCTTGTACACGTTCCCTTCCCGGGCATCGGCCGTCACTGCACCCATCAGGACGAGGCCCAGGAGGAGTCCCATTGCCGCAAGAACGAGTTTGTTGCGCTGCATGCCGCTCTCCTGTTTCCCCATTGGACGCCGCTCACGCGACAGGCCCCCTCCGGGGCTGCGTCGCAGTGCCCATTATCGCCGCAGTGTTTTGGGGAGGCAAGAGGCACGGTGAACGGGATCGCTCGGGGCTTTCGTCGGTTCCTGAGGCTTCCGAAGAATTTCCATAGAGGCTTCGGAACCGGATGAAACAGCCGTCTGCTTTTGCTTTCGTTTGGTTGGATACACTTCGGGCGTTCAGGCTCGAGGCAGCTCATGGATGAACAAGGCCTCGGCCGAGACCGCCTTCCGGGCAAGGTCAACCAGGTGCGTGTGGTGGGTGTAGAGGATCACCTGGGTGGATCGGGACAGATCCTCGAGGGTCTGGAGTGCCGCGCTCGCGCGGCGGTCGTCGAAATTCACCAGGATGTCGTCCGCCACGAAGGGGATCGGCTCGTTACGGGCCGCATGGCGTTCAAGGCTTGCCAGCCGCAGACACAAGTACAATTGATCTCGAGTTCCCTCGCTCATGCCTGAAACCGGAACATGCTTTCCGTTCGGGCGTACCCCCACCAGAATCGGTTCATCTTGTTCATTGTAGTCCACCTGGAGGGAGCCGAAGGAGCCAAGGGTCAGCCGTTCAAAGAACTCTCCCGCCCGCCGGACGATAGGGTCCTGGTTCTCTGAGCGGTAGTGCTCGATCGCCCTCACCAGGATGCTGTGGGCCAGCCGCAGGCGGATATAAGCGTTGGCGTCCTCCCGAAGGCGGGCGAGGGCTGCCTGGGCCTGCTGGGCCGCTTCAGCCGCGTCTGCGCGGCCGTCCATTCGCTCGAGGTTCTGTCGGGCACGGACGGCCGCCGAGAAGGCGTCGGACCGCTCCTCCTCGAGAGCCTCCAGACGTTCCCCTATTTCCCGCAGCCGCCGTGGCAGCTGGTCGGGATCCATGGCACCCCCTTCCCGAGCGAGCTCTTCGAGGGTGGCTCCCGCACCGATTTCCAACAACTGCTTTTCGATGGAATCGAGCTCCCTACGGAGCATCAAGGCCTGGCTGGACCTCTCCTCGGCCTCCTCGAGTTCCTCCGGCACGGTACAGCCCGCCTGAGTGCATAGGACCTCGAGCTGTCCGGCGATTTCGAGCAAGCGATCCCTGGCGGTCGAAAGAAGCGCCTGTTGAGCCGTCCGTTGGGATTCGATCTCGACTCGCGCGGCGACGATTCTGGACATCTCCTGAAAACGCCCGTGAAGCTCGCTTGCGATCCGCTCCGGCGGGAACCCGGCAAGCTCGGCGTCGAGCTCGGACGCCAGGGTCGCTGCATCGAGCTCGAAGTTCCGGCGTTCCTCCATGATGGCCTGGATCCTTCCTTGGAGCCCTTCCGCCTTGTCGATCAGTTTGAATAGCTCCTCGATACGCTCGATAAGGGAACTGGCCTCGATGGGCGAAGTGGCCGGGTCGAGGCCGAGATCCGCCATGGATTCCGTCCAGGCATCCCGCCATTGGACGTACTCTCGCTCCGCCAGCTCAGCCGCGCGCTGGGCTGAATCCAGATCCCGCCTCAGGCTTTCGACGGTCTGAGTGAGCTCGTGGTGCGCACGTCCTTCTGCTTCCATGCGCTCGACCATTTCCGAGGCTCGCTCGATCAGCCCATCCAGTCCGGTCTCCTCAGGTGATGCTTCTCCCGGGAATTCCCGCAGTCGGTCCAAAAGCTTGGAACGGGCGTCGGTGACCCGTTCGGTCAGGTCGGTGACCAACGCCTGTTGAACCCGAAGGTTCTGTGCGGCAGCCACCAGCTTGTCCCGGCGCACCATCCAGGCTCGCATTTCCTTCGGTGTGAGGGGCGAAAGCCCGCAAGGCCGCCAGGCGGCTTGCCATTCGCTCTCAACCTGGTTCAAGTCTCGCTCCGCAGAAACGGTCTCGAGGCGAATCCTCCGCCCGAGCTCGAGCAACTGATCTCGCCGTGCCAACAGGCTCGCCAGTTCCGCGACGCGATGGGCCTCCCTGCGCAACCGGTCGGCGATCGTATCGGCTTCGCGCATGCTGGCCTCGAAGGCTTCATGAAGCGGTCGATGCCGGTCAAAAGCCCTGGTTTCCTCCTCGTCCGTGACGCCTTCGAGCCATGCCCGGCGAACCAGGGACCACCCCCAGGCCCGATGGCCCCTCGCCGCTTCGAGATCGCTTTCCAGCGGGACGGGGCCCCCGAGCTCGAGCCCACGGATTCGCTCGTCCACCTCGGAAAGTCGGCGCTCCGCATCGGCGGCACGCTCGCGGCAGCTTTCCAGCGCCTTTCGCCCTGCCTCGATGGCGCTCTCGAAGCGGTCGAGGGTTTCCGGTGAGGGCACGGAAAGCTTTTCGAGCTCAAACAGATCCCCGTTCCAGAGCCCCAGGCGGGCGAGATCGATGGAGCACTGGTCCTGGTCCGACCGCATCCTGGCCGTGGCTCGGCAGAGTTCTTCGTCCAGGTTGCCCTGCTTGCGAACCTCGTTGAGGGTCCTACGCAGGGCACTGGGATCCCTGGGTGTGCTCATGACCGCAAGTCGTGTTTCGGCCTCACTGAGTTTGACTTGCAGTCGACTTGCCTCTTCGGTAAGTCGGTCGCGCCGTTCGGAGACGGCTTCTCCCTGGGTTGCCAGGCGTCGGATCCGCGCACGCTTGGCGGCCGTGAGGCGAAGTCTCTCGACGTGCTCGAGGCTCAGGTCGGGCCGGACGTCCCGGAGAATTCCGGCGGCTTCCTGAAGAAGAAGTCGCCGGTCGGCATGGAGGCGTGCGAGGTCTCGAACGCCTTTCCGGTAGGCGCCGAGGCGTTCGTGGAGCTCGAGAACCTGGGGCTCGCGGTCGAAAAAGGCCTCCGGGACGTGCAACGGATCGAGCTTGGCGGTGAGCTCGGCAACCTGTCGTCCAGCGGCCCGCTCCTGTTCGACGAGCTGGGCCCGCTGCAGCATGAGGTCCTGTCGGATCTTGGTGAACTCGGGAGCGAGGATCCGGACCGCGCCAAGGGATGCAAGCCGGTCTTGGATCTCGCGGCGCTGGGCGAGCAAGGGAATGATCCTTTGAAAGCGCTCGATCTTGGATTTTTCGGAGCTCAGACGGTCGAGCTCCTCATCGAGGCGCTGACGCCTGGCGATGGCATCCTGGAGGATGTGTTCCTGGGCGGTCCAGTCGGCCGC